>NZ_JBITCO010000027.1:0-110074 GCF_044453265.1 Kitasatospora sp. NPDC051705 | reverse complement strand
CGGGGGGGTGGGGCCCCCGGGCGTGTCCGGGGGTCCCGCGGGGGGGCCCAGGCCGACCTCCGGGGGGGCCGGGGGGGGGCGCCCCCCCCACCCGGGGGGGGGGGGGGGGCCCGCCCCCGCGCCCCCCCCCCCACCGCCGTTCGCCGACGTGCTCAGGCCTTCGGGAGCGTTATCCCCAGTTCGAGCATCGCCGGGGAGGCCGGGCCGCCCTCGGAGCGCTCGGTCTTGTAGCCCTTGACCCCGGGGGCCACGGTGCGCGGGTCGACGGCCTCCGAGGGGGCGCCGGTGGAGTACAGGCCGTCCGGGTCCTGGTCGCGGTCGTGGGGGAGCAGCCAGAAGACGCGTCGGCGGAAGGTGCCGGAGGCGCGGGAGGACTTGGCGTCCGGGCCGAGGACCGCGTAGCCGACCATGCGGCCGTCGCGGTGGTAGGCGGGGCGGCCGCGGCGGGTGGTGAGCCGGTCCAGCGACTGACGGACGTAGTCGAGGCCGGAGGTGTCCTCCAGCCAGACGAGGTCGGTTTCGTGGGCGAGCTCGGCCGGGTCGATCAGCGCGCTCACGCGTTGTGCTCCTCTGTGTCGTCAGTGATCAGGCCGATGCCCGGGTAGTACTTGCGGCTGTTGGACAGGACCATCTCCTTGGGAGAGGTCATACCCAGTGTCTCGCGGACTCGTGCGGCGAAAGCACGTCCGGATACGGGATTGGCCCCCTCGAATCCGCACCAACGGGTGTAGGCGCCGAAGAGCTGGGCCTGTTCCGCGCGCATGCCCTCGCCGGCGACGCAGGCTTCCTTGAGGAAGCGGCCGACGTGGTCCTCGGTCTCAGCGTAGGCGGTGGTGGCGGTCTGGACGGCCTGCGGGCCGGCGAGGTCCTTCTCGCCGGCGAAGTAGCGGCGGGCGCCGTCGATGAGCCAGGCGAGGATGCCGGGGCCCTCCTCGGCCACGAGGACGTGGGCCAGGTTGTCGATCTTGCGTTCCTCGGGGACGACCCGTTCGAAGGGGATCAGGCGCATGCGCCGCCAGAAGGCGAAGCCGCCGGTGCCGACCTCGGGGCGGTGGTTGCCGAGCAGCCAGAGCTTGTGGGTGGGCTCGAAGGAGAAGAAGTCCTGGCGCATCCGGCGGGCCTTGATCTTGTCGCCGCCGGTGAGCAGCTTGACCCGGGCCTCGTCGAAGCGGTCGCCGGGCTTGAGCTCTGAGCAGACGATGATGCGCCGGCCGTGGAGTTCGGCGAGGTCGGTGGGGTGGCCGTCGAAGGTCTTGGCCATAAGGAAGCCGGGCGGGGCGGCGTCGGCGTAGTCGCCCAGCAGCTGGATCATGACGTCGAGGAGGACGGACTTGCCGTTCTTGCCCTGGCCGTAGAGGAAGGGCATGACCTGGGCGCCGACGTCGCCGCTGATGGAGTAGCCGAGCAGCAGGTGGAGGAAGTCGCGGGTCTGGCGGCCTTCCTTGTCGTCGCCGAAGGTGTCGGTGAGGAAGCGGTCCCAGCGGGGGGTGGGCATCCGGGCGGGGGCGAGGGTGGTGGAACGGGAGTGGTGGTGGACCTTCGGGTCAGGCGGCACGATCGCTCCGGTGCGCAGGTCGACCACGCCGCCGGGGGTGCACAGGGCGTAGGCGTCGGCGTCGAGGAGGGCTGCGTTGAGGACCATGCCGGGGGCGGACTTGGCCTGGGCGAGCATGGCGTTCATGCCGGAGGTGGACAGGGCACGGCGGCGGTGCCGGCGCAGGTCGGCGTTGGTGTAGACGCCGCGGGGGTCGTGGGTGGCGACGCTTTCGGCCATCTCTCCGGCGGCCCACAGGACGGTGTCGTCCTCGTCGAGCTGCCAGCGGTGGGTGGACCAGCGGTACCAGCCGATGCCGGGGACGTGACGGTAGTCGCGGCCGTAGAGGTGGACGAAGAGCTTGGCGTTGCCGCGGTCGGAGAGGGAGTCGGGCAGCAGGCCGTGGGGGCTGGCCTGCGGGCCGGCCTGGGCCTGAGCGGACCGGGCCGCCTGAGCGCTCGGTGCCGCGTGTGTGCTGTGCTCGGTGTGCCCGGTGTGGAACGGCGGCTGCGGGGGTGCCTGGAGTACCTCAGCGGGGGAGTCGAGGAGGCTCTCCTGGACGGCGGCGCCGTGCCAGGGCGCCGGGGAGGGGCCGGGCAACGGCGGGTACTCCAGGATCTGCTGGGCTGCGGCCACGGGGTCGAAGACCGTCCTCTTGCGGGGGCTGTCGGTCATCCGCGGGCCTTCCCGATGTGCAGGGGCTGCCGTGCACCGGCGGCGAGGCCGGAACGGATGACGGCGGAGCTGTGCCGGTCCTGGGCGGGCCGGGCGGTGCGGGCCGCGTCGAGGAGGAGCTGCTCGGCGGCGGTGTGGGTCAGGTGTCCGGCGGAGACGAGGCCTCCGACGGTGTAGGCGGCCCGGTTGAGCTTGCCGGTGAAGCCGGCGCCCTCGGACGTGGTCGCGCAGTCGGTGACGTCCTGCAGGACGGTGTCGAGGACGCGCTCGGCTCCGCGCCTGCCGCCGCCCGCGGCCACGACTGCCTGGCGGGCACGGTCGGGGACGGGGGCCGGGACCGTCGGCTGGGCTTCTTGTCTGTCCTTCAGGTGTCCGGTGCGGCCGAGTTCCTCGGCCAGCCACCGGGGGAGTGGTGCCGGGGTCCAGGCTCCGGGGAGGGCGGTGTACGTGCCGGCGCTGGTGGTGGTGCCGGGCGCGACGATGTAGCCGCCGTGGGCGCGGACGTCGACCTGCCAGGCCAGGGCCCGTCCGGTGGAGGAGCCGGTGGAGCAGGTGAAGCCTCGGTGCTCGTCGTCCCGGTACCAGACGTGCAGGCCGCCGGAGGGGGTGCGCACGCGCAGCGTGGAGGTGTCGTCGGCGGGGGAGGGGGACCGTCGGAGAGCGGCCAGCAGCGCGAGCGTGTGGTAGCCGTTCTCCAGGCCTTCGAGGTCGACGTGTTCGTGGATCGGGATGCCGGGAAGGATCCGGTCCCGGGCGGGGACGGCGGCGGGGTGGCTGTCGACGTCGATGACGACCAGGCCCGCGGGGCCGCAGGCGACGGCAGCGCCGAAGTCGGGGTTGGTCCGCCACCAGGCGGTGATGACGTCCTGGTCGAGGGTGGCGGCATGGAAACCGTGGCACCAGCGACCGTTTCGGGGGCAGGAGCATTCTGCGGGGGAGTGGGGGGACTCCTGGCAGGCCTGGCAGTTGGCGGGCGGTGTCTTGCGGCCGGGTGCCAGCGGGTGGACCGGCCAGGCCTGGGCGGCACACCAGCGGGCGACGGCCAGCGGGTCCGGCTGGCGGCCCGTTCGGTCGCTCCCCACGGCCTGCGGCGCCGTCACGCGGGTCCCTCCCCCTTGGTTCAGTAGCTGCTGCAGCTGCTTCGGTAGCTCGGTAGCTGCCCGACTTCTGGTCGCTCGTTCAGTCGCTGAGGGCAAAAAGCCAGGTCAGGGCACTGGTGGGCGCCGGATCAGCGACTGAAGCGACCGAAGTCCAGAAGATAGCTCACACAGACTATCCGAGCGAGGACGCTCGTATCCGGAGTGGCGGACCTTCCCGGGGGAACTCAGCTACCGAACTCCGGGGGAGCGACCGAGTCGCTTCGGTCGCTGTTCTCGGCCAACGGACGTTTTCGCAGGTCGGAGCCGTTTTTCAAGCCAAACAGCGACCGAAGCGACTGTAGCCCGGGTCTATAACGCGCACACGCACACGGGAATGTCTTCATATACCCGAACTTGAGTCGCTTCAGTCGCTGTAGAGGTAGGTTAACAGCGTCTGACCTGCGGTTTTGTCCAGCGACTGAGGCTCAGCGACCGAAGCTACCGAGTCTCTCGCGCCCGGTCGCTCGGCGTGTCGCGCGTGTCAGGACTGCTCTGAAAGCTCCGGGTTCGGTCGCTTGGGTAGCTTCAGTAGCTCTGCCCCGGACCGGAAGGCGCCCCCAGCCCGCTGGAACCGCGGTTCGTCCTTCGGACTTCCGCTAGGGAAAGCCCCGGGTTCGGTCGCTTCAGTCGCTTCGGTAGCTCCGGGCGCTCGTCCCGCCCGCCGGAGGACTGGTACTGGTCAGGCCCGCGAGGCGACCGGCACGCAGCGCACCAAGACAGGGACGAGTGGGTCGCTTCCGTCGCTGACCCAGCCCAGGAAGGGCCGTACCGCCGCGGAGCCGGCTGTCCGTTCCCCTCGAGGTGGAACCCCAAGCGACGGAAGCGACCCAAGCGACTCAGGTACGGACCTGTCCGACGTCCGTGCCCCGCGTAGGACTCTTAGCGACTGAAGCCCGGACATGCCGGCCCAGTTCCCAACCGTCAGGGAAAACGCTTCCGTACCGTCAGCCCCGTCTGGTAGACGTGACCCACGTGGCGCTATCTCCCGCTCGGCGGGACCCGCGCCGCCGTCAGACCGCAACCACCGAACTCTCCCCTCTGGCGGAGAGTCGAGCCGTGGAGGACCACGACGTGTCCGTCGTCGCCGTGTACGTTCCCGCTCCGTCGAAGCGGAATTTCCAGATCGGCCTGCGCGAGTCCATATGGGGCTGGAAGCGCGACACCGCCGGAAGGCCGACACCCCCCGAGTCCTGGCCGCGCTGAGGCCCGGCGACTACATCCTGTTCGGCCACCGGGGACCGAACGCCCGTGTCCCCGCCGGCGACTGGGCCGGAGCGGTCCTGCGCGAACTGGCCGTCGCCCAGGTCACCGGGACCGTCTACCCCGACCAGCGTGAGATCTGGCCCGACGACACCTACCCCGTCCGGATCCCCCTCGACGTCCTGGACCTCGAGTCCACCGTCGCCGGAGCACAACTCGGTGCCGACGCCATGGAAGCCTTCCGCCTCTCCGCCAACAAGCAGGGCGCCCCGGTCCCCGTCGCCGACCCCGAGGTCATGACCAGGCTGGTCGACTCCATCGAGCACCAGCCGCAGTCCCCGGAGGAAGCGGCCACCGGGCAGCCGGCGCCCCCCATCCCCTGGCACGGCCTCACCCCCGTCCCGGGCCAGGACCGCTACCTCGACCTGGGCGACAACCTGGACCGGGTCGTGGTCACCTTCGCCCGCCGCGAGCAGGCCCGGCTCCGCCGCGAGAAGTTCAACGGCGCCGGCTCCATCCGCTGCGACCTCTGCGGGCGGACGCTGCCCTCTGGACTCGTCCGGGCGGCCCACGTGCGCAAGAGGTCCCGGTGCAACCTCGAACAGCGCTCCCACCTCGCGAACCTGATGGCCGCCTGCCTGCTCGGCTGCGACGCCCTGTTCGAGGACGGCTTCATCCGGGTGTCCCCCGAGGGCATCGTGGAGGTCTCACCCAAGGGCGCCGCCTCCGCCGACCTCCTCACCGCCGCCACGACCCTCGAAGGCCGGCGCTGCACCGCCCACACACCGGAGAGCGCGGAGTACTTCGACTGGCACCGGAGCAACTCCGCCGCGCCGCCGGCTGCCGCGTCCGCCCTGACCGGACCCGCCGCACCCGTGCTCTGAACACCACGGGAGGGCGCCGCCCTGGGGCCCTCCCCTCTGTCGGCACCCTCCGATGACGCTCTGTCAGACATCGGTGATATGCATCGGTCATGTACGTACACCGGGGGGTCATCGGCGAGGTCGCGCGGCGGGCCGCGCAGCAGGAGTTCATCGACGAGTGCACAGAGCGGTTCAAGGCCCTGGCGCGGACCCGAGGCCGGAGGAGGCCAGCAGCTGGCAGCGCAGCTGGCCGGTCCTCCTCGACGCGCTGGTGCGCGCCGGGCTCGGGGGCCTCGACGTCCTGCTGGAGCTCTCCCTCCCGGGAACGGGCGAACGCGTCGACGCCGCGGTCGTCGGCCAGGACGCGGACGGCGCCCTGACCGTCGTGGTGGTGGAGCTGAAGCAGTGGACGCGGGCCCGGCCGTCACCGGGACTTCCCGCGTCGCTCGAGGTCGGAGGGCGGACCGTGCCGCATCCCGCCCGCCAGGTGGGCAGCTACGTCCACTACCTGCGGGACTGGGCCGACGGCGGCAGCGGCGTACGGGCCAAGGGCACGGTGGTTCTGCACAACGCCCCCGCAGGCCTGATCGACCTCCTGCGGGGCGTGGCCTCCGCGGGCGGACCGAGTGCCGAGTTCCCCCTCCTCGGCCGTGACGACCTCGCGAGCAGCGTGCCTGCCGAGGAACTCGCGCGGCGCCTCGGCTGCGCCGGCCTCGGACCCGCACCTCGGGACGCCGTCGACCGCTTCCTCGAAGGCCGCCACCGGCCCTCCGAGCGCGTCCTGGAGCGGCTGGCCGCCAACATTGAGAACCGCCGCCAGTTCTTCCTCATCGGCGAACAGGACCGAGCCCGCCTGGCGATCCTCGATGCCGTCAAACAGGCGGCCGCCCACCGGACCTCCGCCCACGGGCAACCGCGGCCGGGTGCCATGGTCCTCGTCACCGGAGGACCCGGCACCGGCAAGACGGCCATCGCCGCCCGCGTCATGGGCGACCTGTGCCACCTGCCCGGCAGCAACCCCCGCCTGCTCACGCCGTCCGGAACCCTCACCCGCCAGCTCCAACGGCTGCTCAGCGAGGACGCCCGCGGCCTCGTCGCCACGTTCAAGAACAAGAACCCCGGCGGCCTGGACAAGAACAGCGTCGTCCTCCTCGACGAGGCCCACCGCGCCGCCACCTACCCGGACCAGCGCGGCCCCGGCTTCCCCATCGTCCTGCGCAAGCTCCTCGAACAGGTCGCCGTCCTCGTCCTGTTCCTCGACGAGCGCCAGATCGTACGCCCCACCGAAGGCCTCAAGGCCGACGAACTGGAACACCACGCGCACGCCGCCGGGGCGGTCTTCCGGCGTATCGACCTCGACACCCAGTTCCGCTGCAACGGCTCCCAGGCCTACCACCACTGGGTCGACACCCTGTTCTCCGACACCGGCACACCGCGCCCGTGGAGCGGCGGCGGCTACGACCTCGCCCTGGCCGCCGACCCCGACGCGCTCGCCTCCTGGGTCGACGGCCACACCGCGCACGGCCGCAGCGCCCGGATCACCGCGGGCTTCTGCTGGCCCTGGAACGCCACCGACGTCCCCCCGCTCGAGCCGGAGGTCGCCATCCGCTGGCACGGCCCGGACCACGACGAGCGCTCCTGGGCCCGCCCCTGGAACCTGCGCGCCGAACAGCCCGTCCCCGGCTTCCCCGACGTACCGGCCCGCCCCTACTGGGCGACCGACCGCGGCGGTCACGACCAGGTCGGCTGCATCTACACCGCCCAGGGCCTCGAATACGCCTTCGGCGCAGTCATCCTGGGCCCCGACCTCGTCCGCCGCCGCGACCGCTGGCAGGCCCACCCCGAAGCCAGCCACGACGCCCGACAGCTCCGCACCCTCCCACCCGAGCGCCCCGGTCCGCGCGGAAGAACCTCCAGGTGTACGCCTTGGGTCCGCACGGGGGTCATCGGCGGCGTGTGCCCCCGTCAGTCGTAACGGCAGGTCGAACAGAGATTCAGCGCGTCGTCTCGGCGAAGGCGTAGATCGAACTGGCGACCAATTACTCCAGCGTGATGATCTGATCTCAGACAGTAACCGGCGCTATCTCGACAGCCCCGCTCATGTCCTCATCACGCACTGGCCCCTTGCCGCCACGCTGTACCCGCCGCGCGCTCGACGGCGCGCGAGAACGGGAGGGGATATGGCGAGGGGCACCGCCCATCAGGTCGAACTGCTGCGCGCAGAGGTCGGGACGGTCCTACAGACCGGCCTCGAGGGGATCCGCAACAACACCGACAACCTGCGGACCGAACTCACCGCGACGCTGGCGGCCGGCCTGAGCGAACACCGCGACGAGTTCTTCGAGGCGATCGCCCGAGAGCAGCAGGAAGCCAGTCGTGCCCATCAGGACAACCGCAGCCTCCACCGCCAGCTGGCCAACCTGCGGGCCGAGCTCAGCGCCCTGCAGAACAGCATTCATTCCCCTCCGGGAGTCGGCCACGGCGAGTCGCCACGGCCCGCCATCGACTCGCCCGAGGCCGTGAGCCAGCCAGCGGGAGTCTCTCCCGAGGTGGACAGCCAGAACGACGCCATTCACTCTCCCGGCGACGATGCCAACGACGGCTCCGTCGACACCGCCGGGCTTCCCAGCACCGAGCCCACGACGTCCGACCGGGCCGCTGAGCCGACCACCTTCACCGTGAGCGGCGAGGCCGCGCGATCCGACAGCGAGGAGACGACCGTGTCCGAGACCACCCCCGCCGACAACGCGCAGGTTACCCCGAACGCCCTCACCAACGACCAGCTCAGCCAGATCGCCGCCGAGGTGGCCGCGAAACTCGCCACGTCCCAGGGCAGCCTTTCGGAGCCCGTCGCCCCCGAGCTGGAAATGCAGTCCGCAGAAGTACCTGCACTCGAGCCGATCACCGTCGCCGCCTCTCCGGAGGACCAGGCGCGGCTGATCGCAACCGAGGTCGCCGCCCAGCTCGCAGATCTTCTGCGCCCCTCCGTGGCAGCGGCGCAGGACGCGGAGGTCGAATCCAAGCGCACGGAAGCAGTCGCACAGGAGCAGGCCTCCTCAGCCGATGACCTCCCGAGTCGGTACGCCAACGACGTCTCCGACCTGATCCCGGAGCCCTTCGTCTGGGAGAACCACGTCGGCACCCTCCGCAAGGCCGCCGCGGTGAAGACCGTCTCGATCTCCTGCCACCCTGAGACCTGGGACTTCCTGGCGGCTCAGGTCGAAGGCACCGACCACTTCTCGAAGCCGGTCAACGACAGCAACGAGGACACGGTCCTGTCCGGCCGCAGCACCCTCGCCCTTCTCAACGCGCTTCGGGAGACGGTGTGCAGCGGCCTCGGCAAGGACACCGGCATCGAGACCTGGACCCTCGCCGTCACCAGCTACGAGCGCATCGCCGCCGTCATCAACAGCACCCGACCCGCTGACGACCAGGTCGGCAGCGACCGACTGCAGCAGCCGCACATCGTCCTCGACGACCGCAGCGGCACCGGCTCGCCGGCCGTCGGCTGACCTGCCGATCAGCAGCCTGTGGGCGTCCCCGCCGAGGGCGGGAGCCCGACGCGGATTTTCCGCAGAAAATCGGCTCTCTTCCGCAGCTACCGGCAACCACTACGGCAGCGGGCCGCGCGCCCGTACTGCGGTAGGCCATCGTCGCCCTGGTAGGAGGGCTGCATGCGGAGGTCTGCCGAGTCGGGCCCGCCGACCACCCTGGCCGTTCACCGCGGCGGAGCGATGCCATGGCGATGCCGGACGACGGGCCGGACGCGGCCGTCGGGAAACGGCGTGGGGCATCGACTGCCGACAGAGCACGGTGACTGGCCCACCGAGCACCGGTTCCCGCTGCCGCTCTCCCCTCCAGTCGCGTGTAGCACGGGGTGACTCCTGCATTTGCGAACGGCCACGTGGGCGCCATGGGCAAAGGACCCGACACCCTCACGCAGGCTGACGCCAGTCCGATCATGAGGGACAGGCGGGACCTACACTGCTCCCCGGGCCTGCTTGGATGTTCAGACCTCGCACTTCCGGATCATTGCCACGAGCGGCGGTGCGTCCGGGTTCGGCTGGACCTCGTTGACAGCCGCATACCCCCATGGCTCGTACAGCGTCAGCACCTTGCCGTCACCGGCCGCGGGGTTCACCATCAGGGTGATCCGTTCCTCGGGGGCGGTTGCCTGCGAGGCCCTCGTGGATGCGGCGGGCGGCGCCCGTGCCGCGCCACGCTGTGCGGACGCCCAGTTCCTTGAGCGCGAAGACGGGGCCGGCGGTGAGGTCGGGAGCCATCGGCTTGGACATCCGGGTCCACCAGCGGTCGCCGGAACGGATGGTGTTGCCGCAGGCGTAGCCGATCGGCTCGTCCTCGTCGTAGCCGATGGCGGCTTCGAAGCCGGGCTCGGCGCCGTGGCGGTCGAGACGCTCGGCAAACGTGGCGACGGCGTAGTTGGGGAGGTGGAGCAGCGGCGCCCGGACGTCCGCATAGAGGTCGACCAGTGTCCGGTGTGCGAGGGGGCAGCTCGGTGAAGTGGCGCAGGTCCGGCTCCGTCACGCGGGTGTCCTTCGATTGTCGTGGGTGTACTGGTCCCAGAGTTGTGCATGGGGGCTGTTCGGCGCCACGTCCAGCAGGGCGGACCCGAAGCGGTCGAGCACGCCCGTCATGAGGACCTTCACCAAGACCTACGACCACCCGCTGATCCAACAGCGCTCCCTTGCCCACCATCGGTGGCTCACCGGCGTCAACCCGGACGTCCGGACACCACAGATCGTCGAACAGCTTCCCGGGGAGAGCGTCTTCGAGCACCTTGACGGTCGCCACGCCGGCCCGGCCGACCTGGCCGTCCTCGCAGGACCCCTCGGCCGCCAGCACACGTCCGTGTATTTCCACGAGCTGGCGCACGCTCGTCTGGACGGGTCCTTCACCAGCAGAGGCACCACCACCATCGACGGGTTCGTCGACAGCCGACGTGAGCGCCTCCGGCACGTCCTGACCTCCGTACCCGAACCCGCCCTGACCCTCGAAGCGATCGAAGGCTGGCTCGAGAAGGCCGCCGACATGCCGGCCGCGTCCTACCAGGACGCCAATCCGCGCAACCTCCTCGTCGAAGGCGCGACAGTCGCCGTCATCGACTTCGACTTCCTCGCCCTCGCGCCTTTCGGCTACGACGTCGCCGCTATGGCTGGCACACGGCCAGACCGGGCTGGATCACCGACGTCCTGTGGCAGCCCGACGAGGAGCTCGCACCATGACGACCAGCGCCGTCGTGAACAGCCGGAACGCGGTCTGCGTGATCGTCCACGACAAGGCCACCGACCGCATCGCCGCCGTGCCTACGCCTCGGCCAACTGGTCGCCGCGGCTGGCCTGGACCGTTCCGGGCGGTAGGACGGAGCCTGGGGAAGCCCTCGACGAGGCAGCCGCCCGCGAGCTCAAGGAGGAGACCGGCCTGCTGGTCGATCCCGTGAACCTCGAACTCGTCCACGTCGTCCACGTCGAGCAGAGCTACGACGGGCTCGGGCAGTTCGTCCTCTTCGTCTTCGCCACCGACCGATGGACCGGCGAACTGGTCAACACCGAGCCGGACAAACAACTGGCCGTCGAGTGGATTGCTGCGGCAGACCTCCCCGAGCCGGCCTTCCCGACCGCCAGGATCGCGCTCGCCGCGTAGTCGGATTGTCTGACTTAGCTGGCAGGATTACCGACGGGAGAGATCTTGTCGAAGGGGGCGTCGTGGGGCGTACGTTGCACGTGGGTGGGGTTCTTCGGTACGCGGCTGCGAAAGACGCCTTGCCGGCGACCGTCGACGGATTCGACAACTTCTACTTCGTCACCGAGAGCCCGGGCCTGCCGCGCGCCCAGCTGGAGAGGGGCATCAACCCCATAGCCAGGGTCAAGACCGTGGCCGGGATGAGGCGACCGGCCGTCATGATCCGGTCGAGCCCGTGGAAGGCCGGGTCGGAGCAGACCCCCTGGCACGACGTGTTCGACGTGGACAACGGACACGTCCGCTACTTCGGCGACCACAAGCCCGAATCCACGAAACCGGTCGGTGCCACCAACGGCAACGCGGCACTGCTGGAAGCCTTCGACAGCCACCAGGCACCCACGCCCGAGGGCAGGTCCGCCGCTGCACCGTTGCTGCTCTTCCGCTCCGTCCCGCACGACGGGAGGGACAAGGGCCAAGTCCAGTTCTGTGGCGTGGCCCTGATCGAGCGGGCCGAACGCGTCGTCCAGTGGGGCGGCGCGACGAAGAAGACGTTCACCAACTACGTGTTCGACCTCGTGGTCGTCGACCTCACCGACGAGGACGACGAACTGGCGTGGGAGTGGATCACCGCCCGTCGAGACGCTGCCCGATCCGACGCCGAGATCCTCAAGCTGGCACCCGCAGCATGGCGCGAGTGGGTCAAGCACGGTCATTCGGTCCTGCCGAGGATACGCAGGCGTGTGGCCCGCGGTCAGGTGGTCAAGGTCCGTGACCAGCGTCCGGTACCCGGCAGTTCCACCGAGGCTGACCTCCGGGCCCTCTACAAGCGCTTCGACAACGACAAACACGCCTTCGAGATCCTGGCCGCCGTCGTCGCCGCGAAGGTGATGCGCGGCTCCGGGCACAGCTACAAGGAAGGCTGGCTCACCCGCCGATCCGCCGACGGTGGCGCCGACTTCGTCGGACGCCTGGACCTCGGCAGCGGCCTCGCCGGCACCAGGCTGGTCGTGCTCGGACAGGCCAAGTGCATCAAGCCGGACAGCCTGGTGTCGGCCGAGCAGATCGCACGCGTCGTGGCTCGCCTCAAGCGAGGCTGGATCGGCGTGTACGTCACCACCGGCTCCTACTCCGAGCCCGCGCAGCTGGAGATGGCCGAGGACCAGTACCCGGTCGTTCTGATCAACGGGCAGGACCTCATCCGGGAGCTGCGCGAGATCGCCGTCCAGGACCACGGCGGAGACCTCATGGCATGCGTCGGCGCCCTGCTGCACAGTCGGTCACCGGAGGTGCTCAACCGTAGGCCCGAGGAGATCCTCCTCGCCTGAGGCCACTGCGGGAGGACGCAAGGACTTACCCCCGTCACCGGATGTCCGGTGGGCGAGCGGTTGCCGGTCGCGAGCGCACCAGGGCCGATCCGGATGCAGCTGTCATCAGTGACCTGTTCCCGCTCGAGTGCCCGCGCCCAAACGTCAGGGGAGTCGAGGGCAGCGATCTCCTTGCCGACGGGAAGGAACGATCGCCCCACAGTGACTCCGAACTCCCATAGGCTGGCGTCCACTTCAGGATGGGAGGAGATCGTGGAGCCAGAGCTGAGCGAGCTGGCACAAAGGGGCGCGGCCATGGTGGTCGCGCTGATGGCCACCGACACGTGGCAGCAGGTTCGGGGGCGGCTCGCAGCCCTGCTGGGCCGACACCGGTCAGCCGAATCCGTGGCTGAGGAGTTGGACGAGACCCGGGCCGAGGTAGTGGCCGACCCGGCCATGATGTCTCAGGCGGTCGTCGAATGGACGGCAAGACTGCGCCGGCTCTTGTGGAATCGCCCGGAAGCCGCGGCTGAGCTGCTTGCGCTGTTCGAGGAATCCGCCGCGCAAGCTTTGCCGGCCCACCAACCGGGAATCATTGTCAACGGGACCTTCCACGGTTCGGTCGTCCAAACCGGCAGCGTGCACGTGTCAAACGTCGGAAGCGAGGACCGAGCCACGCCACCCGGCCCGGACTTCGGCGAGGACGACGAATGGTGAGTGGAGACCGAATCGTTGGGTGACATAGCCAAAGGCGTCCTCGGCGGCGCCTGGGCCGTCCTCGTCGGCTGGATTCTGCCGACCGCCGTCAACCTGGCCCTGATCGCAATCGTCCTGCTCCCTGCCTATCGAGGGAGACCGGAGCTGCTCGACCTCGGGTTGGTCCGCCGGGCCGCGGAATCGGTACCCCTCCTGGTCGGGGCCGTCCTGGCAGGCATCGTGCTGCAGGCCCTGCAGAATCCGCTGTACCGACTGCTCGAGGGATATCTCTTCTGGCCGAGGTGGGCCTACCATCGCGGGTGCGAAGGTCAGCGACGGCTGAAGCAGTCGTTCCTGGACCGACTCGACCTCGGCCGCATGGAGCGGCGCGAGCGGCAACACGTACTGGAACCGGACGAAGCCTCGCGGCTCGCCGCGCTGCGCGCGAACACGCAGCTGCAGCGTCGGGCGTCCGCCTCGCGTTCGCACACCGCGGTCCAGCACGCCTTGCTTCGCGAACGCCTGCGCCGCTATCCCGTCGACGACGCCCAGGTCGCACCCACACGACTCGGAAACGCCATCCGCCGGCTGGAGGAGTACAGCCACGATCGCTACCGCCTGGACACGCAGGTGCTCTGGAACGAGCTCTGCGGCGTGGTACCGGAGCAGATCCGTCGCCAGGTCGAATCCGGGCGAACCAGCGTCGACTTCTTCGTAGCCCTGCTCTACGGCCACATCGCGGTGGCCGCAACCGCTCTCGGGGGGCTGCTCGGCCCGGATGCGAAGGCTGACCGGCTGGTTCTCGCGGCGATCGTCGTCCTGGGAGCCACCCCACTCTGGTACCGCTGCGCGGTGACCTCCACCGACGAGTGGGCAGCAGCGGTTCGCGCGATGGTGAACGTCGGACGCAAGCCGCTCGCGGCATCCATGGGGCTGGTCCTGCCGGCCACGGTGGAGGAGGAGCGGCGGATGTGGGCCGGTGTCTGCAAGATGTCACGCCTCCCGTACCATCCTCGCGCCGCTGCTCTGGACGACCACCGTGACACGTCGGTCCGAGGGCCTGGCTGAGTCGCGCCATGCCCCCCTGCAGCGTCAGGGAGTCTTACGGCCGGCCACGCCGGGGTGGCCGGCCGTCCGGGACGCCGGTCGGCCGCCGACGAGTGGCAGAGCGGCCAGCGAAACAGATCCGGCCGTCGCCTCCGTAGTCGGCGGGCACCCACCCCGGCTCCGCACACAGCTACAACGAAGGCTGGCTCACCCGCCGCTCCGGCGTACGCCACCACCGGCTCCGACCCCGAGCCGGCGCAGCTGGAGATGGTGGAGGACCAGTAGCCCGTGGTTCTGATCAACGGGCAGGACCTGATCCGGGAGCTGCGTGAGACCGCCGTCCAGGTCCACAGTGGAGCCCTCATGACATGCGTCGACGCCCGGTTGAGCAACCCGTCACCGGAGGCGTTCATCCGCAGGCCCGAGGAGATCCTCCTCGTGTGAAGCCCTGGGGGGGGAGCGAGCTGGTCGCTTCGGTGGGGCGAATCACCCGGCACGACCGGTCTCGCCGGTCGACGGAGACTCGTCACAGTCCCTCCGCGTGGTGCCGACCGGCTTGCAGTCCGGTCGGCACGGGAGGCGGTCCGAGCGATCACCGAGGCCCGACGGCCGGCCGGGGTCGGCGAGGCTCCGTCGTCCCGCGAGCCCGGGCGACCTGCTCGATCACCTCGTGGGCCGCCTCCTCGGCAGACACGTGCTCCCAGAACCGGAGGACCGTCCACCCCTGCTCTTGCAGCAGCCGAACGGTCTCCGCGTCGCGTGCCCTGTTCTTCTCCAGTTTCTCGACCCAGAAGTCCCGGTTCGTCGCGGGCACGCTGCGATGTTCCGGGCAAAAGTGCCAATAGCAGCCGTCCACGAAGACGGCGACCTTGGCTTTCGTGAAGACCACGTCGGCGGTCCGGCGCAGGGTGGGGACAGGCCGGGCGGACACCTTGTACCTGAGCCCGGCGTGATGCAGGAGCGAGCGCAGGCGTAGCTCGGGTTTGGTGTCCCTGCCGGTGTTCGAGCGCATGGACGCACGGGTCGCGGGGGACGAGGCCCACGACCCCGGGGGCAGGGACGTCTCCGTGAGCAGCCCGGCCTCTCTCGCCAGACGCCAGCCCTCGCGCAGGTTGGCGGCTCGCGTGGTGTGATCCACCTCACCTAGGGGCGCGCTTCTCCGGCGCCCGTCGGCGGACCACCGGAGGACGGCCTTCACCCGGCCGGTCCGTACGGACCTGCTCAGCACGACGCTCGCGGGCTTGAGTCGTCCTTCACCCGCGTCCACCAGGCGGCGGTCGCGGCCTCCGGCGGCACGGTCCTGCTCCCTGGAGCGCTGGGCCGTGTCGAGGCCCGGCTTCGGCCTCCATGAACGGTCCGCCGGGTCCGGTTTCAACGGCTCGCCGGGAGTCACGCCAACCATTGTCGACCCCTTACCCCTTCGTATGGTCCGGGGGTCGACGATACGGCCGTCGGGTGCGGCGGTGACAGTTCCGGTCGGTCGGAGGGACGCGGAAGCCGGGGCCGGCGCGACGCCGGGCCGGCGTAGTAGAATCGAGGTTTGGGGTGTGTGTTGTTTCGGTTGGGGCGGGCCGGCTAGAGTGCCTGCATGGCCGACACCCCTTCCACGATCAGCGCATTCGATCCGCCTCACAGCGGTGAGGCCCCGCACTCCGGGGACTTCCGGGTGATCGATCTCTTCGCGGGTTGTGGCGGCTTGACCAAGGGATTCGTCGACGCCAGGCATCAGGGGAAGCCGGTCTACCGCCCCATCGCCGCGGTGGAGCTCGACGAGGCCGCCGCGGCCACCTACCAGGCGAACTTCGGTCCCCACATCCATCAGGGGGACATCGCCGCCTGGGTGAGGCGCGAGGGTGGGATCCCTAAGGCCGACGTGGTCCTCGGCGGTCCTCCGTGCCAGGGGTTCTCCAGGCTCGGAAACCAGGATCCCGACGACGAGCGTAACCAGCTGTGGCGTCACTATCTGGCGGTGGTCGCCGCCGCCGAGCCCAGGTTCTTCGTGATGGAGAACGTCGACGCCTTCAGGCGCTCCCCGGAGTTCGCCCTGCTCGTGGACGAGACCCGTCCCGGAGGGCTCCTCCAGGACTACCTCATCCGGCACGATCTGATCAACGCGGACGATCACGGGGTGCCGCAGCGCAGGAGGCGGACCATCCTCGTCGGGGCGCGGAAGGACCTGGTCGTTCCGGGCTCGGGCAAGCGACTCGACCAGGTGTCCGAGATGGAACTCGTCGCTCTCCTGATCCCCGCGCCGACGGTCAGCCGACCGCGTACCGTCTGGCAGACGATCTCGGATCTCGTCCTGAAGAAGCAGAGCGCGCAGTTGCCCACGCGCGGGTCGACGGTCAACGGCGTTCCCGGGCCCTTCTCCATGGAGGAACTGCACCTTCGGCGAAGCGGTATCACGGCGAAGTCGATGAAGCGCTACGCCTCCATTCCGGAGGGCGGGAACCGCTTCGACATCCCCTACGAGCTGCTGTCCCCGTGCTGGAGGAAGCACAAGAGCGGTTCCGCCGACGTCATGGGCCGGCTGTACCGCGACAAGCCCTCCGTGACGATCCGAACCGAGTTCTTCAAGCCGGAGAAGGGCCGATACCTCCACCCCTGGCTTCACCGCCCGATCACCCACCTCGAGGCGGCCCTCCTGCAGAGCTTCCCCATGGACTTCAAGTGGTGCGGCAACCGGGACCAGATCGCCCGTCAGATCGGCAACGCGGTGCCCGTCGGCCTCGCCCGGGCGATCGCGGAGCATCTCGCGCCGCTGCTGGCGGCACAGACCGGACAACGCCCCGTGCCCGCTCCGAAGCGGCCCCGACGGGCGAAGGAATCGGTCCTCGTCGCCGCGTGACCAGGGGCGTCGTGCTCGTGCGTGACGACGGTGCGTAGAGGAACGACGGCCGGACTGATGTACGGTCGTCACGTCGTGGGGTCCGGCCCGACAGGGGTCTCGTGCCGGGCGGGGTGTGGGGCGGAAGGGGATCCGTGGACGAGTTCGACGAGCAGTACGAGACCTTCCGGAGCTTGATCAGGCTCTATACGCCGGAGCAGGCCCTGGGGAAGCTCAAGCTCTTCGGGGGCGGCGAGGATCTCGTCAAGCGGATCGCCGAACGCCATCAGCGGGAGACCATCGAGATCCGCGACAAGCGTCAGCCCGGCTCCGTCGTGCGGAACAACCGTGAGACCTGGTACGTCGGCCCGCAGGAGGGCGACCGTTGCTGGCCCGCGTTCCACGACCTGCTGGGACGGCAGCCGTCCTGGCACGGCGACGGACTCCGGGACCTCGACGCCGCGTCCACCAAGGTCGTCTCGATGCTCGACCACCCCAAGGAGAAGGAGTTCTCCACCCGCGGGCTCGTCGTGGGCTACGTGCAGTCCGGCAAGACCACCAACTTCACCGCCCTGATCGCCAAGGCCGCGGACGCGGGGTACAAGTTCTTCATCGTGCTCGCCGGCATCCACAACGGTCTGCGCCGGCAGACCCAGCTGCGGCTCGAGCGACAGCTCCTCCAACCGGTGATCGACCAGTGGCACCCCCTCACCGGAGTCGAGGGCGACTTCGAACCGCCCGCCGGCAACCCCGCCGCGTTCTTCACCAACAAGAGCCAGCAACACGTCCTGTGCGTCGTGAAGAAGAACGTCCCTCGGCTCAAGAAGCTCAAGGACTGGCTGGAGAAGGCCCCCGAACACCTGAAGAACTGCCCCACGCTCATCATCGACGACGAGGCGGACCAGGCGAGCATCGCGTCGAAGCGGACCAACCCGCTGATCCGCGAGATCATCGACCTGTTCCCCCGGGGCGGATACGTCGGTTACACCGCCACCCCGTTCGCGAACCTTCTCATCGACCCGACGGCCAAAGACCTCTATCCGCGGGACTTCATCGTCAACCTGCCCAAGCCACGCGGACACTTCGGCACCGAGGTGCTGTTCGGACGGGAGCCGTTGGACGGGGAGGACCCGCAGGACGTGCCCGACGGCTACGACATGATCCGGACCGTGCCGGAGGAGGAGATCGCACTCGTCCGACCGGGCCGCGACGAGATCGACGGATTCAGCCCCGAGATCGACGGCGCCCTCCGCACCGCCGTCCTCTACTTCTGGCTCGCCACCGCGGCCCGACACGTACGCGGACGGGGCGTGCCCCACTCGACGATGCTCGTCCACACCAGCGTCAGCACGGTGGTCCACCGGAGCTTCGAGGAACCCCTGAAGCGCTTCAGGTCCACGACGTCCGACATGATCACGGCCGGGGAACCGGAACTCCTCGACGAACTGCGTCAACTGTGGGACACGGAGACGGCTCGGGTGCCCGGAGAGGACTTCGACGAGCGGAAGACGCCCTTCGAGGACCTCCTCCCGAAGCTCGCCGGAGTCGTCGACGACTGCCGGATCATCCTCGACAACTCCAAGAGCGTCGAACGTCTCGACTACGAGACCGGCCCGATCGTCGCCATCGCCGTCGGCGGCAACACGCTCTCCCGCGGCCTGACCCTCGAAGGCCTCGCCGTCAGCTACTTCGTCCGAGGCGCCTCCACCTACGACACGCTGCTCCAGATGGGGCGGTGGTTCGGGTTCAGGGACGGCTACGCGGACCTTCCCCGTATCTGGATGACCGACGAACTGCGGGACTGGTTCCGCCACATCGCCACCGTGGAATCGGAGATGAGGCGCGACATCGACTCCTACCTGGTGGAGGACAAGACCCCGCTGACCTTCGCCGTCCGGCTGCGCAACCACCCCGCGCTGCGCATCACCGCCGCGAGCAAGATGCGCGACGCGGTCAAGGCGAGCGCCGCCTACGGCGGGCAGCGAGTGCAGACCCGTTACTTCCGCACGGCCGACGCGGAATGGCTGCGGGCCAACCGCAAGGCCGCCGGCGAACTCGTCGAACAGGCTCTCCGCATGGGAGGGGCCCGGCACGAGGACCGCTCCCACCAGGGCCGGCACCTGCTTCGCGACGTTCCCTACGACATGGTCCTCGACTTCCTCGACCGTTACCGCTTCCACGAGAAGTCGATGGACTGCGACGCGGGTCTGCTCCGACGGTATGTGGAGAGGCGGATCAAGGCACCGGGCGGCGGGGCCCTGAAACGGTGGAACGTGGCCGTCATCGGCAACCCGCTCACCGGCGATCCCGACGCCGCCTACGAGTTCGCCCAGGGCGTCGCCGTGGACCGGGTGGTCCGTGCGAAGTTGGAGAGCGGGCACGACGCCGCCGACATCAAGACCCTCATGAGCCGTCGGGACGCCGGTGTCGACCTCGACCTGAGCGGGTTCGAGGAGATCACCGAGAAGAACCTGAAACTGGCACGACGGACCCAGTGCCCCGACACCGCGCTGTTGACCCTCTACCCGATCGACAGGGTCTCGCCCCCCACGAAGGAACGCCGCGTGCCGCTGGACGCCGTGGACCACGTCATCGGGGTCGGCCTCGTCTTCCCCCTGCCCCGTGGTGAGGACAGCGAGGTCGAGTGGTACAGCGCCGACCTCTCGGACGTCGTCCACGACGACGAGTTCGACGGGATGGACGAGGACGAGCTCGCCCTGCTGTTGGAGGACGACGACAGATGAGCGAGCCCGAGCCGGACCCCCGTCTCGTCCTCGACGACCACTGGCGAGGTCTCGACGCGGCCCCGGTCAAGCCGGGACACGTCCTGAGGACGTCCGCCCTTCCGGTCACGACCGCCCACGGTCCTCTCCTGGCGGCGGTCGACGCGGGCGGCATGAGGCACCTGCTGATACCCCTGGCGACGCGACAGCGCCTCTCGGCGGGGATGGCGAGCGGGTCGCTCCGGATCCTCGAACGCCCACTCGAGGACGACGAGAGCTACGGCCGCTTCGCCGACATAGCCTGCACGAGTCGCGAACTCGACGACGTGTTCACCGCCCTCTGCCGTGACGTGCTCCTCGCGCTGGCCGCCGACGGCGAGCGGCCCTACCGCACCGCCCGTGCGGTCGTGGAACGCTGGCGGCGACTGTTCAGCGGTGGCCGACGCGTCCTGACGGACGAACAGGCCGTCGGACTCTTCGGGGAACTCCTCGTCCTGATCGGCCTGTTGGAACTCGACCCGGGGGCCGTCCGCCACTGGACGGGCCCCGAGGGCGAACGACACGACTTCACCGACGGCCGCCTGGCCGTGGAGGTGAAGACCAGCGCCACGGCCTCCGAGCGGAGGCTCTTCCAGGTCCACGGCCTCGACCAACTCGAACCGCCGAAGGACGGTGAGCTGTTCCTCGCCTGGAACCGCCTTCAGCCGGATCCGGGGGGACGTACCCTCGACGAACTCGTGGCCCACGCGAGGGATCTGTGCGACGACGAGGCCGCGTTCCTGACCAAACTCGCGGCCGTCGGCTACCGCGGGTCCGATCACGACCAGGACGGCCGACGGCTGTCCCCGGTCGAGAGCCGCTGGTACCCCGTCGACGACGGATTCCCGAAGCTCACCACGAGCTCCATACCGGGCGCGGAGGTCCCGGCCGGAGTCCTCGACGTCACCTACACGGTGGACCTCGCCGGCGTCCGGACCGACCGTCTCACCAAGGAGGCCGTGAACGACCTCCTCACCCGGATGGGAGAGCCCACGTGACCACGACGCCACGGTGGCTGTCCGAGTCCTACGGACCCGGCGGGGGAGGCGCCGGCGAAGGCATCCTCCGCCACCTCGACGCCACCGAGCTCGACCCGCTCACCCTTCTCGTCCGCGAGTCGGCACAGAACAGCTGGGACGCCCGGAGCGGCCACGGCCCCGTCGACTACCGCGTCGAGCTGCGGACCCTGAGCCCCGCCGAAGCGCCGGTCTGGCGGGACCTGCTCCTCGAGAACGCCCCCACCACCGAGCACCTCCAGCTGCGCGCCTCCCTCGCCCGATCGGTCCTCCGCGTCCTGACGGTGACGGACACCGGCACCAAGGGGCTGGGCGGCCCGACCAGGGCCGACGTCGTCGCCGAGGGCGACCGCGACTTCGTCTCCTTCGTCCGCAAGACCGGCAGCTCCCAGGACCTCGACAGCCGCGGCGGCACCTACGGCTACGGCAAGGTGGTCTTCCATCTCACCTCCAAGCCCCACACGGTCCTCGTCCACACCCGATGCCGTGTGGGCGACCGCCTCGAGACCCGCCTCATCGGGTGGGCCGTCCACACGAGCTACGACACCGACACCGTGGAGGGCCCGAAGACGTTCACCGGGCGGCACTACTGGGGACGCGTCCAGGACGGATACGTCGAACCGCTCGTCGGCGCGGAAGCCGACGACGTCGCCCGGAAACTCGGACTGAAGGCACTGCCCGAAGGCGAGACCGGCACCACCGTCGCGGTGATCGAGCCCGAATTCGGAGACCGCGAGGACGCCGAGGCGATGCGGTGGATCGCCGACGCGATCGTCTGGAACCTCTGGCCCAAGATGCTCCCCGAAGGCGGGGACGCTCCGATGCGATTCTCGATCACCCACAACGGGACGGAGGTCCGGATCCCCCGACCGTCCGAGGTGCCGCACCTGCGTCCGTTCGTCCGGGCCCACGGCGACATGGACGTCCTCATCGAGCACAAGACGATGAAACGCCCGCTCGGGCGCCTCGGGATCCGCAAGTTCATCGCACCGCCCGGCAAACCGCCCGCCGTCGCCCGGGAAGCCGGGATCGGCGACCGGCTGCACCACACCTGCCTCATGCGCCCCGTCGATCTTGTGGTGAAGTACCTCGAAGGGCCGCCGTTCTTCGAGGACCACGGAGGCTACGCCGGAGTCTTCCGCGCCGACGACGCCATGGACCGCGTCTTCGCACTCTCCGAGCCGGCCAGCCACGACGACTGGCTGGTGGACGGACTGCAGGACCTGGACGAGCGCAAGCTCGCCAAACACGCCCTGAAGAAGATCGCGGACGAGATGAAAGCCGCCTCCGGCCCCGCCGCCGTGGCCAACAACGCCGGGGACGGGGTCTCCCTGGCCGGCATGAGCAAGATGATGGCGGGACTGATGGCCGGAGCCCCCGGACACGGCGGCTCCGCGGTCTTCCCGACGACCGACGACACACGCTCCTCGAGCCCGGCCGGCGGCCACCCGGACGCCGGCGCCCCGAATCCCGGGGACGCCGGATCAGGCGCGCCCGCCCGTCCGACGGCACACGGCGGACGGGGCGCCAGGCTGCGATACCTGGACGAGCCCTTCCACGACACCGTGGACGGACGTGCCGTCCTCGTGCAGCGATTCGAGTTGGTCGACACCGGGGAACAGCTGGTCCGAAGCCGACTCGCGGTGGCGCTGAACGACGCCGTCGGGCGCGAGGGCGATCCACCCCGGGGTGCATCCGTGCCGACCGTGCTCGGGTGGCGCACGGAGGACGGGGAACTCCACCGCGCCGACGAACTCCACACCGACGGAGGCGACGGGCGCGTCTGGTCGCTGGTCGTCCGACCGGCACCCGACACCGTGACCGAGATCGTCGTGGCCGCCGAGCGGAAAGGCGGTGACGCGTGAGCCGCCGCGCCTACCCCTACCGACGCCCACACCCGCACACGGTGACCACCGACGGATGGCTCCTCAAACAGGAGGACGGCCGGGGGATCCCCCTTCCCCCCTCGGTGGTCGACTGGGACTACCAGCGCGACCTCGAGCTGGAATGCACCGTCGAGGTGGACCTCGACACGGCCCGTGAGAGCGCGGCGTTGCCCGCGGACGCCGAACTCGCCCTCACCACCGTGTGGAACTCCTCCGGCTCCGGCCTGCGCATGCTCGCCGCCGAGGAACGACTGACCGGCGGCGGGAGGAGGTCGGTACGCCTGGCCTTCACGGTCCCGGGGCGGGACAGCGGAGGAACGCTGTCGATCGACACCCAGATCGTCCTCGCCGGACCCCTCGACAACCCCGATCCCACGGGTCCCCGGCGCGCCGGGTCCATCCTGTGGCGACACCACGCGCAGGTCCGCCTCCAGGGCGACGCCTCGCAGTTCCCGATGGCCGTCGTCGACTTCGCCGAGGCGGGCTACCCGGAGGACGCCCCCTGGTACCTCGACATCGGGCCGAACCTCGAAGCCGCCACCATGGGAGCGGTCCTGCTCCTGGTCAACAGCCGCACCACTCTCGTCCTCGACGCCATGCGCAAGGCCGAGAAGGCGACCCACGCGGAACGACTGATCCAGTCGGCGCTGCGCCAGGACGTCGTACGGCTCATGATCGAACACGCCGTCGGCAACGAGGACCTCGACGACGAGTCCACCTTCGAGCCGGACACCCTCGGCCACATGCTCCTCGGAGCGGTCCGCACCCACCTACCCGACATGACGCTGACCGCGCTCCGACTCACGCGCCGCAGCGACCCGTCCTACTTCTCCGCCCGCGTGCAGAGCGCCGTCGGCCTCTTCGCGAAGGAAACCTGATGGCCTACCTCTTCCCACGTCTGCTCGCAGGAGCGGCCAAGGACCTGAGGGCCTCGTACCTCGGCAAGTCACCCGACGAACTGAGCGCCCACGCCGCTCAGACGCACCTCGCCATGTTCTACGCGGCGACCGGCGGCGTCCGGCTTCCCCCGGAGCGGCTCCTCAGGCTGCGGGGGGCCCTCGTCGACGTGGCCCGCGAGAAGGGATTCCCGGCGCCGCACAACCGGAAGCAGGCCAGCGGGTTCGACATCGCCGTGGCCGAGATCCTCCACCGGGACTCCGGGATCATCCCCGCGGAGGCCGTCGCCGGCGACCTCTGGTCCTTCCTCTCCCTCGTGGTGATGCCCGATGTGGCCGCATGGCGGTACACCGACCTCCACCACGACCGGGTCCTCGGCACGGACGTCACCCGTCACGTCTTCGGCCGACTCTGGTGGCGAGCCCACCTGGTCCACGACGGGGACGCCGAACCCGAGGACCTCTACGCGGCCCTCTCCGTCCTCGGCGAGTCCGCCTTCGACCAGATCTACGCCCGTCGCACCTCCATCGGCGGCAGTCCGCACATCGTGCGCGGCATCCTCAGGGTCTGGCAGAAGATCGACATCCCCCTGGAGACGGTGACGGAACGGGACTTCCTCCGAGACCTCCTGAAGCGGATCCTGCGGCTTCAGGCCTTCATATCCTTCGACTCACTGTCCGTCGAGCACCTCGACGGAGAACTTCAGGTCCTCGCCGACGAGTCACTCCGAAGCTTCTCCACTCGAGGCTGACGGGAGCCCGTGCGCCTCATCCTCGAACAGCGGTGACCGCGCCCTCCCGGGTCGCGCCGGGAGGGCGCGGTCGACCCGATCCCGGCGTACCGGACCTCCTCCGTGCCGTCCTCGGTGACCCGCCTTCGGGCCACCGCCCCACCGCCGGCCCTCCGCCGCCGGGCACCCCCGGCGCCGGCGGAGCGCCTCCGTGCACGCGGGGGTGCTCCTGCGAGCCGCAGGGCTACACGACCGCAGTGCGGCGGATCTCCTCGAGAACGTCCTCGAGGAAGCCGGGCACGTTCCGGCCGCCGAGGACGAGTTGGCGGTCCAGGAGGCGGTTCGCCGCCTCGCAGGACGTCTCGCTGACGAGCGCGCAGCCGTGGCAGGCCGACAGGTTGAGGGATGAGGAGCCGCGGTGGTCGCTCTCGATGCACACGGGGTCGTTGGAGCAGACGTCCGCGTCGTTGAGGGCGGCCAGGAGCAGGGGGAGGAGCTTGTCCGGTGCGCCGAGCCTGACGAGTCCGCCGAGAGTGCCCTGGGCGTCGCCGGCCGCCGTGTAGATCAGGATCCCCGCGGTGCGATCGGGTCGGTCGGAGTGGGCGTAGACGCGCTCCTGGAGGGCCGCGGAGGCGTACCCGCTGGCGAACGCGAGGCGTCGGATGAGCAGGTGGGCGATCGTGTGCAGGGCGATGAAGCGCGGCTCGGGCGGGTCGAGGCGATGCGCCCACGGACTCGATGTGCGTCGTCGTGCGAGTATCCCGGCCCTGGCGCGGACCTCGGGGAGCTCCTCCCAGGCACGGACCCGGTCCTCGTCGAACCGGAGGAAGATCCCTTCGCCGAACATCTCGACGGCGGGGTAGACCGGCCGTCGATTGTGGTCGGTTCCGAGGTGCGCGGGGACGAGGTCGGCCTCTGCGCTGTGGCGGCGGAAGCCGCGCAGGGCGCTGACCTCGCGGACGCGGCGTACCTGTCCGACGCCGCCGAGTCGATCGGTCAGTGCGGTGGGCCAGGTCGTGGCGGCGGGGACCTTCCAGCCGTCGACGACGAAGTCGCCGCCGCCGTGGTCCCTGCCGTTCTGGAGCTTGTTGAGGAACGCGGCCCACTCACCGTCCTTCAGGTCGAGGAGCGGGGTGTCGGCGGGGTCGTCGCCCGCGGCCGCGACGGCGAGGACGTCCTTGGGCGTGATCCCGAGCTCGTCCGCGATCATCTCGGCCAGCATGTCCGCCTTCGGGCCGCCGTTGTCGGCGACGACCCTGGCGAACAGGTCGTGGTTACGGACGTCGTCCGCGGTCCGCGCGGACTGCGGACGTTCCTCGGGGATGTCGAGCGCCGAGAGCCGGTCGGCGATGTAGTTGCCGGTGGCGCCGCGTTGGACGGCCACGAGTCTGTGGTCGCAGGTGTGGTCGGGCTGGGGGTCCTGCCAGGGTTGGGTGCCCTTGCAGCGGATGTTGTCACGGTGGAGCGAGTCCTTGCCCACGAGCTCGGAGAGCGGGCGGGAGCGTTTGCAGCCGTCGCACTGGACGCGCAGCGAGGCCAGACCCTCACCGTGCCGCGTCGAGCGCACGAACTTCAGTTCCTTGTAAGCGCGGCAGAACCTCACCGCGTCGGTGACGTCCGCGTCGTGGCCTCTGTGCGCCCACCTGAACCACGGGACGTCCTGGATGTGGCTCCCCTTCTGACAGACGGCCACGTAGCGCATGGGCACGAGCGCCCCGCCGCACTTGCAGGTGTTGTCCCAGCGGCCCTTGTACGTGCCGGTGGCCTTCGAGAGCGTCGAACACTGCTCGCAGAATCGCCAGGCCGGGAAGCGCCAGTAGAGCAGGTGCGCGGTCTCCCTGGCGGCCCGTCCGGAGTGGGACGGGGCCTGCCGCAGCACTCCGGTCCCCAGCCGTGTCAGCAGCCGCTCGCAGAGGATCTCCGGAGCGGACTTGCGATCCCACCACGAGGTGTCGGGCGCGATCAGCGATTCCCCGAGTACGTCGACGACGGCGCCCACCCCGAAGGGCGTGATCGTCTCCGAGAGGCGTAGGTCATGCAGGATTCGTTCCACTGCCGGCTCCTTCCAGCGGCTCGCGTACCTGGACGGCGACGGAGGGTTCGACGGACCGCATCGAGTCGCCGACGATCCACCCCTCCCTGCGCTGGCCGAAGCGCTTGAGCAGCGCGGCGTCCTCCGCCTTCCGGTAGTCGTACATCAAGGGGGCCTTGTCCTCGCGGGCGAGCCTGGCGCGGCGGTCCCACTCGCGCAGGAGCAGGCGGATCTGCTCCTCGGTCTCCTCGGCCTCGACGTGCTCCGAGCGGCTCACCACGGTGACGAAGGCCGCCACGATCCGTTCGACCCCGTCGCGCATCCGGACGTCGTCCAGGTCGAGTTCGGCGGCGGCGTCGTTCGCCGCCAGGGCCGGTACCGAGTGGCGCAGCAGGGCCACCAGGGCGCCCGCCAACGACCGGTCGCGCGAGGCGGTCGACCACGGGGTGACGCTCGTCGGTTCCACGGTGCGGTAGAGCGCCTCGTGGTAGCCGCGGAAGGACTCGAAGTGCGAGCGGTCGCGGGCCCGGTTCGATCGGAACAGCGTGGTCACGATGCCGTTGTTCGTCCCACGGCCGACCCGGCTGGTGGCCTGGATGTACTCGGACGTCGTCTTCGGTTGTCCGACCATCAGCATCAGGGCCAGGCGCGGGATGTCGATGCCGACCGACAGCATGTTCGAGGAGAGGACGACGTCGACGGCGTCGTCGGTGTGGTCGGCGCTCAAGCCGAGTTCGCGCAGGTGGTTGGGCAGTTCCTCCGGCCCCCGCCTGCTGGTGAGTTCCAGGACCCGCCCGGCCCGGACCCGGCGCAGCGGCAGCCCCAGTCGTTCCGAGCGCGGTTCCAGGCGTCCGTTCACGTCGTCGACCACCAGCGTCCCCGTGCGGCCCAGTTCGCGGAGGCTGTTGTGGTACATCACGGTCGTCCAGTACGAGTCGCGGGTGGCGCCCGGGTCGGGGGCCGTGGCGAGTGCCTGCGGGATCTCGAGCAGCGGGGCGGCCGCGGAGATGACGGCGGACACCTGCGAGAGGGACTGCGGCATCAGGCCGACGTACAGGCGGCCCTCGCCGCTTTCGACGGGGCGGGAGAAGAAGGTGCGGTCGCCGTCCAGTCCCGCTGGCGGGTAGAGGGCGACGTCCCGCCCGTACAGTCCGCGCACCTGTTCCGCGGAGGCCCGGATCGTGGCGGTCGAGGCGATGATCTTGGGCGTCGCCCCGTTCCGGCTCAGGAGCAGCTGGATCACGGCGTCGAAGACGGCGACCGTCGTACCGAGCGGTCCCGACAGGAGGTGCAGCTCGTCCTGGATGATCATGGACGGTTGGCGGAACGCGGTACCGAGGCCGAGGAGGCTGCCCGCCTTGGTGTTGAACTGGAGACGGGCGAACTTGTCGACGGTCGCCAGCAGGATCGTCGGCGGTTGCGCGTAGAGGACGTCGTCGACGACCGCCACGGGCAGGCTCTCCCGGAAGCGGCAGTCCCCGTCCGTGCAGTGGATCACGACGTCGTTGCCGACGAGACGGAAGCCGTACCGGTTCCGGTCGTGGGACCTGGACTCCGGTACGAGCCGGGCGCCGCACCACGGGCAGCCCTCGACCTGGAATTCGTTCGTCTCCTCGGGGCGCGCGGCCTTGTGGAGCCGTTCGAGGGCCTTCTTGGCGTCCGCTTTCGTAGCGGGCGTGACCTCGTTACCGACCCACAGGCCGATGGAGAACGGCGTCATGCCCTTCGCCCGCGGGTCGTCGTGTCGCAGGATCTCCATCGCGCACACGAGCGAGGCCGCCCGCTGGAACTGCTGTGAGGTCAGCAGCCGCAGTGTGTAACGGGTGATGACCGCGGTGCCCGCGCCCTTCGGACCGTGGACGAGCCGTCGGTGGAAGATCTCGACGGCGGCGAGTCCGAGATAGGCCTCCGTTTTCCCGCCGCCGGTGGGGAACCAGATCAGGTCGACGAGTTCCCGGTCGTCGTGTCTCTCGTCGACCGTGGAGGCCAGGGCCACCAGGAGGAAACCGAGTTGGAAGGGACGCCATCGCGGCTCCCCCGCCTCCTCGCCGCGTCGGATCCGCGTCTGGCGTATCTGCAACCGCATCGCCGTCATGCCCAGCGCGAACGCGGTGCGCAGTCCGTCCCGCTCCGGGGCGCGCAGCAGGTCGACACCGGCCTCCATGCGTTCGACGGCGGTTCGCGCCCGCCCGGTGATCGATCGTGCGACCGGCGCGTCGGCCCCGAACCCCTGGACGCGCCGCTCCTGCCGTGAGACCCAGCCGGCGAAGGCCGCGACGAAGGCGTCCAGCATCGGCAGGACCTCCTCGGGCCGGGTGTCGATCCGTGAGAGGTCGGCGAGCACGAGGGCTCCGGCGGCTTCGGAATCGGGGTCGAATCCGACGGTCTCGACGGCCGGGACGACGAACGACGGCACGGGGTCGAGGAGGACGCGCGTGCACTCGCCGTCCTCCACCTCCCAATCGGCGGCCATGCCGTGCCCCACCGCGTAGACCTTCTTGTCCCGATAGCGAAGGCGCAGTTCCGCCGACTCGTCGTCCAGGTCGAAGGACTTCGTCGCGTCGTACTCCAGGATCCGGCCGCCGGGCTGCGGCCTCACGGCGAGCGCGACCTGGAAGAGCGTCCGGGCGATGTCCTTGCGGTCGTTGGCGGTCGACTCGGACCGTACCCGTGCGTGCACCGTCACGAGATGGGCGTCGCCGTACCGGCGCCATCGGGAACCGAGCTCGAACGCCACACCGCCCGTCTCCAACACGTGCGGGGGTAGTTCGCGCGCGAGTTCCCGGTCGTCGAACGTGAAGGGACGACGCCGCCAGCGCGGTGGACCGTCGTCGGTGACGGGTTCGTAGGTCCCGCCCGAGAAGTCGCACAGGACGCCGGGCCGGTCGGTGACGAAGGAGACTGCGACGGACGAGGGTCGCCAGTCCTCGGCGAGCGGTACGGCGGCGCCGTACTCCTCGTTCTCCCCGGAGATCACGTCCGCCACGGTCCCGTCCTCGACACCGCTCTCGGGGTCGTCCTCGCAGTCCTGCGAGCCGGGTGCCGGCGACGGGAAGAGCATGCCGACGGCGTACTGCCGGTCGGGGAGGTTGAACACCTCCTCCTCGTCGCCGCCTTCCGGCCCCGCATACGCCGCCCGCAGGTGGTCCAGTGCGAGCTTCTGTGCCCTGGTCATGGTCATCGCGTCACCGACCGCTGTCGCAGCAGCTGCTGGAGGCGCCGTCTGTCGTCCTTGGACGCGGTGATGTGCAGCGAGACCCGGGCTCGGGTCACCGCGACGTAGAGCGCCGCGGTCCCGGCCGCATCGTAGGTCTCGGGCAGGTCGCAGACCACGACGTGCTCCGCCTCCAGGCCCTTGGCGTACCGGGGGCTCGTCACCAGGAAGCCGTCGTCCGTCACGTGGGGGGCGGCGTCCGAGGCCACATCGATGATCCAGACGTCGTCGGGGCGCGCTCCGTCGGCCACCAGGTCCCGGGCCACCGGCTCGGCCTGTCGGACGTCCGCGGACCCGTCGCAGGTGTGCCACCGGACCCGTTCCCCGTGGACGATGCCGGGGTCTCCCACGTCGGCGCCGAGGTACTCCTGCACCATGTGCACCATCGCCTGGGTGTTGCGGACGTTGAGGTTCAGGTCCACCGGCGTGGCCTCGGGGGCGATGAGGACGAACACGTCCGGGTCGAATCCCCCGTCGACGTGCGCCTGGTTGTTCGTGTCGAGGAACATGCGCCACCGGCCCGCGGCCCGCCCACCCGCGACGACCGCGTCGAGCGTGTCCATCGCCTCGGCGGTCATCAGATCCTGGGCCTCGTCGACGAACACGGCGTCGTAGGTCCTACCCGAGGCGAGCCGGTGGAACGGGACCACGTCGATGTCGCGGTCGACGACATGGGGGGCGAAGAACCGCAGGAGCTCGGGGGAGCGGAACGTGATCAGGGTGGACCGTCCCTGGTCCGCCTCCTGCTTGGCCGCCTCGACCAGAACCAGCGACTTGCCGGTGCCCGCACCGCCGAACACCATCACGCGCGGGTTACGGGCCAGGGACGCGAGCACCCTCGACTGGCCCTCCGTGGCACGGTTCTGCTCCTCGATGACCGCTCCGCGCTGGGCGTCGATCACGGGCATGCGCGCGAACTCGCCGAACAGACGTGCCCGCAGGTCGTCCATACGTGCGAGCCGGCGGCCGGTCGGCGGCGCGGTCGCCTTCTCGGCGAGCGTGTCGAAGGCGGCGGTGAGTCCCGCGACGCTCATGTCGTCCCGCGCCAGCCAATGGCTCGGCAGCCAGCCGAGTCCGCTCGGAGGGGAGTCGATGTCGGGCGTGATGACGACGGCCTCGCGGGCGAACCAGCCCACGCCCTCCTCGCGGAGGATGTTCTCCAACGCGTACATGGCCGACTCCGCCTGCGCCCTCGGGGGTTCGGAGAGCCGGTGCCAGTCGTCACGACGGTCGACGCTGAACCACTTGCCCTGGTGTTTGCGGACCCCGCCGCCTTTCACCTCGACGACGATCACGAGCCTCTTCCACAGGATGACGAAGTCCGCCTCACCCTCCTGCTTGTAGGCGTGGGAGCGCAGCTTGACGGAGTGGAAGGCGACGGCGTCGGGGTCGCCGTCGATCCGGTGCAGCAGACGGGCGGTCCGACGCTCGGCGTCGCTCCTGGCGTTGCGCTCGATGTCCTTCAGGTCGGGAACGAGGATCACGCGTGCTGCTCCTGCCAGAGGTCCTCGTACTCGCGGTACCCGAGCAGCTTGCTGACGTCTCCGAAGTTGTCGGCCATATCCACGATCAGGCACTCCTCCTTTCCACCGTTCTTCGGGCCGCGCAGGCCGCGGCCGGCCATCTGGATGTAGGCGTTGGGGCTGAACGTCGGGCGGGCGATGTAGAGCGCACGCACGCCCGGAGCGTCGAAGCCCTGGATCAGCAGGTCGCAGTTGGCCAGGACCCGGATCTTGTTGTCCTTGAACCGCCCGATGATGTCGCGCCGTTCCTGCCTGCCGGTCTGTCCACTGACCGAGGCCGCTTCGACGCCGCGATAGCGCAGCGTCGCCGCGAGGACCTGGGCGGACAGGACACTCGGGGCGAAGACGAGCACCGGCCAGCTCGGGTCCCGGCTGATGATGTCCTCGACGAGGGTCTTCATGCGGACGTGGTCCTGACCGATGCGGTCCAGGACCGTCGGGCTGATCCGTCGCTGGCGTGTGGCCTCCTCGATCTCCTGCGGCTCCAGGACGACCTCGATCCCGTCCAGCACCTTGTGTTGAACCCGTGCGAGCACCCCTCGTGACACCAGCTCGTCGTACACGTTCTCCTCGAACGGGCTGAGTTTGAGGTTGCCGAACCGGCTCGCGAGCGCGGCGGTCGCCGTCTCGGAGGTGCCTCTGAACGGGGTCGCGGAGAGACCGACCAGGGGACGCCCCCAACCACGACCCGCCACGCCGAGCCAGTTGAGAATCCGGGTGTACCGTTCGGAGTCCCCGGCGCGGTGCCCCTCGTCGACGATGACCGCGTGTGCCCTGCTCAACCACTCGTACTCGGCCGTGTCGCGGACGACGTCGAGCTTGGCGTCCGTCGCCACGATGACGCCGAACTCGGTGTCCGGCTCGTGGACGACGTTGTTCTCCCAAAGACGTCCGATCGTCAGCGGGCGCTCGTCACCGAGCCCACGCCACACCGTGCTCCACGTCTGGACGGCCTGTTCACACAGCTCCACCGACTGCGCGATCCACAACACCGGGCCGTGAAGACGTCCCGAGACGAAGAGCCTCAGCACGGTCTCCGCGGCGACGCGCGTCTTCCCCGCACCGGTCGGCAGTTCCACCATCGCCTTACGGTGCCGGCCGTCCTCTCCGCGCGAGACGAGGATGTCCGCCAGGCGTCGACTGATGTCGTTCTGGAAGTCGTGAAGGGGGTTGAGCCTCACGGCGCCCGGGACGACGAACTCGGCGGGCTGATGTGCCGTCCGACGGCCGGCGAAGTCGGCCGAGAAGCCCATCCTCCGTAGCCATGAGACGGTCAAGGGACCACCGGCCCAGGCCGTCGGAACGTCGGGGAAGCCCATGTCCCGGAACGTGGGCGCGAGGAGCTTGACCGAGTCCGAGCCGTAGACCTTCAGGAAGAGCTCGGCGACGGAGGAGTCGTCGTCGACCAGGCCCTGTGCCTCGAGTGCCTGCCACAGTCCCTTGGGCAGGGCGTCGCGCAGGTCGTCCGGGCCCACGTAGAGGTCGAGGCGTTCCTCATCGCTCCCGGCCGCCAAGGCCTCCTGCCGAAGCAGTTCGAGGCGGTGGTCGAGGCCCTTCCGGAGCACCTCCTCGAGCTCGGCGTTCGTCAGCCCGAGCGCGAAGGCGTCGTTGACGACCCGCAGGAGCCGCCGCTCATCGGCGTCGCCGCGGATGACCAGGGCCGGCCCGTCGAGGTGCCACTCGAGCGACTGGTCCTCCACGCCGTCCTTCGTGGTCACCCGCTTGACCACCTGGACGGCGTGGGCGACGGTCGCGTCGACCAACCGGTCGGTCACGAGAGTGGTACGGAGCCCGGTGAAGACGTCGAGGACCGGCTCGCCGTGCTGCGCGCCCTCGACGATCACCGAGAACGCGAAACTGTCCTCGAACCGCCCGCAACCCACCACCTCCACCAGCTCGTCCACCTGCTCCGGCGTCACCCGCAGACAGGGACGCTGACGCGCGGTGAGGTACTCCTCCTGCTCGTCCGTCACCGCGAGGTACACCGAGGAGGGCGAGCGCCGCTCGATCACACGTCCCACCCTGGCCGGGATACCGGGCGGGCGGGACCCGGGACAGGCCACGCGGCACGCCGTCCGGATGAAGTCGACGAGCACGGCGTCCGGGATCCGGGGATCGAACGCCGGCGCCTCAAGTGCCTCCACGAACACATGGGCGGGTACCGCGTCCAGCTCGTCGGGGAGCTCCAGGACGTCGGCCACCCTCGGTGACCCCTTGAACAGGGGCAACAGGCTCCCGTATCGCACGAGGGACGGCGCCACCACGTCGCCCGGCGCGCGGAACCCCCGGTTCGACTGCAGCAGCCCGGCATGCTCCACCGCCCAGCGCAGCGGGGACCGGACGGCGTGCACCGTGCCCGTGTCGAGGTCCTCGCAGGTCCAGTCGGAGTCACCCGCCTGAAGCAGGCCGACGGTCCAGCTCGCACGAAGCTGGTCCGACGCCTGGGCCTCACGCAGGAGGAACAACGTCGAGAACGGACCCGGCCCCTCCCCGGGCAGGAAGTCCACGTTCCCGATCGGCCGTTCCCCGGGGCCCCGCTGCGCGTTCAGCGTCTCCAGAACCCACTCCCGGTATCGCTCGAGGCACGGCTCGTCCTCCAGCGCGTAGCCCTTCACCGGATCGCGCACCACCCCCAACCCGTGGGCGACCGACGGCATGCACCGGGTACGGTCCAACGACCTGCCCGCGTTCTCGTCGCCCAACGGCGCGTCCAGGTCGAATACCAGGTGAGGCCAACCCCACCCACCGTCGACGGTGGGCACCTTGACCGTGCCCGGCCGACCCGCCAACGTCTTCGACGCGGTCGGCACGGGCACGTCGAGGACCGCGGTCCAAAGCCCCACCAGCTCCTCGTCGCCCGAGTCGTACGTCAGGGAGGCCAGGCGCGCGTTGAGGATCGCGACCGGATCCAGATCCCGGAACCCCGCCTTCCTGAGGTCCGCCTCCACACCGGGCAGCGCCAGGAATCCGGGCGAGACGAAGACCGCCCCGTCGATCTCGACGCCCTCCTCCTGCCGGAGGAAGACCGTGCTTCGGTCGTCGAGCGCGCACATGCCGTCGGTGGTGGGGATCACCTTGGCCCTGTCCAGCCCAGGGAAGTCCTTGTTCCCGGCCCTTCCGAGGACGAACCTGAACGCCCTCGCGGCGGACACGTCGTCCGTCCCCTCGGCCCACTCACGTAGCCAGGAGAGCAGCCCCCGCTTGGGCAGTGCCTCCAAGGCGCGCTTCATACTCCTGTCGTCGCCGTCCAGAAGATCGGCGGACACCGACGCGGCGAACATCTGCCGTAGACGCATGGAGCGCTGCGGGGACGAGTGGCACCGCCAGTGCGGTACGTCCCGGCCGGTGTGCGGCGACTCGGTCCAGCCGCGGTGGTCGTCCGGGTCGACCGGGAACATCGGGTCGAGCGGACGGAGCTCGCCGGCCCGACGCAGGACCCCGCCGGCGTCGGGCACGAGGGCGAGTCCGGCCGCCATCCTCGGTACGTGGGCACACAGGAGCTCGTCACCGAAGGACTGCTGCTCCCGTCCACGCGCCGGCATGAAATCGAAGTGCGCCGCCTGGTCCTCGGCCGTCGCCACCCGCGACAGCATGCCGACGAACATCTCCGACAGGGTCCGGAGGATCTCCCGGTTGTAGTCGTTCCTGAGGAGAGTCGTCCGGTCGTCGTTCACGCTCCACGGCGCGTTGAAGAGCGCTGACGCCGACGTCCGGTCCTGCAGCGGGAAGTAGGACCAGAAACGCCCGACGCGCTGGCGCGCGTGACGCCTGGGCACGGCGACGGTGACCTTGACCTGATTCCGGGAGACGGCCTCGCCGACCTGCCTGCGGGCCTCCGGGGACGGCGTGTGCATCCGGTCCTCGACGATCCACTCGTCGCCGTCGCCGTCGGGGTCCTCGATCCTGAAGACACCGCCGCCAAGATCCCGTGACGTGTGCGTCGTCTCGAACGGGTCGGGGCCGAGCACCCTGAGACGTACCTCCCGCACCGCCCCCGCGAAGAGGAGGAACTCCGAGGAGAACTCCTCGATCTCCCGGCGGATCCTGTCGAGGCCGGACGCATCGGAGAGCTTCACGACCGTGGACGCCCAGGAGGCGAGTTCCGCGAGTACGCCGTCCGTGGCGAACGCGGTGTCCGGGTCCAGGACCGTCGCGGTACGCAGGACCGGATAGCGCTTGACGGCCGACGTGATCCTCCGAAGCTCTTCCCGGGCCACAGGTGAGTTGAACTCGAACGAAACCGACCGACTGAACACCTGCGGGGCGCTCGAGACCGCGAGAACCGACTTGAACCCCAGCCCGAAGCGTCCGATCTCGTCGCCTCGCTTGCCGCTGAGATGCGCATGGGTGATGGCGGTGAGCCCGTGCCTCGAGAACGGCCGCCCGTCGTTGGCACAGTAAAGAGTCCGGCGTTCCGCGTCGAGGACGATCTCGACGCGACCGCTGAAACCGCCCTGATCCCCGTCCACACCCGACATCGCGTCGGCGGCGTTCTGCACCAGCTCGAGGAGCGTGCGATTGGCGTATCCCCCGACCCGGATCGACTCCTCGTGGTTCGCATGCTCGGTCACGAGGTGCGGATTCGCCCGGTAGGAGGCGACGGCCCGGTCGAACTGGGTCTGCACCTCCTGCACAAGAGACGTGTCCGGCGCCCACGACTGTCGTGCCGTCGTCACAGGTGAGTACTCCTTGCGTCTGGGCCTTCCGCGCTGCGGCCGATCGTGCGTCCGTTCGAAGCGGCCTGAGACGATCTGGAGCTAAGCGACGTCGGGTCCGATACCGTTCTTAGGGGCGAGCCCTCGGATACGACCGCTCCCCGGTGCAGGTACGCGTCGGAGCGCCAGGAGACGACACCGAGGGTCATCGACCGGATTGAGCGCCGATCCCGCAGTTCGAACCCCCCAGATGTCACCGCTTGCAGGCGGGAAACACACGTCGCCCGCACATCCCCACGACATAGGACTCTAGACCCAACGAACCTGACGGGGTGACGGATACGTCGTATGAGGCCGAACTGAGATATTCCCGACCAGGACGAACACCGCGTCACTCCGCGGCGACCGACGACCTGACTCGGTACGTCGCGCCAGGCGACGCCCTCGCGTAGGACGTAAGACGATGCCGGCCGGCGCGACCAGCTCGGGTACCCAGGCCGCCGGGATCGCGGTGCCGTCACGCAGGCCGTGCCGGCAGCGGCGGGGCTGTCCGATCCCACAGCTCGTCGGGGACAAGGTGCGCGGTCACGATCCGGAAGGATGCCGGAGAACCCGGTTGAGTCCTTCGAGTCTCCTCGAATGACCAACACCGGGACCGAAGCCGCCGAACATGGATGGGACGCACCCTGAGATGTGGATTCGAATCGTCGCCACGGCTGACCCCCGCGGGCGTGGGGAGGACAAGCTGCGGCCGGGCGGAGGGGGGACGGCCTGCGTAGGCGTCGTCGGCGGACACCCGGGGGAGTTCGGCGGGGTTCCCGGCCGGAAGCTGCGGGTGAGGCTGTAGTGGTCCTGGGCGGCGACGCCGGCCAGGAAGTCACCGGCGGATCGGCCGCGCAGGAGCAGGAGCAGGAACGCGATCGGGTCGGTGTCGAGCGTGCGGACCGTCTGGAGGACCGCGGAGGCCGCGTGCTTGCACGGCCTGCCGCGCGGTGCCGAAGCAGCTCACCCCCGGCTCCAGGTCCCTCGGGCCAGGCAGCAGCGGGACACCATCGCGCTGAGCCCCGGTGAGGAGCCGCTCGGCGATCTGAACATCGGGAGCACGCGCCACAAGCGCAAGCGTCCGGTCAGCCTGGGCGTCCTCGTCGAGACCGAACCGGGCCTTCTCATCCGGCGCCGCCCGTAGCCGCCCGCGCTCCAGGCCACCCGTCCGTCACGGCTGCCGCACCTGCCACCCGGCTCACGACGCGATCGCTAGTGGCCCGTCATGCGGAGCCACTGCATCGTTGTGACGAGCTCTTCTCCGAAGTCCTCGCAGAGCGCGAGCAACTCGCGACCCGTGGACGAGTCGAGCAGCCCTGCGGAATCGGGGAGAACCCCGAGAGCACCGTGATAGGCGGTCTCGACAGCGAAGTGGCGCGACGAGAAATAGCCATCGCCGGGCGCCCGGTCCGCCAGGCCGGCGAGGTACTGGCGGTGGGCTTCCTCCGAGGGGTGGGAGTGGAAGGAACCCTCGACGAGACCGTCGAGGTAGTTCGCCAGGCCGGCAAAGGCTTCGACCACTCTCTCGACTTCGTTCACACCAGGTTTGTCCAGCAGTTCGCCGAAGGTCAACAGGTTGCTGATGGTCTCCAGCTGGAAGAGCTGGACGGTGTCCGGGTTGACTTCAGACGTGAAGAGCGGGGCCGTGCACAGCTCGGCGACTGCGCGCCGGTATGCGTGATCCGACTGTTCACCAGCGGGTGATGCGGCCAACCGGAACAGCGACCCCAGTACAGACTGGTCGACGCCCCACTCCGCATCCAATTCGAATGCGAGTATCGGCGCGCGCCACCGCCACAGGGCCAGGACGGCGGCCTGAAGCCGGTGGACGGGCTTCAGATCCGCCAATCGCTCGATCCGCACCACGTTCTTGAGTCGGCCCTTCTGATCTACCGTCCCCGCCCGCCCCTGTACCTCGGGACACTGTAGAAGCCGCCGAAAGACCACGTGACCGCCGGGGCGGTGCCTGACTCAAGCCAACTATGGGAATCGGGCATACCAGGTCAGATTGTCCTCTCAGTGCGCGGCCCACGAAGTCCTGCTGACCCGCGTGATGCACCCGGATACCCGGGGCCGCCGTGGCCGGGTCGGGTCTCCCCGGGCTGGGACCGCCGCGGACGTCTGCGGCGAGGCACCAGCCACCCGTGCAAGCCATGTCCTTTCGGGACGCGCCACGCCCGCCGCGGGCGGCGCCCGCCGAACGCATCGCGCCCGCCTGGCCCGGATCGGCGGCCAGTGCCCGGCGATACCGGGCGTCCAGCTCCTTCTGGCTGAGCTTGGACCGCGCCTTGGCCCGGGAGGGCCGCTTGCCCGTCAGCTCCTGCGCGGCCGCCATGAACGGGTTATTGCCCGCCGCACCGCCCACAGCGCCGGGGCCCCGTTGCCTGGCACCCTTCGCCCGAGCTGTGACCGCGGGATCGGTCCGAGTGCCGAAGAGCCGCCTGCGGGCCTCCGGCGCCCGCTGTGGGTGAGGCTCGGCCAGAACCTCCCCGCGCGGGGCCAGCCCCGAACACGGCCGTCCGGCCGCAGCCCCGCACGCCGGACATCGCACTGTCAGGACCTGCTCTGTGCTCAGCTGCCGTCCGAGCCGCAGCGCGGGGATCGCCCCACCACGGTCGTGCAGCTTCGCCTGCCGGGCAGCCGCACCACGCCCCCGCCTCCACCCCGCACTTGGGACAGTCGGCCACCAACGCATGCTGCAGCGACAGAAGCTGATCCCCGCACCAGACCCGGAGCCACTGGCACTCCCCGCACTGTCCGCCCGGCACCCCACGGCGGCCGCGCAGCGCCAGCGCGGACGCCCACACCGCGGCCGATGCTGGGGTCGACTGCCGTACTGCGATCGAACAACCGAAGAACCGCCGCTCCGTTCGGAGGGATCTCCACGGTGAAGGCGATGTCGCTCACTCCGGCCCCGGCGAGCGTGTCCCGCACCCGTTCGATCGCGTCGTGCTCCTCCTGGTTGTCCGACAGCAGCATGGCCTGGCCGGGCGGCGGGAAACCCCAATTCACGGGCACGCTGTACGAGCCGGGGCCGATGTGTCCCGACACCTGGCCGCCCGGAACGGCGAGCGCCCGCGCGTGCGCGGTCCGCAGCAGCGGCTCCCGGGTCTCGAAGTCGTACAGCGAGGACAAGCGGGCCTCCGACCGGTGCGGTGATCGCAATGCCGCCGATTATGCCCGCCACCTGCGACAACCCCACCGACAGGTGCGCACGGGACAGAGGCGGCCCAGAAGGCCGTACCCCGCCGGCTCAGCCGCCGCCGTCCCCACCGCGGGCGGTGGCCCGCCCTCGCTGCGCCCGGGGACTGCCCTGGTCAGGGCCTCACACAGTGGTGTCAGCCCCTTGCCGGATGATCTGGCCATGCTGATTGCAACCAACGAGCGCGGCGACGTGCTGAAACGCCCGTCCAAGCTGGCTGTCGGGAGGATGCTGGCCAACCTGCGGCGGGGAAGCGCCCACCTGGTCCTGGAGCGGGTGGACGAGGACCAGCCCGGACGTTGGTACATCCAGGTCCGGCTCCGCGAGAACAACACCTTCCAGCTCGAATACAGGGACGGCGTGGCTGAGCAGCACTATCAGACACTGACGATCTCTCAGGAGAAGGTCCTCGGGGCTCTGCTCGGTTGGGTCGGCGCGAAGCCGGGCTGGCGGGGCGGCTTCATGTGGAACAACATCGGTGAGCAGTTCGGCCCCAGCGATTGTGAATCCCCGGAGCCGTCCGGCAGCACGAAGCCGCCGACTGACCCCGAACCGTTCTGACCAGGGCGGTCAAGGGTCCGACGGCGCAGGACGGCGATGGGCCTCACCCGGTTGCCCGGCGCGCCGGGGCCCGAGCCGGAATCGGACATCCGCACGATGTGGGGGTGAGCGAGAGCAACGACGGGGTCCCGCCGGCAGAGCTGGAGCGGCTGCTGGCCGACGCGGTGGCCACCCAGCGACTGTGGTTCGAGGCCGAGACCGGGTGGACGCAGGACCCGGCCAACCGGGAGCGCTACGAGGCGTTCATCGCGGCCGGCCTGCAGCTCCACAACCACCCGTATTGGGCCGCAGCCGGCACCAGCCGCTTCGAGCTGGAGAAGGCGGTGCGGACGGCCGCGCAGGCGACCGGCGCGTAGCCGAGCCGTGCACCGGCCCCCGGCCCGGGCGTCCCGCGCGAACTCGCGGCCCGGACCGGACGGGGGAGAGCGGTCGTCACGACCGGGCCGGTGCCGGTTGCCGGATCGGCCAGCGCGGTCCGTCCGGCTCGTGGAGCCACGCCCACTGCCCGTGCGAGGTGACGGTGATGCCGAAGTCGTACAGGTCCGGCCGGCCGAGCTCCCGCCACCGCGCCCACGCCGCCAGCACCTCGTCGCCGATCCGCCGGGGCCCGCCCTGGAACAGCGTCGCGCTGCCGTCCCCGCGCGCGGCGAACGAGGCCCATGACGAGACGCCGTCGTGCACCCAGGCGTTGACTCCGTCCTGGTCCCGGCCGGTGAGCAGCACCGCGTCGGGCACGGCGACCCGGATCGCGAACCTGAGGTGCCAGTCGGAGTCGAGCGGGGCCAGGTCGCGGTCGACGACGGTGCGGGTGTCGGGGTCGTTGTCGCCGCGCACCGCGGCGTAGGCGGCGGGGGCGGTGCCTGCTTGGGGTGGGGCGTGGCGGTCGCTCATGAACTGGGCCAATCCCTGGACCCAGCCGGTGGCGGTGCCGTCGGGGGCGACGGTGAGGGCGACGTGCCCGAGCCGGCCCCAGGGGTAGACGATCCGCCCGCCCGGTCGCACCGCCTCGACCCAGCTGTGTGGGAGGGCGTCGACGGCGTAGGTGGCGTGGATCCGGTCGACGGGCCGGCCGCCGGGCGGGCCGCTGGTGGTGGCGTCGGCGACCAGGACGTCGGCGTCGACACCGGCCGCGGCCAGGCGCCCGCGGGCGAAGGCCGCGAGCGCCTCGTCGACCTCGGTGGAGACCACCGCACCCGGGCCGGCGCGGTGGGCGGCCAGCCCGGTGGTCCAGCCCTGCCCGGTGCCGATGTCCCACACCCGCTGGCCCGGTTCCAGGCGCAGGCTGTCCAGCATGTCCGCCACCACCGCCGGCGCGGACAGCGACGACGACGGCCGACCTCCGCTCAGCTGGGTGATGGCCGCGGCGTGAATGCCGCCGTAGACCTCCTCGGCCCACCCGCGCGGGTCACCGGCGCGATCGAGCGGCGCGTAGGCCTGGCCGTCCCATCGCCACAGCCGGTCCGGCGCGAACAGGTCCCGTGGCACGGCGGCCACCGCTTCGCGCAGCCACGGCGAGTCCTCCGGCCACGCTCCGGCGCGTTCCATCGCCGCGTCCAGCCGGGCCCGGTACGCGGTCAGATCGCCTTCGCTGTCGTTCACTTCTTGTGCTTGCCGCCGGACGGCGGCGGCTTCTGGACCTGCCCGTCGGCGTTGTCCGGCGGCGGGCTCCCGCCCTCCAACGGGGGCGGCGGCTTCTCGTGATCGCCTCGCAGCGCCATCGTGCTCTCCTTCGTCGTGACGGGACACGGTCGGCCGACCATCCTGGTCCAGGACGCCGGCGGGCGGTAGACGGCGTGAAGGAGCGTGAGCAGCGCGCGCCGGGGCCAGGGCGCGCCCGCCGTACGGCCCAGCCGTCTCGGTACGATCGCAGACCGGGAACGTGCTGGTTGGAGGGGATGAGGGTGGGGATGCCGCGGATAGGCTCGGTAGTGGTGGTGCATGCTTGGAGTTGGCCGAGGTCGGCGCCACAAGCTGGCGGGACACCGCCAACTGGTGTTTCACGTTGGCGGCGGACTACACCGCTCACCTCACCCGGGCCGAGGAGAGGCCGTGACTCCCGGCCTCAACAATCCGCTGGAGATGGGAGCCCACCCGGTCGGTCACGGCTACACCTTCATCGTGCAGCTGAGCCCCAACGGTCACGACAACGCGTGCTACCTGCAGATGGAGATCAACCCGATCGACGCGCGCGAACTCCGTGACCTGTTCGATGCACTGCAAGCATCGCTGGTGCACTGACCAACTGCTCGCAGCCGTGAAGTGCTGGAGCGCGGCCAAGGCGCGCCCGCCGCGCAGGGCGTCAGCCGCCGACTGACGGCCGCTCAGCCCGAGAGGGATCCGGGAGTTCACCCACCGGAACCCGGCCCGCCTGGCAGCGTCCCGTCGTGGGGTGGCCCGCGGCTACCGGTCATCCACGCCGGACCTCGTGCCCACGCCTCCGGCCAGCGATCAAGGCTCTCCAACGGCGGTGCTCACCGCAGTCCCGTTGACCGGTGGGCGCGGGTGTCGGACGCGCGGCCAGAGACGACGCGACGATGACCGACCACGAACCCACCAAGCAGCAGATCCGCGCCCGGCAGCACGCGATCGGCGAGACCTACACACAGGCCCGCCGCCTCCTGACCACCGCCACGACCACGACGACCTTGACCGTGCAGAGCGTCGGATACCGACTCTCCACCAGCCCGCCGACCGACCCCGACCCCGCCGTCATGGCGGCACCGGAAGCGGTCCTCGCCGCGGTCGTCGCCAACAGCGCCCAGACCCTCACCCGCCACAGCAACGGCGAGACCTACCCCGCCCACGCGGACGTCGCGGTACTGCGCCCGCAGGCCCCGGCCCGACAAGGCGCCACCGGCTGGTACCCGGTCCACGCTCTTGTCGTCGTCCGCGCCCGCCGTCCCTGGGCCGAACCGAACGAGGACGAGTACGAGCACGTCACCACGGACACTTACCAGGCCGCCCACGACACGGTGCTGCGCATGTGGCCGGGCCTGCCGGACCAGTGGCGCCCCGCCGCGATGAACCTCACCACCCTCGCCGCCCCGATGGGCTGGACCGACGACGACATCCGGCGCCCTGACCCGGGACCCACTGGGCCGCTCCACCGCCGTCGGTGCCGACCCGTCACTGCTCCCGGTCCCCGGCGAGGGCTGACGGGGACTGCACCGCCGGGCGCCGGGAAGCCTTCCCGCTACGTCCACGCCGACATGGCGACCAAAGAGAAGGCCCTGGCCCTGACTGCACCAGTCACCGCCCGCCCAGGCCGCTGCCAACCCAGCGACAAGGTCCTCGCCTTCCTCGACCGCCTGTGTGGTCGGTGATCAGCGCGGTTGGGAGTTGAAGGGCGACCGGCGCGAAGACGGTCAGTCCTCCCATGGCCACAGATTGAAGCGCCACCATGGACCGCGCGGAGAGACGGTGTGTCGCAGGGCAGGGTGATCGAGAATTCTGCTGTCGAGGCGCCCGACGATCCGGGCGAGCTCGCGTGCGGACTTCGGAGGCAAAGCATGTATGGCCACGTCCAGAAGGTCCCGCCACTCGCTTGGCTCCGGTGGGCAGCAGGAGGGTTCACCACAGCCGGTGCGAACGACAGGTGAACGCCGTCGCGGGGTACGCGCCAGCACACTCCAGACAACCAGGGCTTTGCCCAAGTCACCGGGCTCGAAGCGAGTTCGCTCCAAACGGATGATCTCGGCCTGTGCCGAGCCTGAAACCTGACCGATCTTCGAATATCGCCCACGCTCAACCGGAAACCTCCGGCTCTCTGAGCGCAGGTCCGAAGGGCGCCTACGCGGCATGGTCCTTTCGCTGCAATGTCATGGCGCCAGTGTGTCAGAAGCCGGGCAATCATTCAGCTGCGGGCCAACCGTCCGCCCACCCGCGACTATGCCGAGTCGAGCAGCCATCACGCCGGTACACCCGAGCGATGCCGACACCCCTCGGCATAGTCGCGGTCTCGGCATAGGTCAACGATGATCAAATCGGTTCGGGTGATCCGACTGATGGCCTTCGAGACGGATTCGTCGACGCGGTGACGGCGGATCAGGACCCCGAGGTCCTCGATTGTGAACCAGGCAACCGTCATCCCGGCGTCGACGGCAGACTGGCCGAGTGCCTCGCTGAAGTGCGACCTTCCCGTGCCGGAGGGGCCGACGACGCAGAGGTTCCTGCGCCGCCCGACCCATTCCAGGGTCGGCAGCGCGGACTGCGTGGGGACCGGGATCGAGGACGCTTCCTCGTGCCAGATGTGGAAGGTCTCGCCGGTCGGGAACGCCGCGCGCTCCCGTCCGGTTACCGCCTCGATGCGGGCCCGCACCTGCTCGGCGACCTGGCGCTGCGTCAGGCGCAGCGCGAGCCGCGCGGTCTTGAACAGCGTGTTCGTCACGGTGTTCCCACCCCGCCCAACTCCGGTGCAGGGCGAGGATCCAGCGTATCGGCCGGGTCGTGGACTGCCCACCGAAATGCCCTCCCTCCATCACCCGATCAGGTGGTCTCCCGGAGATGCCCCACCCACCATCAGGCGCCCGGCCGCCGGGGACCGTCGGGACCACAAATCCGTACCGGTCCGGCCCGTACGGTCCGTGCATGACCGACACCATGCCGTGGCGCGAGGTCCAGCGCACGACCGTCTTCGAGAAGTTCGGCCGTGCCGTCGACCAGGTCCACTTCGAGATGCCGGACGGAAGCAAGGAGGAGTTCTACCTCAAGCGCGAGCGCCCGGCCGGCGCCGTGCTCGCCCTCACCCCCGACCGGCACGTCATTGTGGCCCGCCAGTACCGGCCGGGCCCGGACCGTGTCCTGCACGAGCTGCCCGGGGGTTTCATCGATCCCGGCGAACAGGCCGCGGCCGCCATCGCCCGGGAACTGCTGGAGGAGACCGGCTACCAGGGCACGATCCTCGAGGTCGGCTCCTATTGGCTCGACGCCTACTCCACCGCCCGCCGCACCGCGTTCCTCGCCACCGACTGCGTGCGCGTCGCCGAGCCCCAGCCGGAACGCACCGAGCACATCGACGTCGTCACCATCCCTCTGGCCGAGTTCCGTGACCGCTTGCTCCGCCAGGGCGCGATGACGGACACCGCCGCGGCCTACCTCGCCCTCGACCACCTCCGGCTCCTGTAGCCGGGGCCCACGGCACGGGGGCCGGGCCACCGACACAATGCCCACCCGCCGCCGGGAGGACCCCCGTGACCGAACGGAGCACCACCCACACCACCAGCGCCGCCCACTACTACACCAGCACCCTGCTCACCCTGCCCGAACGCACCGTCGCCCTGGTCCTGGTCGGCGGCCGGGGAACCCGGCTGCGCGCCGCCGCCGACCCCGAGCTGCAGTCCACACCGAAGGTGCTCGTGCCGATCACCACCGACACCGGCCCCACCCCCATGCTCGGCCACGCCCTCACCCAGCTCACCGCCGTCGGCGTGCGCCGCATCGCGGTACTCACCTCCACCGACCCCGCCACCGGCGCCCAGGACGTCGAGGCCTACGCCCTCACCCACCGCGCCCGGCAGGTGGAGCTGACCGTCCACCGCGAATACCACCCGCTCGGCACCGCCGGGGCGGCCAACGCCGCCCTGGCCCTCCTGCCGACACCCCGGTCGCCGTCGTCCTGCCCGCCGACACCCTGGTCCCGTTCTCGCTGCTGCCCGCCGCCGTCGCCGAGCACCGCGCCCGCCCGGCCGCCGTCACCTGGACCCTGGACCGTCACCACCGTCCCCGGCCTGGGCGCGCAGAACACCGGCAGGATCTTCCTCGAGTCCCACCGGGAGCACGTCGTCCACGCGCTGGAAGCCATCGACGCCATCCTGCCGGCCGGCACCCGCCAAGGCTGGCGGCAGGCGACCAGCGCCGGCGCCGTCATCTTCACCCCCGCCCCGTTCCGGGCCCTGTTCGAGGAGTACGCCCAGCGCCGGGCCCGCCCCGGCGAGGCGGACCTGTACCGGCAGTTCATGCCCTGGGCGATCAGCCAGGGCCACCTTGTCGGCGCGTACGACATCCGCGCTCCCGCACCCGACCGTCTCGCCGAACACGGCCGCACCACTGTCGCCTGAGAGGAGTCCACCACCGCCCAGGCCGTGCTGACCGAGCCACAGGCCCGCCACTACCGCGACCAGCGCTACCTGCGCCTGCCCTACCCCGGCCTGCCCCACGACCTCCTCGACGACGTCGCCGCCCACGTGCGGGCTCGCGCCGCCCGGCTCCCCGCCTGCGGATCCAACCCGGTTACGACCTTCAGCGAACCGCCCGCCGGCAAGCTGCCGATCTGGCCTGGCAGAAGGCCTACCGCCGCTGGCGCCCACAGGTCTTCTTTCCCCCAATCGACATCTGTCGAGGCCCTGTGGCCGGCCTGCTCGATGATTTTGATCTCCGGTCTCAATAGAAGTGGACAAGTCACGATCCCCCACTCTGTCGGCCTGAGTGACCCCCAGCCTGGAGGTGGCGCTCTGGGCTGGGGCGAACGCTTGGATCCCATCGGCCGCGCCGACCCAGTTCGGAGCTCGCACTCGCCGCCAAGCCAGCAGACAACTGTGTAACAGCTGGTCTCGGGAGGTTTGGGGTATCCCGGATTGAGCCAACTGACGTACTAGCTAGATCCGGCCACGGGGGTAACGCCGGTAAAAGATCTACTAGTTAACAAAGGGGGGTGGGTGCATGACAAATCGTTGGGCTTGGTGGGCGGCGGCCACGATGTGTGGGGCGGCCGGGATCGGGCTGGTCGCTGTGGCGGTCCTGGTGGACCTCGATACGGCGGAGAAGTTCGCGAGCATCGGCGGTGGAGTGATCGCGTTGTTTGGCTTCGCGGTCATGATCCGAGGGTTGTTGGAGAGCCCAGTCAGCGGAGCGCCGAGCGGTGGAGGCGGGCAGGCAGTACCGAGTTCCTCCGCCGGCGGGGGGAGTACCCGAAAGGTAGAGGTCACCTCGAAAAACGGCGGGATGGCCTCTGGGGGCAATATCGATGCCAATCCCGGCGGAGCCTTTCGGCGGCACAGGGGCTGGTCCGATCGGGAGCGGCCGCAGAACGAAGAGATCGATGTGAGCGCCGACGGAGAAGGGGCGATCAGCGCCGCGGACGGAATCTATGGCATTGGCCGCCGGACGCCTGAGCCGCCGTCCGATCACGAACGTAGCACGGGGACCCCTCCGGAAGGGGCGACGCGGTGAAACGGGTGAGCGTCTGGGCCAGCAATGGAGCGACCGCCACGGGTGGTCACTACCTCCGTATCAGCCTCACGGGCCACGGTCGCTGGGTCTGGATCCTGGTCGCCCTCGGGAGCCTCGTGGCGGCGATCGTTCGCCATCCGGAGGGCAATGGTTGGCAACAGGCATACTACCTGGTCCCCGCCACCGTGGCGCTCGCCACGGGACTGACCGTCGCTCTGGTCGCGTCGCCCGTGGCCTCGACCGAAAGCATCGGCAGCACGATCAAGAAGCCTCCCGCGATCTTCGCCGGGGCGACCGCGTTGTTGGTCGCCGTGAGCTGGTGGGGGTTCTCCTGGGTACGGGACCACGGCGACCTCTCCATTACCGAGCAGTTCCGCCAGGTCGCTTCCCAACCAATCGGCAGGGGAGACCGAAAGGAAGTATCCGTACTTATTCCTGCCCAGCGGCATGTTCTGGCAGTGGATTTCCACTTCGCGGAGCACTATTCGAGTCAGTGGTGTGTGCCTGGAGCGAAGATCGGAGTCGCGGCTTCCGGTGGGGCCGTCGAGAAATTGGAGGCGCAGTCGGCAAGAATCCGACTGGATCCTGGCGCGAAATCGCTGGGCCTGACGCTCACGATCGACACCGATGAAGGTTGCAAGATTGACATCGATGTCAGCAATGCCGTCCTGCGGAACAGTTGACGAGGGCCAATGAAATTTCCGTATCGCGGCCGCGCGGTTGCATTTTTCTCGGTCACGTCGATTATGGCGGCAAGCGCCTGCGCCGGTGACAACGGACCCAAGCCGCCGATCTTCAAGCAGGACCGTCTGGTCGTTGGCGTAAAGAACGACCAGCCGGGCACCAGTGTGGTGGATCACTACGGCCACAGCGGCTTCGACATCCAGGTTGTCTACCACCTCGCCAAAGCAGAAGGCGTCGAACCCAAGAAGATCGCTTTCAATGACATCTCCTCCGATGACCGTGAGCGGGCCCTCAAGGACAATCGCGTCGATCTCGTGGTAGCGACCTTCTCAATCAATGACGAGAGGCTGGCCGGCATAAACTTTGCCGGCCCATACCTCGTCACCATGCAGGGATTTCTGCGACGAAAGGGGGATGTCCCGCTCAAGTCCTCCGACGACTTGAACGGAAAGCCCGTCTGCGCCTGGACCGGCACGACCTCGGAAGACGTGCTGAGCAAGCAGTACCCGCAGATCCACCAGATCTCGGGGAAGGACGCCCAGGACTGCATCAACAAGCTCAAATCGGGCGAAGTCGCCGCAGTCTCCACTGATCAGCTTATCCTCTACGGGTTCGCCCACGTGGATCCGAGCGTCGAGGTTTCCACGGTCACCATCGGGTCGCCCAACAATTACGGTGTCGGGATCTCCAAGGATCACCCGGAGGACTGCAAGGAACTGGCGGCCAAGATCGTTGACTACGTCACCAGCAGCGACTGGCAGAACGATCTCATGACGGCGTTCCCAGAGCTGAAGGACGGAGACCACTGGAAGGACTTCCAGCCGAAGCCGCAGCAGATCGGCTGCCATGACAAGCCGTCCGCAGTAGTCCCTGCTCGGTAGGTGGCGGAGTCCGGCGCCCAGCAACCGCGCGCCGGACTCCGCTCGGGCTCTCGGTGACTGGTGCCAGCACGGGGCGGTACCCGCTGAAGCAGCTTAGAAAGTCCTGCCGACTTCCCTAGCCTGCAGGACCTGCGTGAGTCGCCGACTTCCGCGGGCCCGCTCCCCGCGCCGCGCACCACCATCCGATCGACGGAGCCTGGAAGCGCCTTCCGTGCAGCCGGTGATGGGTGGGGAACTGCCGACGTCGAGGAGGCCGTAGGCCGGCACGCCGTCGAGGAAGATCCGTTCGGCATGGACGACCGGGTCGAGGACCCCGCGGAATTCGGCAGCGGGGACAGCAGCGACACGGGCCTCATCGTCGGAGCGGGTGCCCACGGCGGATGGCCTGGCAGCCGAGACTCGCGGGACGATCAGGGCAGCAGGACGGCATTCCGACAGGTGTGCCGTCCCGTCCTCGACGCCGGGCCCAGCAGCCGGGCGACCCCGTCCCGTACCGCTACCCGGGGCGTGCCCGCCACGTCCGCGTAGACAGGGTTCCCGTCGAGCGTCACCTCGCCGGTCGCGTGGACAACGACGACCGCAGCGCCAGCCCGCCATCCGGTCCGGATCGGCCGCGTGGTCGGCCTCGGAGGGCACCATCGGGACGATCAGTGCCGTCAGCCGTGCCGCCTCGCCCTCGTCCCAGTCGAAGACGTTCCGATGGGGGTCTGCGGCGGGCCACGGCAGGTCCCGAGCGAGTTGAATGGTCGTGGTGTGCCTCCGGAGTCGCACGTGACGGAACAACCGCCCGATCATGCCCACCAGGCGGGAACCTGTCACCCCCATTCATTGGCCCTGCCGGGACCCCCTTCGGTGCGTCAGGTGACCGGCTGGCTCACCCGCCACCCCGCCGCCCTGAACGAACAAGACCGTGCCGAGCTCAAGGAGGTCCTGACCCGCTGCCCCGAGCTGGACGCAGCGGCCAGCCACGTCCGCGACTTCGGCGGGATCCTCACAAGCCGCCCCGGCGCCCGGCTGTCGGACCGGATCAAGGCAGTCGACGCCAGCCGGCTGCCAGGCCTGACCGGCTTCGCCGTCCACCTGCTCAGAGACCTCGACGCCGTCACGGCCGGCCTCACCCTGGAGTGGAGTTCTGGCAGCGCCGAAGGCGCCGTGAACCGAATCAAAACGATCAAGAGGCAGCTCTACGGGCGAGCCGGATTCAAGCTGCTTTGCAAGATGATCCTGTTCCAGTAGATCCCCGCGGTCGAGGTCAGAGCTCGGCCGTCCAGACTCCGACCGGGTGCTCGCCCGGCGACAGCCACAGCTGGGGTTGCGAGTCCCGATGTCCCGGTTCGACGCCTTCCTCCCAGTGGAAGCGCCCGCTCGCGTCGGGCCAGGCCACCTGCAGGACCGGGAAGGGCGGACGCCGGTAGAACCCGATGGCTCGTCCGAAGAAGGTCCTGTACCAGCGAAGATCCGCCCGCCTGAGCCTCACCGGCAGACCGCGGGCGATGCCGTGATGCTCCTGGCCGTCAGCCAGGGCCGTGCTCGACGCGGCCTTCTCGCCGAGCGTGTTGAGCATGCGGTGCATGAGGTGCACATCGAGCCCGAACATCGCGAGCTCAGGCGTGCCGTGCGTGTGGGCCAGGCCGATCGTGTAGGCGAATCCTGGGCCGATCTCATCCTCAGGCACCATTGCGACGTGCCAGCCGTGCTCCTGCACATTGCCGATGATCGTCCGCTCGACCTGGTCGGCTTCGTCTCGGTCACCGTTGTCATGGCACAGGACGCAGCGGCACTGGAATGGATCATCGGTCATGCCTGCAGAGTACGAGGCGAGTGTTCGAGCCAGGGCAGCGGGCTCACACTCGCACGTCACTCTCCGCGACCACTCCCCAAGATCTGTGCCAGAACCGCGAACTGACAGCACCGACGGCGGTGTCAGTGTGTGTCGGTGCTCTCCGGAATGATGCCCTTGTCCGAGGTCGATGGAGAGGGGCTGTCATGGAAGACGAGCTGGGCGATCTGATCCACCTGGCCGATCCGCCGGGGACGAGCGGTCACGCTGTGTCTCTCCGTGTGCTGGAGCGGCCAGCCCCGGGCAGCGACTTCCTCGACTGCGAGTTCGTCGTGTCGACCGGGACCATCAACGGCAGCTTTCCCGTCGGCATCACGTCCGATGACCTGGATCAGTGGGAGGAAGCCCTGGACAGGCTGGCCGGCAATCGGTTCGTCTCGTGGCTGAACTCCGGCCGGACGGTCCAGCTCGGGATCAAGCCGTTGGCGTCTGGAGCGATCGGAGTGTCGCTTCAGGACGCTTCGTCCTCGCAGGTGACGGTCAGCCTGCCTCTCTCGCCGTCGGCCAGCTGGATCGAGGACCAGCGTGTGCGCCTCGATCATGTGCGGCGGGCGTTTGTGGGCTGACTGTCCCGGGGCGGTGTTCGAAGGACATTGCCAGGTGGCGGCGCTCTCCGAACACCTGGCCCCAGGCAGTCGTTAGCCGACGGCTTGCTGTTCCGCGCGGGCTCGGGTGGTGGCGAGGCGGTAGGAGTCGGTGCCAGTCTCGATGATGTTGCCGCCGAAGGTGAGGCGGTCGACGATGTCCGCGCAGAGGCGGGGGTCGGTGAAGGTCTTGGTCCAGCCGAACGATTCGTCGGAGGCGATGGCGACGCTGTTCTTCTCCTCGCGCTCGGTCAGAACCTCGAACAGCAGTTCAGCCCCTCGGCGGTCGAGTTCCATGTGTTGGGTCGGGGACGGGACGCCGTGCACCCTCTCGGGTGTCGGTTTTCCCGTCCCCGCCCGCCGAACCGGACGTGCCCGTTGGCCGGGCATCCGGCTCTCCACGTGATCCGGTGGATCAGGCGAGGTATTCGCTGACCTGGCCGACGAAGGCTGCATCGTCGTGGCTGGTCCGGCGGAAGCGAGCCCCGTCCGGATCGACCTCGTCGATGTTGTAGGGCGTGCTGATCTGGGCTCCGCGGAAGCGGTAACGCTCAACACGCATCTTCGCCGGGTTGTAGAGGACGAGACCGCCCTCCCTGATGCGGTCCGCTCCGAAGAAGCGTCGCCGCAACTGCTTCCAGGTCATCCGGGGGTGCTTGTAGCGAATCCACCGGAGCATCCGCCACCACGCGTACCAACCGAGGTAAGCGAACGTCCGTTTGGAGACGCCGTAGCGGAAGTAGGCCGCCCAGCCCCGAAGGACCGGGTTGACCGTCCGCAGCACCTCCTCCAACGAGAGCGAGGTCGTGCTTCGCCCCGTCAGTTTCTTGATCTTGTGCATCACCGACGCCAAAGCCTGCTTGGACGGGATGGTGAGCACGACGCGCCGGCCGTCGCCGAAGGGCCTCCGCTGGATGTGGAAGCCGAGGAAGACGAAGCCGTCGTCGATGTGGGTGATGTGGGTCTTCTCGTCGGAGAGGGTCATCCTCAGCCTGCGGGCCAGCAGTTCACCGATCTCCGCCTTGAGTGCCTCGGCCTCCGACCTCGTGCCGTGCACGAGCACGATGAAGTCGTCGGCGTAACGCACCAGCCGGAAGTTCGGCCGCCCCGTCCGGCGTCGATACTGCCGACGCCAGGAAGGAGTCATCTCCTCGTCCCAGATCCGCGAGAAGTGCCGGTCCAGGACGGAGAGATAGATGTTGGCCAGCAGAGGAGAGGCGACTCCTCCTTGCGGAGTGCCCGTGAGGGTCTCCGCGAGTCCACCATGCAACTCGACAACTCCGGCCCGCAGAAACGCGCTGACCAGCCGCAGGACCTTGCGGTCCCTGACGCGCTCGGCCACCAGGTCCATCAGGACGTGATGGTCGACGTTGTCGAAGCAAGCCTTGATGTCGCCCTCGATGACCCACTCGTAGGTCGACGGCTTGCGGGTGAAGTGGTGGATCTCGGCGATGGCATCCTGAGCCCGACGACCAGGCCGATACCCGTACGAAGACGGGTAGAAGTCGGCCTCGAAGATCGGCTCCAGGACCAGCTTGAGGGCCATCTGCGCGACCCGGTCGCGCAGGGTCGGAATACCAGATAACGGACCTTGCCGTTCTTCTTGGGGATCATCGCCTGCTTGACCGGCAGCGCGGTGAACGACCCGTCCCGAAGAGAGGACCGCAGGTCCTCCAGGAACGGGATCACCCCCTGGCGTTCCTCGACGTAGTAGCGGGTCACCGCGTCCACGCCCGCTGTCCTGGCACCCCGGTTGCCCGACACCCGCTCCCAGGCCACCACCAGCGTGGCCCGGTCGCAGATCAAGTTGAATACGTCGTCGAACCGGCGAGCCGGTTCGTTCCTTGCCCATCGGTGCAGCTTGAGCTGATGATCGAGTACCCGCCGCTCGGCCGCGAAGATGCTCGGCCAAGGTATCGACGGCGCGTCGTTGTTCAACAACGTTCCTCCCCGACAGCAGTCCTGCTGCCATCACGCTGTCGCCCTTCCCCACGTGACCGGCTGTCCCGGCCTCCGAGTACTACGGCGACTCCGCCACGATCTGGCGCCATCAGCGGGCGTCGCGCCTGCCCGCCGCCCGGCTGGAGGCCGGACGGGAAGGGCGATGCCAGATCGCTTCCCACGTTCACTGAGGATCTCTGTGACGGCTTCGGTGCCCAGCTATATCCCGGCAGCATCGCCACAGACCGCACATCGCAGTCTTGGTCCGGGCCTCCCAACGCCCATGGGCTCAAGGCGAGAGGAGAGGAGGAGCCATCGGCTACGGCTCTCTCCAGCACTGCAAAGCGGCCCATCCACCAGGTTCGGCAGGCCGCTGACGACTCACGGGACGTCAACCACTGGTTCAGTTTCCTTGCACCCATTCCGTCTTCGCTTGCGGGCACGAACCGTCTGGTGGTGTCGGTCCGCCCCTACGTTGTCGAGGCTGCTTCCGGCCTCACCCCCAACCCGGGGTTCAGCCTGCCTCCAGCTTCAACCGGTCCCTGCGAGGACCGGCGACGGGCCTTTCATCCCGCGAGATCCATCAGCGCCTCGTGGCGCACAGCCGAGTTCGTCGATGCACAAAAGATCGACGCGCCCGTAGCGGGCGATGGTCTTGGTGAGCTGCTTCTCGTCCGCGGCCTCGACCAGCTTGTTGACGAGCTTCGTGGCGAGGACGTACTTGACCCGGAAGCCGGCCATCGTGGCCTCGGTGCCCAGTGCGATCAGCAGGTGGGACTTGCCGGTCCCGGAGTCGCCGATGACGCAGAGCGGCAGTCTCTTCTTGATCCACTCGCAGGTGGCGAGGGTGTGGATCATTGCCCGGTCGATGATGGGGTTCGCGTCGAAATCGAACTTCCACAACTATCTGGGGTCGGTGGCAGCGGCGATCGCATTTGTGCAGGTTGTAGCGTTGCCGATGGCGTCCGCAACGTGGACGGCGCTCTGGTTCAGGCGTCGAGACCGGGCCTTGTCCAGAGCGTGATGTCGCTGCTGGTGGCAACGACGAGCGTGCGTCCGGAGGGGGAGAACCCGGCGGCTCGCAGTTCGGAGTAGTGGGCGTGGAAGATGTGCCACCACTTCTCACCGGCGGGGCCGCGGCAGAGTCCGCCATCGGCCGAGAGGAGGACGCGGTGGCGCGGCCAATCCGGGCTGACGACCTCAACGGTCCATCCGTCTTCGGTGGTGGAGTGGAGGCCGCCGCCGAACAGGCCGGCGATCCGGACCTCGGTGCCGGCGAGCGGTCCGAGTCCAGGGCAGGACAAGTCGGGGCCAGTTGGTGTGCTGTGATCCAAGTCGGGGTCGTGGTCGCGGGAGAGTCGCCGGCCCGTGGAGGCGTCGAAGATGCCGTGACCGCTGCTGGAGACGACCATCAGGAGGTCGTTTCCGCTGTCGGGGTCGACCCCGAAACCGACTCCGAGTAGCCCGCTGACGGGTGTTCGCCGCGCGGAGACGGGCTGCCAGGAGTGTGGTGCTGGGATGACGGGGGCAGCGAGGAGACGATCCCTCAGCTGCTGCTGGTGTTCGGAGAGCACCGTGTCCTCAGGATGATGTTCCAGGCTCGGCCGGGGCAGGTTACTGGTGGCTCAGAATCAGCTCGTCGTGGACCCGGGGCCGCGGTCATTCGTCGATGCGTTGAAGGACGTGCGTGAAGTCGCCGGTCTCGACCAGGCCGACGAGGACCCGGGTCATCCTGCTGATGCCCGCGTCGCGGACGATGAGGCCGTCCGCGCACGAGAAGTAGGCGCCGCCGAGGGCCTCCCCGGTCGCCGCCCACCGCGTCATGATGGTCTCCACCTGAGCGAGGGTGATGACGGTCGCACTCCACCGGGTTCCGTCGTTGAGGTCCACGAAGACGTCGATGTTGTCCACCGATGCCAAGTCCTCGCCGGCAGTCGGCAGGAACGCCGCCTCGAAGTGCTCCGTGCAGACCCTGAACCAGGGCCCGTCCCATCTGCCCGCGTGTGTGTCGTGGCTCACCGGGCGAGTGTGCCGGGCTGATCCTCCGGCCTCAACCGCATTGTTCTGGCACGCTGCGGGCGTGCGACGGCTGGCATGTCGTTCACCGGGGCGCGTCGCCGCGTTCCCGGATCTGACGCTGGAGGCGGAGGATCTCGTCGTGGGCGGCGGCAAACCTTGTTCGAGCTCGTGGACGCGCTCACGGTGGGCGGCGCGTTCGCGGCGGAGGGCCTCGGTGAGGCTCTGGATCACCGTGCCGTCGTCGGCTGCGGGCCCCTGTCGGTGCGGCCGGTGGTCAGCCCGTTGCTGGCCTCGTAGGGTTTCGATGCGTTTGCGCAGGTCGGTGTGGGCGTAGGGGAAGTCCAGGCTGACGCCCGCCGCGCGGGCGACAGCCCGGACGTTGATTCCCTCGCCCGCTTTGGGCCGGATCGAGCACGGTGCCGTCGGGGGCGGCGCACCAGGCGTGCGCCCGCACCGTGCGGTCGGCCGTGAGCACGTATCCCTCGACGTAGGCACCCGGAAGGACCCGGGCTACACGCAGCGCGTTGCGGTGGCACCGGCCGGGGGAGTCGCGGCGCGGAGCCCCGCGCGGCCACGGAGCAGGGGTGAACACGCGTCCCTGATCGAGCACGACACGGGCGGACGGGCGGACGGGCAGCCGGCCGGGTCAGCCCGGAGCCCACCCCCTCGACGAGAGCCTGGTCGTGAGACGTCAGCAGGTCGGGCACATCCCGAGTATCGGACCCTACCGAGGGCGTGGCGCGGCGAGGGCCGGCTCGATTGGACCAAGCGGGGACTCTCCGTCGCCTGCGTCGCGGGCCGACGGAGAGCAGCCGCGAGGTCACCTTCGGCTGCGCGGGCTCACTCCCAAAGCTGCTTGGACCAGTCACCCCGAGGGCGATAGGCACGGCCGTCACCGACCTGCTTGATCCCGCAGGGAACGACGTCCTCGTGGTACGGATACTGTTCTGTCGCCGCCGCTAGCAGGAACTCCAGGAAGCCGCCCTCCAACAGGTCCCACTCCCGCATCGAGTGGAACTTGGCCGCGACCGGCCACTGGTCCGGGTCCGGGCCCCGCATCAGCCAGAAGAAGTGGTCGGAGTTGGAGTTGTTGCCCCACTTCAGCAGCCCGCCCTCGGCTGGGAACAGCGGGTACGGGCACTCCCTGTAGTCCCCGTCCCGGTAGCACTCGGCCAGCCAGGCGCAGTATCCGTAGGGCTCCGTCGTGTCGTACAGGAACCCCTCGAAGCCGGACGGCATCGCGGCATGGGGACTGGGGACTTCCGTTGGTGTGAAAATGTGCAGTTCGTCGCTGATGCTGACCGACCCGTACCGGTCGGCGAACGCCCGGTAGTCCGCGGGCAACTGGAAGCCGATCGTCGCGGGTGCGAGCTCCCACGGGACCGGGACCACACCGCCCGCAGGCGGCGGCCCGACCACCGCGCCCAGCCGCTCCAGCATCTCCCCGATGTCCACGTCCACTCCCGTCAGCCGCCTGCTCCCGCCGGAGGCTATCCGTAGCCGGTGACACCGGAGGCGGCAGGCGCCCCGGCCCCGCACCAAGCAACCCAGCACAGGCCCGCCGGCCCGGCGCCGTGGACCAGGGCCACGACGCTGCGCCTCGCGGCGGGCCCGGGCGGGCAAGGAGCAGCTGTTCGAGCTGATCGGTCCGAGCGTGCAGGGGGAGCGTCGGTGGGCGGGCAGAGCAGCGGCAGCCCGGTATGCCCTGCCGTGAACAGGCCAGGAGAGGGCTCCGTCAGCCGCAGCTCTGCAGCTGGTCGCTGGAGGGTCGGAGCCGTCGCCTAGAGTGCGGCCTCTGACAATCCGGCGGCCGGAAGGGGACAGGGCGATGACGGAGGCGTGGGACCGGTTGCGGGCGATCATGGGGGAGCCGGTGTACACGCCCGCGAGGGTGCCATGGGACCTCGCACCGGCCGAACTGGGTGTCCAGCTGCCGTCGGACTACCGGGCGTTCGTCGACCTGTACGGTGCGGTGACGCTGAACGGGGAATGGGGCGTGAGCTCGCCCACGCAGCACTCTCACGCTGCCGGCTCACCCGGCGGTCTGGCGCACTGGCGCCGGGAGAGCGACAGCGAGTTCCGCGCGCAGGTCGAAGGCGAGGACGAGTTCTGGGGCCAGGAGTACACCCCGGTGTTCCCGGACCCGGAAGGGCTCCTGCCGTGGGGCTCCAACAGCAATCACGACTACTGCTGCTGGCTCACTACCGGCCCCGACCCCGAGCAGTGGCCGGTCGCCGTCTTCTGCGACTTCGACGGCGTCGACGACGGCAAGCTCGCCCACTTCGACGGTGGCTTCGCGCAGTTCGTGGCAACCGTCCTCAGCGGCGAATACGCCCACGAGGACGATTTGCTGGTGAAAGCCGACCCCGCGGAATGGGGCCCCCAGCCGGCCCGGCCGCTGTGGACACCGGGCTACGACTGGACCGGCAAGGACTGGGGCGCCCACTGGGGCGTCACCCGCTACCAGCCCACAGGCTCGACGCAGATGCCCTGGGCCCGCAAGCTGTGACCCGCTGCCCTGGCCGGCGAAGTTCGCGCCGGACGGCGGTGACGCCCGGGCAGGCTCGCGATGGCCTGGCGCAGGACGGCAAGGTCGATCACGGGGGTATCCCGTCGTCGGTGACCGGTCGTACAGTTCGTGATCATGTTCAAGGGATGGTGGCACGTACGTGCCGATGACGAGCGGCAGCAGTGGACGCAGGATCCGTTCGTGAGCGTGGGGCCGCTGCGTTTCGGCATGAGCGCGGCCGAGGTCGCGGACACGATGAGCGGCGTCACGCAGGACGGCGGGGACCGCCGGGTCACGGGGCCGGAGGATACCTGGGTCGTGAGCCACTGCAGGTACCGCGAGTTCGGCCTGGAGCTGTACTACCGCGAACGTCGGCTCTCCGCCGTGGTGGTGGACGCCCTGCGCGGGCCACAGGTGATCGCGGACGGCATGGCGCTGGTAGGCCGGGTTCCGTCTGAACTGGAGCAGTGGATGTGGGAACGCGCCGACGCCCGGCCGCCGGACACCGAGCTCGCCTTCATGAGCGCGGGTGTCCCGTGCTCGGAGTCCCTGGGGGTGACGATCAACGTGCAACGGGAGGGCGACCGGCTCCTCACCCGGCCGATCTTCTACCCCGCCGAGGCGCTCCACGACCTGCCCCACTGGCTGCCGCAGGAGGCCTGGGCAATCCACGGCTGAACCCGGAGCCCGGCTGGCCGCAACGGCGGGCCGTCCCTTGGCAAGTGCACGCTGGCACCGTGTGCGGCAGGCTGCGGCGTTCCGGGGGCGAGTACCGACTTCGGCCACACAGGCGGCCTGCGTGTCGTCATCGACAGAGGGAACCCCTCACATGATTCACCCGGCCATCACTCGCCTGTCGGTCCTGCTCGGGGCGCCCACCCTCCCGGGCGACAGCATCGACTGGGATGCCCTGGAACGGGCCGACCGGGGTGCGGTCCGGGGGCCGGGGTGCCGTGGCGCCGGACGAGGTAGCGCATGCCCCGCCGGGCCTCGGTCACCGTGATCTTCTGCTCCATGATCGCGGGCACGAGGGAGTCCAGGACGAGGCCGGTGGCGCACAGCCGCAGGCCGGGGTTGCGGCGTTGGGCCTCGTGCAGCGCTCCGGGCGGCAGGACGAGCTGCTCGGGGGAGTCGTTGCCGCCGAGCAGGGTCGGCAGGCGCTTTAGGATCCAGTCGGCGCCCTCGCCCCAGGCCTGCGCGGCGACTTCGCCGGCGGCGGGGCGGGCGGTGACGCGCAGGGTGTCGGTGCCGGCCGGGGTGCGAAAGGGTGCGCCATAGCTCTCCGGGCGTCCACGCGGACACGGGGTCGCTGGCGCCGCGGTGCAGCGGACCGAGGACACGGGCGAGGTCGAGCGGGAACAGAGGCTGCCAGGTACGCCGACGGGGCTCCACGCTTGGACCTCCTCTCGCTGGATCGGCTCTGCCACCGGGCCATGCATGGCGGGACACTACCGCACCCCTGGGGCTGTGACCTGCAGTAACGACCATCAATAGAACGTGTGAACGATTTGATGTCGGCGACCGGGCTGGGCGGTCTCACCAGGCCCTGAGCTGGGTCCGGCCTGTGGCTGTCCGGGGCGCCCATGAGGCGGTCGCGGAGGAGGGCGTGGCAACCCGATGTCAGGCCGGCGTGCCAACATCACCCCAACCACGAGGAGAGAGAGGGGGAGCCATCGTGAGCTTTTTGGGGCTGTGGTGCCTGATACCCATGCACGCCGACACCATCGCGCACTACAGGACAGAACTGGCCCCGGCCATCGAGGCCCAAGCCGCCCTCCCCGAATCCAGGGACCTCCTTCAACGGTGGCACCAGGCGGGCAGCACGGAGACGTTCATGCATCAGTTCATCGACGTCGCCGGCCCCTCCGCACTGGACGAGAGGATCTGCCGCGTCTACGAGGCCTGGGAACGCGGCTACGACAAGGCCCTGCCCCACCTGGCGGTTTCCACCCGCAAGGCCTACCCGGCAACCGCCATGGCCTTCGCCCTCGGACCTGAGCGCAACGCCGAACTACCCGGCTGGTTCGGAGACCTCATCCTCACCCCCCAACAAGTCCGCCAGACCCTCCCCGCCGTCGAACGAGCCTTCACCTGGAGCACCGAGACCCGACGCCGGGCCGAGCTGCTCCTCACCACCGCCCTCTACCCCGAAGGCGACCAGGAAGACATCGACGCCCTTCTCGACGGCGTACCCCCGGTCTGGCGCGCCGCAGCACGCGCCGGCCAAGGCCTGCTCGGAGCGCACTTCATCCCCTGACCGCGCCGACGATCCGAGCCGTACCTCCCCTGAACCAACTGCACCCCGAGTCGGCCCGGCAGCCCCGGCCAGCCCGGCCTACCCAACGCACCCGCACGCTGGAGACGACGATGACCCGCACGACCCCACAACGGCCCGTGGACGTGGAGCAGCTCTTTCCCGAGCTGGTGCCGCTGCGCCGCGATGCCATACGCCTTCACCCGCGGGCCGGCAGTCCGTCTCCGGCCGAGAGCTCGGTCGGCGGGCCGCTGCTGTGGCCCGCCGATGAGCCGTGGCCGCTCTGCCCGAGCGCCAGTCACCCGGGGGAGTGGGGGCAGCCCGCCACGGAAGGGCCGGTGCCGATGGTGTCCGTCGTCCAGATCCACCGACGGGACGTGCCCCAACTCGGCTTCCCCGCCGGGACCGACCTGCTCCAGGTGCTCTGGTGCCCGTTCATCGTCGACCTCTGCCCGGAGCCGACGCCCCGCGTTGTATGGCGGAGTTCGGACTCGGTGGCCCCGGTCCTCGACGCCGCGCTGCCGACCGTCGGCACCGCGCCCAAGGACAGCATCCCGGCCCCGTGCGTCTTGCACCCCGAGCCGGTGGTCGACTACCCGAGCTGGGACATGCCGGAGGAGTTGGGCGAGGAGCTGTGGTTCCGGATGGAGGAACTGAAGGCCCGCACCGGCCTGCGGTACAGCTACCACCTGGCCGAGGCCCCGGGGATCAAGCTTGGCGGATACCCGAGCTGGACCCAGGAAGCCTGCTGGCCGGACTGCCCGACCTGCGGACGGACGATGGACCACCTCCTGACGGTGAGCAGTTGGGAGTACGACGGCCTATCGTGCCGCACCTGGCTCCCGCTGGAGGACCGCGACAGCGAGACCGGCGAGGAGCGCCGGGACGCTACCGGGGGCCGTGGGGCGCACAGTCCCGCGCAGGTGATGTTCGGGGACGCGGGAGGCGTCTACATCTTCGAGTGCAGGTCGTGCCCGGACCGTCCGGTGGACCACCACTGGGACTGCTCGTGAGCACGCAGTGCTCCACGGGGTGCCTCACGCTCCGAAGGAGTTACCGGTCCTGCCGCCGCCTCCGATCGGGCACGGCAGCAGCCACAATCGGGCGGTCCCTGCTGCTATCGAGCGTGTCCGGCCATCCAGTTCGGCGGGACGGTAGTGCGAGATCCCGCGAACCCGCTGACTTCCCGTGCACGGCGACTCCAAGATCGAGGCGGCCGTCTGCGACGGCGACACCGTCGTCGTGCGCCGCCAGCCGGTCGCCGAGAACGGCGACATCGTGGCCGCGATGATCGACGGCGAGGCCACCGTCAAACGCCTCAAGCACGACGATGGCCGGACCTGGCTGATGCCGCACAACCCGGCGTACGAGCCGATCAACGGCGACAACACGACCATCCTCGGCAAGGTCGTCGCGGTCCTGCGCCGCCTCTGATCTCGCGGGCACCCCAGGGGACGGCTCAAGCAGACCGTGGCCGACCAGAACGCTGAGATCCTCGAACTCCGTCAGGAGATCACCCGGATCACCGTCGGCGCCGGGGGCGGCCGAGGGCACCGGGCAGAACGCTTCCCATCGGCAGCCCGTCGTTCAGCTCGGACGAATGCCCTAGCCTCGGGGAATGACGCTCTACTTCGACCCGGTGGCCATCCTCGGCGACGACCGCGATGCCTTTCGGGGTCGTTGGGAAGACCGTCTGTGGCTCAACGTCCCCGGGCCCTTCTACGGCGGGGAGACCGACACCTGCTGGACCGGACGGCTCTCGGCGCCCGCCCACGTCCTCTACGGAGGCGAGTACCTCAGCGAGTACGTCTACCGCCAGCCCAGAACGCCCGGGGACACGGCCCTGCTGGTCGAGGCGGCAGATGACGACCCGTTGCTCGGGTACGGCTGTGACGGCGACTCGCGCTGGACATCGGAAACGGTGCGGGAATGGTGGGGTAACCGCGGCCAGGTCCTGCAATACCTGTCCGATCAGCGGAGCAGGTGGGATGAGGGCGATGCCTGGTCAGGCCAGGGCATCGCCGCCGCAGTTCGCGACTTCGAGCTCTACATCGCCGGTGATCTGGCAGCCGACCTGCGGATCTACCTCTACTGGCTGGAAGAACGGCGTTCCCCCAGCCCCGCTGACCGGTTGCCCGAGCTGTAGCGCCACCGTGCGGCGGCGCGCCCGAGCCCGCGCCCGCCGGCTGCCCAAGTGCGGAGTGTCCGTAGCGGGCAGACCAGCGGCCATGCGCCCCATCCGCTCTTGTCCATAAGGGGTTGTCCCGGCTGCCTCCGGTGGTGTGCTCCAGGGCCGTGGGCGCGCGAGCGTGTTTCTGTGTCGGGGTGAGTGCGCCGTGTTTGGTGTTGCCGGATCGTCTGCTGGTGGGGTTGGCAACAGCGCGTTCGCCGTGTTTGCGGGGAGTGACGAGGCCGGCAGCAGGGGTGTTCGGGGTGTGCGAAGGCTCTCCGCCAGGGGAGGGGCGCGGGCTGAGCACCGGAGATTGCGTTTCGTTGACCTGCGGGAGTTCGATCGGTCAGGCGATCCGGACGGATTCGATGCGATTCGGTTCCAGCTCACCTCCGCCATCCGCGGTCTGCACCTGGCCGCTGACCGCGAACTTGAAGCGGGCGCGCTCCAGGGCGGCGAACGCGCGGAGCGCCTGCGGAACGATCCGCCGCCAGCGGCACGACGCCCGGCTGCAGCAGCGGCTCGCCACCGGTGATCACGATGATCGGCTCGGTGCCCTCCAATGCCCACGCGGCAAGGTCCTCCACCGCCCACCAGGACGATTCCGTGGTCAGGTTGAACCGGCGGGTATCCCAGGTCTCCGGGGTGTCGCACCAGCCGCATGTCAGGTTGCAGCAGCAGCGGACGAAGGCGGCCCGCCGGCCGGTCGACGGCCCCTCGCCCTGCACGGTGTTGCGGAACTTCTCCGTGATGCGCAGCCGCGGCGGCAGCTTGGGGCGGGTGCTCTCCGTCTCGGACACCCGGACCGCGAGCGGGTACCCGACGGACCCGCTGAGGCCCTTGGCGGTGAGCCAGCCAGCCAGGTGCGCCGCAAGCAGTTCGGACGTCGGGTTGAAGTCCAGGATCCGGTTGAGGACCTGGTGGTGGAGCGTTGACCGGATGTGGTCGGTCAGCCCGTCCGGGACGGGGAGCAGGCCGCCGAGCGGGCCGGGAAGGGTGACGGCGTAGGCGTGGCCGTGACGGCGCCCGCACTTGTGCCCGACGGCGAGCCCCTCCAGCCAGTGGGTGGCCGGGAAGTGGACCGCGGCAAGTCCAGCGGGTACGGCCGTGCGGCCGGTCAGCAGCCGCACGTCCGCCAGCCGGCTGCGTGCCGGTTGCGGCAGGTGGGTGCGTGCGCAGGCGAGCAGGTGGTGGCGGATGGCCTCGTCGCTCGGGTCGGCCAGAACATCGGAGAGGTCGCGGTGATCCAGGGCGTGGTCGATGTGCTCCTGCAGCGCGAAGAGGTCGCCGAAGTCGGTGACGAACCCGGTGCCGGTGAGCCGGTCCGCCGACAGGATGACCTCGGCCGTCATCGAGTTGCCGGCCTCGATGCCCCAGACGGTCCGGGTGGCCTCGAAGCGCATGAGCTTGCCGATCGTGTAGGTGCCCATGTCCCTCACACCCCCGTCCGCGCGGCGGCGTACTCGCGTCCACCTGTCGCAGGCCTACACCCTGCTCGGGCGTACGGCGGACGCCTACCGGGAGCAGCAGAGTGCTCTGGCCCTCACCACGAGCGCGTCCGTGATGACGCGTGCCCTGCTGGCCCTGGACGAGGCCGCCTGCCGCCGGATCGAGGGCGACCACGACGCTGCCGCAGACCCGGCGGCCAGAGTCTGGACCGACCTGCCGGTCCTGCACCGCAGCGGCCTCGTGCGCTCCCGAGCCACCGATCTCCAGCTCGCCCTCGCCGGGCGGGCCGCCGATCACCTGGCCCAGGCCCTGGCCGCCTGAGGCGAACCCCGCACCGAGACGGAGCCTCCTGCTTGGCAAGGATACGAACGTCACAACTGCTTCCCTCCCCGATGGCACCCAACGGACGACAGCGCCCCTCGCGGATGCAAGGGGCCACCAGGCCGGCCGAGGCCCACCTCGACCGGCCCCGTTGCCCGTGTCCAGCGCCTGATGGCGCTCTCTGAATCTGGCTCTGACCGGAGTTCCGTGAAACCGGGATGACCTCACCCGTCGCGATGGCGAATACTCACATCATGCAGGCCTTCCCCATGAACCCGGATCGGCTCGAATCGCCCGTGCAGCTCATGGACGACGCGGGCACCGCGTGGCAGCTCCGGAAGAAGCGAGTCGATCTTCGCGCTGTGAGCCGGCTGATGAAGGACGACGCCGTGACCGTCGTACTCGGAGAGAGCGGCGGGACTCGCCCCCGGCTTGTCTCCGATGGCGAGCGCCCGACGCTCTGGGGCAAGGTCAAGGATGATTACAAGGGGCCCAACGGCGGCCGGATGGCAGGACGCTACCTCGCGCACGAGTTCCGTGCGGATGCCGACCGCCGCATGCTCTACCTGGAGGAGCACTGCTGACAGCGGGACGGTCACGCTCGTACGAGGACCCGGATGCGGAGAAGCCGGAATGAGGGCCGGCCGTATAAGGCTCGCTTGATCGTTTTGACCCTATCTACGTTGCCCTCGACCTTGCCGGAGCTCAATTCGAGGGTGAGGCCAGCGGTGACGGCGCCGAGGTCCTGGCGGAGGAAGCCGGCGAACGAGCTGCAGGAACTCGCGGTAGCGCCGCAGTGCCCGGTCGGTGGCACCCGGCCGTACGTAAAAGCTGTCGCTCAGGTACTCGACCCGGCGCACAGCCAGGCTCGCCCCGGCGGACAGTCCGTGAATCCGGAGCGGAGGGACCGGCCCCCAGACGCGGGAGACCGGTCGTTCAGCGCGCAGCGCGCGTGGCCGTCTACGCGGCATCGGCCTTTCGACACATGATCACGGAGCGATGATGCCAGGCAGGGCTGCCCTGCCGCACCCGGATTCCGACCTCCGCAGCCGCCCGCGCGGAACTGCGAGGGCAGTTACAAGACAACCCTTACCGGAACCGGAGACCAGGCCCTGGCCTGAGACTCCGGTCCGCCGCGTTGCCGTCCTGCAAGTGCGGCCCGCCTCTCGAACCATCTCCCGGCACCCCGGAACTGACCGGCCACCCCGGCCGACGGCCGTCCGGGTGCCGGCCCCGCAATCCGCGGGCCCGGCACCCGGACGTCGACCTTCTCGGGGTCGCTGCGCACCCTATCCGGTGCCACCGACGATCCGTGCGGCCGGATCGGTCGGCGGCGCGATCACCAGGGCGTCCAGCGCCGCCTGGGTCCGGCCCCTGTCGTCCTTCCCGGCCCGGCGCAGGCCGGCCTTCGCGTACTTCTCCACCATCGCGGTGGACTTCCAGTCCCCGGTGATGACCAGGATCTCCGCCGGGCTGTAGCCCTGGGCGGCGAGGTCGGCCGGCACCCCGGCGCGCAGCCCGTGGCTGGTGGCGTCCGGGGCGTCGAAGCCCGGGGTGCGCGCGACCATCCGCTTGAGTGCCCGGTTCACGGACGCACCGGTCATCCCGATACCGGAGGCCGGGACGGGCACCAGCTCTCCCCACTGCGTGATGCCGCGCAGCAGCGGCATCTCCGGTGCGGCCTGGCCGAGCTCGGCGAGCAGGGAGATGTAGGTGCGCACCACGGAGATCGCCAGCGGGTCGCGGACGGTGTACTCGCGGCCGGTGGACCAGCGGTCGTTCTTGCTGGTGCGCTTGCCGGCGACCATCTGCTCGGTGCCGTCCTCGAGGTGCTCGAAGGCGATGGAGTCGATCCGGTAGGCGGCCTGCTCGCTGCGGCGGGCCCGGGTGCGGTACCCGAGATGCAGGATCGTCAGGTCCCGCCACCGGGCCAATGGCACACCCGGGGTCACCCCCTCCTGCAGCCGGGCGACCCGGGCCGCGTCGACCGGCGGGCTCGACCTCGGCGTGCGCCGCGCGCGGGCGTGCTCGGCGGCCTGCTTGCGGATCAGCTCCGAGGCCGCCTTCTTCGGCGGCCAGTTCTCGAAGCCCGCCCGGGCGTTGCGGTCCCGGACCGCGGCCATCGCCAGCCGCAGCGAACTCACCGGCGCGCCCGTCCCGTCCCGGCCGCCGTGGCGGCGCAGGTGCGAGAGGTAGGAGACCATGGTCGCCTCGCTGGTTCGCGGCCCCGGTCGCCGCCCGTTGGCCGTGCACCAGCGGGCGAAGTACAGCCACTGCTCGTCGTAGGTCTGGCTGGTGCGCTCCGGCCGGGCGTCCGCGAGGTCCGCGGCCGCCTCCTCGGTCAGCACGTCGTCCGGATCCGGGTCGCCGTCGGGCAGCGCGAACTGCACGAGCAGCTGGTCGTCGTCCTCGACGAGTTCGGCGTCCACCACTTCGCCGGCGAGCACCGGCAGGTTGGCCGAGCTCACCGCTCGTCCCGCCCGGTGAGAGACCACGCCCCGTCCTCTGCGGCCATCGTCCGGCCGCAGCCCGCGCACACCGCGGTCGGCCGCAGGTCGTTCACGGTGGTCGACTCGACCGGCCGGTGCCCGGCCCAGCCGCCCGTACGACGCACGGCGTCTGTCAGGACGGTGCCGGGTTCTCGCCGGCACTCGTCCACGGGGTGAGGCTGTTCGAGGGCGAGGTACACGGCGTCCCCTTTCCGGGCAGACCGCCGGCCCGGGGCGGGCACGGCGGACGGACCCAGCGTAGGAGCGGGTGCTGGCGCCCGTGCAGACGGCCTATCTGTGCCGGGCATTGTGTCGCGCCCCCTAAATCAACAAGTTAGAGGACGCGATACAGAGGTCGATACGTAAGAGGGCGCTCGGACAGAGGTCAGCGTTTCTAGACCGTCTATGACGGTTATTTGTGTTCAGGCGCCTGCGGTGCGATGGTGTCTGCCATGAAGATCACGATCACCGTGGAGAATCCGACTCCCGAGGCGCTCGAGAAGCTGCTCGCCCTCGCCGCCATGCCGGCCGCCGTCGTGACCGCGGTGCCCGACGACCGCTGGACGTCGGAGCGGGCGCGCTCGTACTACGACCGCCTGCCGCCCCGCGCCCAGCAGATCCTGCTCCAGGTCATCGAAGGCGAGGGCGAGTGCGCCGCCGAGGAGTTGAGGGCGAACGGTCGGAGCCTGCGGGGATCCACCGGCGCGTTCAGGCGGGTGCTCTCCGAGGGCCAGCGGACCGGCCTCTGGCCTGACGGATTGCCCGTCCCGTTGGTGTCCCATCTCGTCGGCGGGCAGCTCAAGAAGCTTGAGATGCCGGGTTGCGGCACCGATCGGTATCCGCATCCTGCGTTTGAAAAGGGACTGCGCGATCTGCTGTCAAACGGTCGCTGACGACCTGCTTTGACGGGCGCTCCCTGTTCAGAATTATTTTCGGTAGGACCGGGCACACTGTCGGTCGCACACGGGAAGAGGGGTTCTGGATCCAACGAGACGGGGCGGTCCCTGCCTACCCCCCGCGGGCGCGAGGCGAACCGCTGGCGGTAGACCGCGGCGCGCCTGCTGCGGCCGACCTCCGCGGGCGCGGGGAGGACCCGCTCACCCGTGCGATGCCCGAGAAGGATTATGGCTGATCCCCGCGCGTGTGGGGAGGACCTCTGGGATCCATCATGCCGTAGGCGTGCGGAAGTCTACGGCCGAAGGTGCGGGGAGAACGCCGGTGGTTCGCGACCGTCGCTGGTGTTGGCTAGCTGACCTTCGCGGGTGCAGGAGGACGCCGAAAACGCACCGCCGAAAGGTGTGGCTACGGCGGACCCCCGCGGGTGCAGGGAGGACGACGGGGCGTCGCGGGAATTCGTGTGCGGGATTGGCTGACCCCCGCAGGTGCGGGGAGGGCCGCAGCAGGCCCATGCCCGGCGCGCTGCGTCCGGCTGACCCCGGCGGGTGCGGGTAGGACCATCGACGGGCGACGGCGTCCACGACCGCGGACGGCTGACCCCCGCAGGTGCGGGGAGGACGAACCCCGACCTTCTCGACAGCTCGCGCGAACCGGCTGACCCCCGCAGGTGCGGGGAGGACCGGCCCGGGCGCAGATCGTCGGCGGCCAGGTGCGGCTGACCCCCGCAGGTGCGGGGAGGACTTCAACGCCGGCCACGGTGTGTGCGGCTCGCGCGGCTGACCCCCGCAGGTGCAGGGAGGACGTCCCGAACGCGGGCGGGCTCCTGCCGGCCTACGGCTGACCCCCGCAGGTGCGGGGAGGACCCGACCATGGCGGCGCGGCGCTTCGCCGGCAGCGGCTGACCCCCGCAGGTGCGGGGAGGACCCTGGAGACCTGGAAGTCGGCCTGACGGAGCGCGGGCTGACCCCCGCAGGTGCGGGGAGGACCCGGTCACGCCCTGTGGCGTGGTGTGGGGGGTCGGCTGACCCCCGCAGGTGCGGGGAGGACTTGATCGCTTTCCCGGCATCCTCAATCGGCTGCGGCTGACCCCCGCAGGTGCGGGGAGGACGCGGCGACGGCCAGGGCAACGGGCTGTCGAACCGGCTGACCCCCGCAGGTGCGGGGAGGACCCTTCGCGACCTGGGACGATGCGGAGGCTTTGCTATTTCTTTGCCGAGCTCGTATGTGCCCGCTGGATCGACCTCAACGGCGCACGTGAGCTGTTGAGGTGTCAAAGAGCTTGAGTCACATCCTATGCGCGGTGCCGATGGCGGACTGAGGTCGACAATGTGGAGCACGCCGGTATCCAGGAGCGTCGCAGCGGGGTGTCGAGTGCTGGCGGTGGAAGCAGGGCCGCCTCCGGCGGAGGGGCTCACGGTCCGTGCCGCTTCCGCCGCCCTGGTCGGTCTTCGTCGCTTGCTTGGCGCGGTGTCGGGCTGGTGTCACTGCGCCGATCACGGAAGTCCGGCTGCCGCCGGATCCGGGCCTTGACGGCCCTTTCCGTGCTCGTCCGTTCCCGTGGCTGGCCGCCGATCGCCGCCGCGTAATCAGCTTGCTTGTCATGTTGGTTGCTCGGGATCCCGGGGAGGGCCGTGCGCTCTGTTGGGCGGGCCCGCGGGTGGGGCGAACGGTCTCGAACGGTGGTGGAATGAGGGCGCCCGAACTTACGCGTCAGAGGTCGGGTCGGCGACGTCCGCTGAAGCAGCTGGCATGGACGCCGGTGGTGCCTGGGCGAGCGTGTGGGTGATGGCCTCGAATTCGGCGAGCGCCGCCCGCAGGTTCTGCGCGATCTCGGCTGCGATGACCTCGGGCGGACTGTCGTCCGACGGGGTCGGCTGCGCGATCGGGCAGAGCAGGTCGAGGTTGGTGTCGTCCCGATTGATCAGCTCCTCGTAGGTGAAGCGTGCGAAGCGGCCGTCCGGGGTCTCCGTGCGGGAGGCGCGGTCGCCGGGGCGCAGGGCCTCGAGGACGCCGGTCAGGTCCTCCGCTCGCAGCGGGCGCTGTGTCGGGTGGAACGAGTGGCCGGTGCGCAGGTCGTAGACCCACAGGTGTGTGGTGGCGGGTGTGCCCGAGGGCGACTGCGGCTTGGTGAAGTGCAGGACGTTGGTACGGACCCCTGGCACGCTGTGGAAGATCCCCGTAGGCAGCCTGATGAGCGTGTGGAGGTCGAAGTCGCGCAGCAGTAGCCGCCGTACCGCCTCCGCGGGGCCGCTTCCGAACAGAACGCCGTCCGGCAGTATCACCGCCGCCCTGCCGCCGGGGGTCAGGACCGACATGACGTGCTGGAGGTGGTTGAGGGCCTTGTCGCGGGTCCGGACGGCGAAGTCGGGGCGTTCCGGTGGGGTTCCCAGCATTCCGAACGGCGGATTGCTGAGCACGACGTCGGCCTGGGTGAAGCGGCGCGCGTCGAACGGGTCGGTGCTGGTGACGTGGACCGGGCCGCCGTACCAGCCGGTGTCCCGCAGGAGCAGGTTGGCGCCGGCCAGGCGACTCGCGGGGGACGCCTCGTTGCCTTCGAGGCGGCGTTCGGTCGACGGCGGCAACACGGTGTCGGGGTGCTGCTCGCGGATGTGGCGTAGCGCGGCGACGAGGAAGCCGCCTGTTCCGCACGCGGGATCGGCGATGCTGTCCGCCGGGCCCGGTGCCGCGAGATGTACGAGGGTGTCGACGAGGAAGCGCGGAATGTGGTGTGGGCTGCTTCTCCGGGTGTCCTGGACGGCGAGGTCGAACAGGGCCTCCAGGACATCACCCTCCTCCTCGCTCCCGTCGGGACCCGGGGTGAGGCCCTCCTCCAGGTCGTCGATCAGCTCCCGGAGCACGAGTGGGTCGGTGACGGCCCCGCGCGCGTCGGCGAGCACGCGCCCGAGTGCGGTGTCGGGCCGGTTGCCGAGTCCTTTCAGGATCCGCTCGTACACCTCGGGCAGATCGCCGTCCGGAGCAGCACGGAGGGTGGTCCAGGCGCCGGACGCGGCGGCGAGTTCCTGGTCGGCCGGGTGCCCGGGACGAGATGGCGTCGGTCGGTCGGCCCGTTTGAGCAGGAGGAGGTGGGAGATCGTCTCGAGGAACATCCAGCCGGGGACGCCGTCCTCGCGCAGCCGCTCGTACCGGCCCCATAGCCGCTCAGTCAGAGCCTTCGGCGGTTCCGCCTCCTCGGGCGGCAGGGACGGGTCGGTGGGGCGGCTGCTGCTCATCGGAAGTCGAACTCCTGCTGCTCGTAGCCGGTCTCGGGGAACCTCGTCGGCTCGTCGGCCTGGGTGGGATCGTCGGCGGTCCCGTGGCCGGTGAGCCGTCCGGACAACGCATGGGCGAGGATGGCCAGCCGCAGCTCCGGACCGGACCGGCGGGCGTCGGCGACGAGCGCGCGTGTGGCGTTCACGTGCTCCCTCCAGACCTCCGCCGCCCGGACGAGCCGTTCCTGGACGGGCAGGGCGGAAACGGGGACGGTGACGGCCTTGACGTCCTCGAGGCGGACGGAGAGGCTGCCCGTCGTGCCCCTGACCTGGTCCTGGAGGCGGCGGCGGATAGCGGGGGCGTTCCAGACGAGCTCGAGGAACCGCGGAAGGAGCCGCGAGCCGGGCCGGATGCGGACGAGGTGGTTCTGGTACAGGGCACCGGCGAGCTCGCCGTGCCAGAGGGCGGCCTGGCCGATGCGTTCGAGGCTGCCGTTCTGCCGGACGACCAGGAGGTCACCGGCTTCGACGAGGTGGTGGCGCACGGAGTCGACGGCGTGCACGGGGATGGTGACCTGGCGGACGTCACCGAGCGTCAGGGCCTCGCGCGCGACGTTCGCGACGCCGAGGTACGGATGCGAGGATCCCGTCTCCGCGGCTTTGGGCGTGCGCAGCCCCGCGGTGACCTCGGCGACCTCGGCGATCGGCGACAGCGGTCCGGTGGGGGGAGCTTCGGTGGGGCCGTCGGCGGTGACGTCCTCGGTGAGACGTCCGGTGACCACGGCGTTCAGGACGCTGTCCCACAGGCGGGGAAGCCCCTGATACGCGGCGTTGTGGGCCGCCTCGCCGGAGTCGAGGCGGCCCAGTAGCTCGTCCAGGGCGTCGGCGACGCGTCGTTGCTCGGCCGGCGGCGGCACCGGGACGCGCCACTCCCGGACGGCGGTGGAGCCCAGATGCTTGAGCCCGGTGGCGCCCCTGGCGCGGCGGCCGAACTCGCCGCGCAACGCGTCGTAGGAGAGGGCGTGACAGAGGTAGCGGGGGTCCACCCCGGGGACCGGTCGGACGCGGATGAGACCGCTGTGGAACGAGCAGTCCTCGATCTCTCCGTTCCACAGCACCGGACGGCCGATGCGCTCGACGCTCCCGGAGGCCTCGGCCAGGAGGACGTCGCCCGGGCGCAGGTCGTACCGGCGGGACTGTTCCCGGGTCAGTTCCGTGGTCGAGACCTTCGTGAGGTCGAGGGCGCCCCAGCCGAGGTTGGAGCACCTCAGCTGGCGCCGCGTCAGCGTGCTGGGGACCCGCGCACGGGTGGCGCCCCGGCCGGGCTGGACCGTGGCGATTGTGTCGACCCGGCGCAGGGCCCAGCCGGGCGGCAGCGGCAGAGCGGGGGACAATCAGTTCTCGCTTCCCATCGTGGGCCGTCCGGGGGCGGCTCGGCGGGCGCCGTCGGTCATCGGGGGCTCAGATCTTCTGGAGACCGAGATCGGCGAAGAGCCGTCGGGTCGCCGGGTCGACCGAGTACAGCACCGTGCCGCGGATGGAACGCGTCATGAGGACGCCGTAGGCGTTGCGGATGGCCCGGGCGAGCTCCTCGTCGGACCGTATCCGGTCGGCCTTGCTCAGTACGTGCTCACGGTGCACCACCCACGCGCCGTCCTCCCAGGTGAGGTCCGGCCCCATGATCACACCGCCCCATTCGAACTCCAGCCCCTGCGCGGTGTGGACACAACCGATCTGCCCGAAGCCTCCGGGGTCCGTCGCCCAGTACTTGCGTTTCGGGACCCCCGGAGTCTTGTGATCGTCCCCGGCGTTCCACGGACGGGCCCACCCCTCGTCCGGCGCGACCTCCGGCACCGTGCCGGTCGGATCGGTCCACGGCCAGCACATGCCCGCACTCATCCGAGCACTGGCACCGTCCTCCTGCCGGGCGTGCAGGAACCCCTCCATCTCGCCCGCGCTCTCGGCGTAGTACAGCTGGAACGGCTCCGGATCGGGACCGTCGTCGGGGTTCCACGAGATAGGGGAGCCGGCCATGAGCGGCTGCACCCAGGCGTCGTACGTCGCACTCCCGACGGCACGGAGCACCCGGTCCAGCGTGATCGGGACGACCTCCGCCCCGAGACGCTTGATCTCCTCGACGAGCGCCTCCGGGGACCACACCTCCTCGGCGAACAGCCGTTGGTCACCGTCGACGAAGAACACCGGCACCCGTGCCCGGGAGACGATCACCTCGACCGACGACTCACCGGGACGCATGTGGAAGGAACCCCGCATCGGGCGCTCCGACAACCGGTGCGCCTCGTCGCACAGGATGACGTCGAGCTCGTCCACCGCCCGGTCGTCGGCGACCTTGCTCAGCGTCGTGAACGCACCGCGCCGGCCCGGCGCCGCGCGCCGGAAGGTGTCACGCGAGGCGATCCCCCCGGACACGAAGGCGGCCCGGTAGCCCTCGGACAGCGCGTCTCCCAGCAACGTCAGAGCGACGAGCGACTTGCCGCTGCCCGCCCGGCCGCTCACCACGTAGACCTTCTTCGCACCGGGTGCGGAAGCGGTACGGACGGACTCCATCACGTCGTTCACCGCGCGCAGCTAGTTCTCCACCAGGCTGAAGCGGGTGTGGCCGTCGATGATCGCGCCGATCTCGTCGGTGAGGAGCGTCTCCGAACGGCGGCGGTCCAGGAGGGTCTGGGCCGCCTCGGCACCGGACTCCGGGGCGAAGTTGGCCTCGAGGAACTTCCGCAGGTCGGCGGGCCGGCGGGCCGTGAACGTCGGGATGCCCGGGCACGGCGCGACGTTGCCGATCCACTGCGCGTCCGGGCGCTTGAGGTTGTGCAGGTAGGAGGCGCCCACGAGGTTCACGTAGCGGCTGTCGAACATGCTGTGGTGCTTCCGGAGCGCGACCACGTTGTCCTGTACCTGGACGGCCGGATGCTTCTTGTGCCTCTCGTAGTCCGGGACGAAGACGCGGTCGACCGCGCACTGCGCGCACAGCCCGTTCCCGCCGCCGGAGCGGCATGACACGCAGAGCCCCTTGGGCCTGTCCGCCCGGGGACGCTCGACGGTGTTCCACTGCTTGAGCTCGATCGCGGCGAAGCTCAGCCCACCCGACGGGTGGCAGCCGGCGAGCACGACGTCGATCGGGTTCATGCCGGGGTCGACGCGGTACTCGACGAACATCCACACCTGACCGCGCCCGAGGTCGGTCAGGACGGTCGCCAGCTCGTAGAGGCTCTCCCGCCACGACGTCACATCGCCCGTCGACGGGTCCTTCCCCTCGGGGTGGGCCTCCCGGTAGCACTGCTCGATCTTCCCGACCAACGCCAGCCGGTTGCGCACCAGCTCTTCGGCAGGCCAGTACGCCTCCAACGGGCCCCACACGGCCCCGCTCGCCATCCCCTGATCCACTCCCCCGATGGCCGGCCGGACCCCGTCGCGGCCGGACAGCTCTTACCGACATCGCATCGCTTCGCGTGCAGAGCCCGTCATCGCCGGTATCGGTCGACGGCGAACTTGACGGCCACCGAGTATCCCAGCGCCGGACAGGATCGACAAGGAATTACCGATCGACATCGCGGGAGCGTCGTTCGACGACCTGCAGGACTTCCGTCGCGGTCCGTCCGACACGCAGTCCGCGGCGAGCGCGGGCGGGCAGTGCGGCGGCGCAGACGCCGTCGGAACGCCGAGCCGGCGACGCGCCTCGGACACAGCCAGGGCCACGATCCCGACGCAGCCGCCGGTCCGACGAGCGCGGGCGCGCACCAGCGCCAGGACGAGAGCGCCACCGCTGCCGGGCCGCCCGACCACCGACGCCACCACCGACGGCCCCTGCAGAACGAGCCGTCAGGATCAGATGCTGCAGCGGACGCATCGGCGTTCAACTACCCGCTGCCGGATTCCGACATGGTCCGACATGATCTGACACGGGACGGCCACGCGGTCCAAGCCCAGTTCGGGCCGTGTCCTGGAGACGGTCAGCGAGTGGTCGATCTTCGCCCAGTGGCTGACCGAGCGCGGGATCACCACCTTGTCGGGGGTGACGGCTCGAGGACCTGGCCGATTTCGCCGCCTTGGCGCGCCGCCGCCCCGCCACCCCGCCGACGGGGATTACCAGGGCCGACACGGCGACCGTCCGGCGCTTCTGACGTCACAGCCGGCCGCCCCGGACCGGCTTCGGGACGACTGCTGTCGGACCCGCATGCGATCGTCTGCGGAGGGGGGCTGACGCACGCGCTGGTGTGGAGAGGACGGAGAGGCACGATGACGGGCTGGGCCGGTGTGACCTGGGAAAGCTGGCGCGACCACGGTGACATCCGAGCGCGGCTCGACGCGGGTGCTGACCCGGACGAGTGGGATGGGGGCCACCCTCTTCACCGGGCGGCGGGGTTCGGCTCTCCCGAGGTGGTGGCCGAACTGGCGGGCCGTGTCTCGGACGTGGACGCGCTGGAGTACGGGACGACGGCGCTGTGGGGGGCCGTCATGGAGGACCGGCCGGACAACGCCCGGGCCCTCGTGGCCGCCGGTGCCGATCCCTGGCAGCCCCAGCTTGGCGGCTGGTCGCCGGGCCGCCTCGCCCTGGCCGGGCCGGTCCCCGACCTGTTCGCCGTCCCCGACGAGGAACCCGGCCTGACGGCAGCCGAGCAGGCCACCGTCCGGCGCGGTCGACAACTCGTCGAGGCCCTGGGCCGTTTCCACTACGAGGGCACCAGCCTCGCCTGCATCGCCGGCATCGACGCCGCCGAGGCGATCCGCCGCCTGGACGCGGCGCCGGCGGACGAGGAGTCCATGGCGGACTTCCTCGACGACCCGTACGAGTACTCCATGGACGAGAGCCTGCTCATCGCCGGCGTCACAACCGTTCCCGGCGGATGCATCGTCACCCAGCCCTGGGGCTACACCCCGTCCACCCCGGGTGCGATGGCCCGCCTGACCACCGGTACGTTCGGCTACGGCCTCTATGCCAACCCCAAGAGCGGCAATCAGGGCCGCATCGTCCGCAACAGCACCGTAGAAGCATCGGACCTCCACCCCGGCGGCGGTCCCCGCCCTGACGACACCCCTGAGGAGGTCCTGGCCGGCTACCTCTACCGCTATCACGCCGTCGCCTACGCCTGCGCCTTCGCGGGCCTCCGACCCACCAGCGCCCGTGCCGTCACCGGCCCCGCCGACACCTGGGTCCGTCTGCCCGACCTCGACTACTGGAAGCGCTGACCCACCGCGGGCGCCGTATGGCAGCCACACGGCGGAGGCCCCGCAGGATCGAGATGAAGCGCGGCACAACGAACTCGGCGGGGCGACAGCCTCCCGCACCGAGGGCCGGTGCCCGAGCTGTAGCCATGAGCACGCGGCGGCACCGTCAAGCGGTGAGTGTGTGGGCTTGGTCGGGCCAGGCGGTCGCCTCGTCGTATGGTGCGCCGGCCTTGAGGCGACCGTGCAGGACGCCGACGAATCGGTTGGCGAGTCGGCGCAGGGCGGCGTCGGATTCGATGCCGCGGGCTCGTTGCTTCTCGTGGTAGGCCCTGGCACCGGGGGAGAGCCGGAGTGCGGAGAAGGCTTGGGCGATCGGGGCGACGGTCTGTAGCCGTCACTCCGGGGCCAAGAGACACCGTCCTGGACACGCGTGGTTTGCCCCGGCCGAGACGGACGAGCTTCCGATGGTGCCCGGCATCCGGAAGCGGCTTACCGACTGGCGCCGGGGAGTGCTCCCCGTGGTCCGCCGACTTGTACGGCTCGGTCCGTCACAGGACGGCCGCACGGCCTACCCGGACAGCCTTGCCCTGCTGATCTGCCGTCCTCCACGCCGTGGCCCAGCGTGCCGACCGGGTGACAGAGGTCGGGCTGGTCGGCAACGCCCAGGCCGCGGCCGAGACCTGCGCGACCGCAGCCGCGCGTCTCCCGGCCGCGACTGTCGAGAACGGCGCGACGCGTCCGTGGCCGACCGGCGAGAGGACGTCCTGGGGGCGCCCTTCCTGCTTTTTGGGCACGTCGATGTGGGCAGACCGAGGTGGGTCGGACGGTCGGGGGCGTCTCGACGGTCCGAGGCGGTGCTACAACGCCCGACGGGCTCTCACGATCGGTACGCGGCGTCGTGATACCCGCGCAGTCGGGGGCCACGGATCGCGGGCAGCCCGACCAGGGTGCCCGCGAAGGCGCCGTGGTGGGGTTCCAGGGGGTGCCAGGGGCGGGATCGCAGTGGGTAGTCGTCGCGCAGGACGCCCTCCGGGAGCCCCCCTGTGGCGGGCGTCGGCGAGCTCTCCCCGGGGCCGGTGAGGTATGCCCAGACCCCGCTGTCCAGTGGCACCACCGTCGCCTCGCGGTCGGGCGGGCGCCACGGCTCGCCCGTGCCGGGGTGGCGGGGGACGAGGAGGACGTCGGGGTGGGGCCGGGGCGCGGGGACGCCCGGGCCGGCCAACCCCACCGAGCGGGCGTCGGGCCCGGGTGGGAGGTAGCAGGCCACGGCATGGCCGAGCAGTTCCATGACGGGACCGGCCGGGAGGGTCACCGGGTGGTTCCCGGTTGCCGCCACGAGGTGGGCCAGCGCGACACCGATCGCGGCCTCCCAACGGCGGCTCCACGACCCGTCGGGTTCGACGGGCGGGACGCGGTGGTCGGCGCGTCCCACGTCCGCCCAATCGGGCAGCGGGGCAGCCGGGAGCCCCGAGGGACGGCGAACGACGGCGTCGGGCTCCAGCCACACCGTCTGCCACGAACCGCAGTCGTCGATCCGGGTCGCCACGGCCCGCCCGCACCCCGCACAGGCCAGGTTGGGTCCGGCCCGGCCGTCCACACCCCGGCAGTAGCCCTCGCACTTCTCCAGGACCAGGGTCATAGACCGGGAGTCACCGGGCGCGATGACGATCCTGCCTCGCGCGCCGAAGGAGACGGAGTACACCGGCGCATACACTCCCTGCCGGGCGGCCGCCTCCTCTCCGACCTCCTGCCACAACCGCCAGGGCGGTCCGGTGGGCTGCGGGTCGACGGCGTACGTCGCCGGCTCCATCAGCGGAGGATGCAGCTCCTCCCAGGCACCGTGGTGGGTGTGGACGGGTAGGGCGACCCGGGACACCGGCGCCGTCAGGTCGGTGCGGCACCCGGCACACGCGAACACGTCCAAACAAGCTCCCCTCGCTGCGGTTCCCCGGGATTGTGCCTCGCCCGCGGCGGACGATCCATCGGATTCCGCAGCGCCCCCGGAATGTCCAGCGTGTGTTTCCGGGCCGACGACGCGAACCGCCGAACCTGGCCTCACATTGAGCCGTCGCCGAGCAGGTGCGGGGAGGACGCCGTATCGCCGTCGAAGAAGCCGTCCTGAACGGCTGACTCCGGCGGGTGCGGGGAAGGACCCTTCGCAAACTGGTCGGCTGTGGCGGCTTCGGCATTTCTTCGCCAGCCACGTCGTGCTTGCCCACTCGAGGGTCTCGGACGGCACCGCCGAACCGTTGAGGTGGCAGGGGACTCTCGAGACTCTCCCACACCCCCAGCGCCGGGCCCCAGGGGATGCACCCAGGCCGTGGTCGTGCACGGACGGGCGCGCCCGTCCTGTGCCCGTGCACGGGACGGCAGGGCCGCCCTGACTGCGGCGCTTACGGCGCACAACGCGCCCGACAGCACGCCCGGGCGTGCGGCTGCCCGCCGCAGCCGCTCACGGCCCGCCCGGCACGCGGCCGACCATACGGAGACAAGGTCGATTATGCCGCAATGGTGATCATTTAGGAGTACATGGCGAATGTGCGGAATATTCCCCTGACCTGCCGTCAGGTGTAGGATGCTGAACCCGCGGCTCTGTGTCGGGAGCGATATCAATGGGGGCAGGCATGGCTCGTGGATGGGAAGCCGATCCTTCCGCTTCGTTCGAGAAGCGCCTGGGGAAATCCGCGAAAGAGCTCGGGACGTCCGAAGGCCGGGACGAATGCCCGGACATCTGGCAGCTCTCCAACGGTGATATCGCCGTGATCGGGCGCGACCTCACGCAGGACTACGGCGGCCGGCTGCCCGACGGCGTCGCCCTCGGCCCCGGCGAGCGGCTCGTCGTCATTCCCGGCGTCATGCTGAGCGCGGCGAAAGCGGACATCGCGGATGCCTGACCGGCGGGTCCCGGAGCTGCGGCCCGAGTGGGGCGAGACCCTCGCCCGCCAGGACTACAAGCGCGACTTCCGCGAGCGGGACACGCGCGTGCACGGCCGGGACTCCTGGAAGCTGGAGCGGCTCCAGCACTTCGAGGAGCAGGGCAGTACCAGCTGGGACGCCGTGCGCCGCGGGGACTGGGACGAGGCGCTGCGGCTGCTGGAGGGCCGGCGCGCCGCGCTGCTCGCGATGGGGCGCCAGGACGAGGAGCGCCAGTCGTTCTTCCACCGCGTCCGGGTGGTCCAGCGGCCGCTGACGGCGTACGTGCACTGGGAGCTGCACTCGCTGCGGATCCGCGCCGAATGCGGCGAGCGGATCCGAATCCTCGACGCCGAGGCGCTCGCCGATTCCGGGGACGAGGAATTCGGTCCGCTGCCGGAAATCGTCGTCCTCGGCGGCCGCACGGCCTACCGGGTCATCTATTCGGAGACAGGGGTCCCGTCCGGCGCCGTCCGTTACACCGATCCCGATCTCGTCCTCCGCTGGGAGGACTACATCAAGGATCTCTACCGTGCCGGCGAGGACGTGCACTCCTACTTCGCCCGCGAAGTGGAGCACCTCCCCCCGCCCACACGGAATCGGAGCACCGTGGCAGACGAGGACGACGGGAACACCGACAGCCCCGGACGCACGCATTCCGCCGTGTCCGGGTCCTCGACCCACGACCTCGTCCAGGCACGGGACATCCGCGGCGGAATCCACTTCCACCGCGACCCCGACCACCGCGACACCACGAACCCGGCCGACACCGCCCCGAAGCCCCGCCAACTGCCCGCCGACGTCCGCGGCTTCGTCAACCGCGTCGACGAACTCCACCGACTGGACACCGACCTCACCCGGGAAGCCCCGGACCGCCACGAAGCCGCCGTCATCGTCATCGCCGGAACCGCCGGCGCCGGCAAGACCTCCCTCGCCCTGCACTGGGCCCACCACGCCCGCGACCGCTTCCCCGACGGCCAGCTCTACGTCAACCTCCGCGGCTACGACCCCGGCCGCCCCGTCACCGCCCCGGAAGCCCTCCACCACTTCCTCACCTCCCTCGGCGTCCCCGCCCCCTCCGTCCCCACCGACCCCGACGCGGCCGCCGCCCTCTACCGCTCCCTCCTCGCGGACCGCCGGGTCCTCGTCGTCCTCGACAACGCCGCCACCGCCGCCCAGGTCCGCCCCCTGCTGCCCGGCAACTCCGGCAGCCTCGTCCTCGTCACCAGCCGCAGCCGCCTGTCCGGCCTCGCCGTCCGCGACGGCGCCCGCCGCCTCACCCTCGGCACCCTCCCCGAACCCGAGGCCGTCGCCCTGCTGCGCGCCATCACCGCCGACCACCGCCCCCACGACGACCCGGACCAGCTCACCCAACTCGCCCGACTCTGCGCCCGGCTCCCGCTCGCCCTGCGCATCGCCGCCGAGCGCGCCGCCAGCCTGCCCCACACGGCCCTCGGCGACCTCATCGCCGACCTGCGCGACGAATCCGCCCTCTGGGACGCCCTTACCGTCGGCGAGGACGAGGACGCCGACGCCGTCCGCACCGTGTTCGCCTGGTCCTACCGCGCCCTGCCCGCACACGTCGCCCGGCTCTTCCGCCTCCTCGGCCTCCACCCCGGCCCCGACTTCGGACTGTACGCTGCGGCCGCCCTCGCCCACCTCACCCCCGGCCGCACCCGCCAACTCCTCGATTCCCTCGTCGGCGCCCACCTCGTCGAACAGAGCGCCCCCGACCGCTACCAGTTCCACGACCTCCTGCGCGCCTACGCCACCGACCAGGCCCACCGCGAGGAGACCCCCGAAGAACGCCACGCCGCCCTGCGCCGCGTCCTCGACTGGTACCTGCACACCGCCGACGCCGCCCAGCAGCGCCTGCGCCCCACCGAAGCCCGTGTCCCGCTCGACCCGCCCGCCGACGGGATCCGGCCGACCGCGCTCGCCGACTACAACACCGCCGTCGACTGGGCCGAACGCGAACGCGCCAACCTCCTGTACGCCGTCCACACCGCCGCCACCGCGGGCGAGGACCGCCGCACCTGGCAGCTCGCCGCCGTCCTCTGGAACGCCCAGGCCCCCTCCGCCCCCGGCGCCGACTGGCTCCCGGCGGGCCACGCCGGCCTCGCCGCCGCCACACGCCTCGGCGACGACCGCGCCCGCGCCCTGCTGCTCACCGACCTCGGCATGGGCTGCACCCGCATCAACGCCCTCGACGACAGCCTCGGGTGGCACCGCGCGGCGCTCGCCCTCTGGCAAGGCCTCGGCGACCGGCTCAACGAGGCGCACTCCCTCAACCTGATCGGCCTGGTCCACCTGCACCGCCGACAACTCGCTGACGCCGCCGAGCACTTCGATCGGGCACTCGCCGCGTTCCGGCTCCTGGACGAAGCGCAGTGGGAGGCCACCACCCTCGCCAACCTCGCCGGCACCCACTACCGCGCAGGCCGCCTGCCCGAGGCCGCGACCGCCGTCGCCCAGGCGCTGAGAGCCCACCGAGCCCTGAAGAACCAGCGCGGCGAGGGCAACGCCCTGCGCCTGCTCAGCGACATCCGCCGCGAGGACGGCGACACGGCCGGCGCGCTCGCCGCCGCCCAAGCCGCCCTCGACATCGCCCTCAACCTCAGGGACCACCGTCTCGAGGGCTTCTGGCTCCTCACCCTCGGCGACGCCCAGCGCGCCGACGGACAGCACACCGACGCCCTGGAGTCCTACCAACGCTCCGCCGTCCTCCACCGCCGCCTCGGCGACCGCAGCCGCGAAGCCCAGGCCTGGCACGGCACCGGCGAGACCTACCGCCGCCTGGACCGCCCCACCGAAGCCGCCGCCTTCCTGCGCCGCGCCGCCGCCGCCCACCACGACCTCGCCGACACCTGGCACGAGGCCCTCGCCCTCGCCGCCCTCGCCGCGGCCCTGGCGAACGCCGATCCCCAGGCGGCACGACGGCACCGGCAGGACGCACTCGCCCTCCTCGCCGGGTAAGGCGACCCGCGGGCGGGCGCGGTGCGGGAGCGGATCACGCGGCACCTGGAGACGGGCTGACCGCGTTCGCGCCGTCCGAGGCGGTGGCCCAAGCCGTCGCCATGCGAGGCAGGACGCGATGCCGTCACCGGACCCGAGCGCGCCGGCCGCCCCCGTCAGCCGTCGTCGGGGCCCAGCAGCGCGGCGGCCGCGGCGACGAAGGCGACGGATGCCTCCTTCGCCGCATGCCGCCGGGCGTCCAGCTCGGCTCGGTCGCCGGCCCTGCGCAACGCGTACGTCGCGTCCGCCGCTTGCTGCGCGGGGCCAGCCAGCTCGGGGACCAGGACCTGGAGCCGGATATGGGGCGCGGTGACCGCCGTCCGCGTGTCGTGTGACCTCGTCTGGGCCTCCAGCTGGTGCTCGGCGCCCGCCTCGGCCAGCGCCAGCCGCTCCCGGTGGAACATCGCCGAGCGGTGCGCGTCCAGGGCGGCCGCGAAGTCGGTGACCGCACCGAGCCGCTCCTGGCGCCGGCTGTCGGCGCGCTCCTCCGCCCGCGCGGTGCGCGCCGAACGGTGCTGGAGGAGTCCGGCGGTCAGGGCACCGGCGAGGGTGCCGAGCACGGCGACGATCGAAGGCCATATGGACATCTGGTGTGGGTCCCCCTCAGACAGTCGGTTCAGCGGTGGCATTAACGACTTGAAGTGGCCCCGCTTGTCCGGCCTGAGCTGGCCCCACTTGTCGGCTTGCCGGTGGGTCGCTCCGGCTTGAGGTGGCCCCGGGTTCCGGTGCGGGCTGGCCCCATTGCAGCCGGGGTGATCTTCCTGCGGTGGGCTCAAGCGACTACGTTCGCTCTGTGCTCACTTCGGAAGACGCCTCAGCATTCATCAGCACGTTCCTCGCCGACCTTGCCTTGGTGCAGGAGCCGGATCGATCCGCGTTCGTCGCGTCCGTGCTGGACTGGCGGGAGTTGGCACCCATCGCGGTGGGTCCGAGCTGGGAGCGACTGGACGGCGAACAACGTGGAGCCACTGTGCTGGCGATGACGAAGCACGTAGCCGAGCAGATCGCGGGGCTGCCTCTGGCGGGCGCGGCCTTGGTCATCACGGATCGCGACCCTCACGACGGCGGCAAGTTCAGGGTCATGACCTCTGCCCATGTTGATGAGGAGCCGACCGAGATCACCTTCTGGGTGTTCGAAGAGTCCGACAAGGGGCTCAGGATCGGGAACGTCGGAGTCGAGGGCGTCTCCTCTCTCGGTAGGTTGCGCCCGAGGCTGACAGCCATCGCGGAAGACCGAGGCATCGATGCGGTGCTCCGCGAACTCCAAGGCAGGATCGTGCAGCAACGGCCCGCGTGACCTGGCCTATCGGCCGGCCTGCTGCTTGGCCCTGGTCTGGGCGAGACGATAGGACTCGGTGCCGGTCTCGATGATGGTGCCGTTGAAGGTGAGGCGGTCGACGATGGCCGCGCAGAGGCGGGGATCGGTGAACGTCTTCGTCCAGCCTCCGAACGATTCGTTCGAGGCGATGGCCACGCTGTTCTTCTCCTCCCGTTCCGTCAGAACCTGGAACAGCATCTCGGCGCCACGGCGGTCCAGTTCGAGGTAGCCGAGTTCATCGATGCAGAGAAGATCGACGCGTCCGTAGCGGGCGATGGTCTTGGTCAGCTGCTTCTCGTCAGCGGCCTCGACGAGCTCGTTGACCAGCTTCGCGGCGAGCGCGTATCGGACCCGGAAGCCGGCCATCGCGGCCGCGGAGCCCAGTCCGATCAGCAGGTGGGACTTGCCGGTGCCGGAGTCGCCGATCAGGCAGAGCGGTTCGCCCTTCTTGACCCATTCGCAGGTGGCGAGGTTGTGGATCTGGGCGGGGGGTGACGTTCGGGTTGGCGGTGTAGTCGAAATCGGAGAGCCATTTCGGACGAGGAAAGCCGGCCGCGCGGATGCGGCGCTCGGACCGGCGCCGGTCACGGTCCTCGCACTCGGCCATCAGCAGCTCGGCCAGGAAGCCGCAGTAGGACAGTCGCTCGCGCTCCGCGCGGGAGGCGGTGTCGGCGAACTGGGCCCGCAAGGTCGGCAGCCGCAGGACCCGGCAGGCGGTGTCGATGGCGGCATCGGCGGCGGGCTCGGTCAGGGTGTGGTGCGGGCCGTTCATAGGGAGTCCCTTCCGGGTCGGTGTTGCAGGAGCTGATCCCAGCGGTCCAGAGCGGGCAGGGGCCGCTGGTCGGGAGGCAGGCGGGCGGTTCGGCGCTCGGTCAGGCTCGGCAGCGGCAGGTCCGTGGGGACCACCGGTTCGGGCAGCGGGGTGGTGGCGGTGACGGTCGGCGACCGGCCTTCCGACTCGGCGGCCCTGCGGGCTTCCAGCGCGACCACATCCGCGGTGCAGGCCCCGGCCGTGAGGGCGGCCCGGATGCCGGCGACCACGTCGCGGTGCTGCAGGTGCCGGTGCAGCAGCAGGACGTGGACCAGCGCCTTCGTGCCGTCGCTCTCTCCAAGAGCGCGCTTGGCCGCAGACCAGAACGCCTCGTGGGCCGGGGTGAACGTGCCTGCGCGGCGGGCCTGTTCGAGTGCTTCGGAGCCGGCCAGGGCACCGGGCTTGGTGAGCAGGACCTCCAGGAAGTGGTCCAGAACGACCCGTTCGGCGCCCTTGGTGGTCAGCCTCGGGTGACGGGCGATCTCGGTGCGGCCGTGGAAGACGACGACCTCGTCGGACCGCAGCAGGACGTGGACGGTGCGGCCGATGAACCGGACCGGAACCGAGTAGCGGCAGACGCGGACGGCGACCATGCCGTAGCGGTCGACGTGCGGGGCGAACGCGATGCCGGTCTCGAACGGGCCCTCGGGCAGCGGCAGCAGTAGCGGGGCCTCTTGGGTGAAGTCCTGGCCGATGGTGCGGATCCGCATCCCGATCCGGCGTTTCTCCTCGGCCCGCTCGAACTCGGTGAACGCGGCATTGAGCTCGCCCAGCGACTCGACGCGCGGGACCGGGGTCAGGTAGTTGCGTCGCCAGTAGCCGACCTGGCCCTCCACTCCGCCCTTCTCGTGGGCTCCGCGAAGGCCCGGCTCGCAGTAGAACGGGATGATCGAGAATTCTCTGAACTCTCTGCAGCCAAACAGTCCGCCTGGCGGCCCTGGCCATCGACATGTCGGTGGGCCCTGACAGCATCACGGTCATGACCGACATTGATGACCTCGTGCAACGCGTTGCCATCCGGGCCGCATCCGACAGCGAGGACCTTCCCGCGCCTGTTAGCAATGCCCAGATTGCGGAGGCCGAGGCGCAACTGGGCTTCGCACTGCATCCCCTACTTGCGCGCCTGTATCGCGAGGTCGCTGACGGCGGCTTCGGCCCCGACTACCGACTGCTGCCACTGCTTGGTCCGGGCTCCAGCGTCGCCGGCGAATACCTGACGCGACGTGAGGCGTCCGTTGGAGTGGAGCACCCGGAGTGGCCCGAAGGCGTCGTACCGATCCTGACCTGGGGCTGTGCCATGTACGCAGGCGTTGATTGTCTCAGCGAGGACGGTCAGGTCCTGCTCTTCGAGCCGAACCCGCATAGCGGCGGATCGTGGGATCAGTGCTGGTTCCTCGACTCCGACAGCCTCGCAGCATGGCTGGAGACATGGCTCGCGGGGACGGGCTGGTTCGAGGAGGATGCCTTTGACAGGGACGACCTGATCGAGCCTCAGCCATGGGACCAGGCCGCAAGCCGACTGTCCTCCGGCGCATAGCGGAACATCAGCCCTTCGTCCCGCTGACGCAGGCGCGGTCATCCCGGGCATGCTCACGGCTCCCTTCGGAGCGTCGGCATCGGGAGGGCGACCAACGCACTGGCTGCGCGTCTGGCGATCTGCGCGAGTTTGTCTTCCGCTCCGGCCAGGCTGACCCGGAGTCCTTCGACCTCGCCGAGCCAGCCCTCGCGCTCGGCCTCCTCGATGCGAGCGTGGAGGTTGTCGCGGATCTCAACCAGGCGGTCGCGTTGGGCGGGGTCGGGCCAGAGCATGGGGCAGCGGACGCAGGCGTGTTCATGGATGCAGGGGGTGCTGAACGCGCGGCCGCAGGTGCCGATGGAGACCTTGCGCCGTTCGAAGTGACCGAGGAACTCGGTCCACTCCTCGTCGGTGGGGACGCGGTATTCATCGGTTGGCCGCATGGCTCGTCGACGGGCCAGGAAGGCCAGATGGGCTTGGACGGCCTCGTCGGGATAGACCGCCTTGTAGCCGAGGGTGACGTTGATGTCCTGGTGCCCGGCGATGACCTGGGCGATGTGCGGGGGCAGGCCGCTGAGGACGGCGTCGGTGATGAACAGCCGGCGGAAGTCGTGCGGCGTGAAGTGCAACGGGCCGCCGATGACGGAGTCCGTCAGCCCGGTGTGTGCGAGCGCGGCGGTGAGCATCTTCCGGACGGCGCCCGAGCTGATCGCCCGGTTCTCGTAGCCGCGGTGTCGCTGGAACAGCAGTGGTGCGGGCGGCAGCCAGGTGCGCTCGTAGTGGTCGTAGGCGGGGACCAGGGGAACTCGGCCGTTCTTGTCGCGGACCCTGCGGATGATCGTGGAGAGGACCTCGGCGAGCTCGGGGCTGACGACCAGGAGCCGTTCCGTGTCGGTCTTCGACGGAACGATCTGCAGCAGCGGGATGAGCTCGCCGGTGGTGGGCAGCCGGTACCGGATCAGGCTGTGATGGGAGAGCTCGGTGAGTTCCTCGACCCGGATGCCGGTGGCCCGCAGAACCTCGACGATGGCGAAGGCCCAGAAGGCGCGGTCCTCCTCGCGTCCGAGATCACGGCGGTGCCCGGTGACGGGGTCCTCGGCCAGCACTTTGGCGACCGCTGACCGCCGCGGGGCGACGCGCACCAAGGTCTGCCCAGCGGCGGAGAACGTCTCGCCTGGTGCCGCGGCGCGGGCGGCGGCCAGCACGGTGGCGGCGTCCTTGCGCCGCTGGTCGACACTGCGGACCAGGACCGGCAGTACTGGCAGACGCTCGCGGGTTCGGGCGTCCATCCGTGATTTGCGGCGCCGTTTGTCCTTCTTCCGGTTGATCTCCTCGCTGCCGATCGGGCAGGGGGCGACCCAGCCGGCCCAGCGCGCGGGATCTTCGACGGCCCAGTGCGCCAGGTCCAGGTAGAAGGCTCGCACTGGGGTGAGGCACTCGCGGTAGTTGATCCGAGGTGCTTCGGTGGTGACCCGGCGGCCGTCCGGGGTGCGGACGGTCTTGGTGGTGGTGCGAAGCCGCTGCTTCCAGGCGTCGGCGACACTGGTCGGCAGGTGCAGGCTGTCCATGCCTGGGTGGTGCCGTTCCAGGTCGGACCAGAACAGCTTGGCCAGGTAGTAGGACAGCGCATCCAAGCTGTTGTAGTCCAGTGCCGGTTGGCGTTCTCGCAGGTAGTCGACGAGGAGGTCGCGGACGGGGCGGCAGGCGATGCCGTAGCGGTCGATCAGCTCTTCGGGCGTGCGCTGTCCGCCCGTCCGCAGTTCGCGCAGCGTCGCCGGGGCCCGATCGTCGAATACGTCCAGGTCGTGCAGGACCCGATAGAACAGGTGGGTGGCTCCGACGGAGGTGCCGCGTAGTTCGGCCTCGATGTCCAGCAGCTCCAGGACGTCGCCCGGGACGATGTCGGCGATGATGCCGCCCTTGGCGACGAGGATCTGGGCAGCGCGGTAGGCGGTGCGGGTCGCCGCGGCCGTGTTGACGCTCGGATCCGTAGCGCAGCGTTCTCGCAGTCGGGCGAAGCCGGTCGGGTCGCGGTGCTGGGCGAGCATGCCGACGAGCGCGCTGCTGCGGAGCGACGAGGTGATCAGCCAGGGCAGTGAGGGTCGGACGAGGTCGGCGCAAAGAGCGGGATGCACCGCCCGGAAGAAGGACTCCTGGCGCCAGGGGACCTCGTGACCGCGCTCACGCATCCAACGCAGCGGGATCTCCCGCCAGTTGGCGCCGTCGTCGTCGGCGCCGCTGGCCAGCCAACGCTCCTGCCAGGTCGCGCCGGGCTGATCGGTCAGCCAGTCCAGCAGCAGGCGAAGCCCGAACTTGCGACCGTTGTTGTCGCAGGCCGGGGCGAAAGGCTCGGCGGCCAGCCGACCCCAGACTTCCTCGCGGGTCTGCCTGGTCGCTGGCCAGGTGTCCTTCCGCGGCCGTGCCCGGACCAACTCCGTGACCCGCCGAAGCGGCTTCGCCGCCGGGGCCTGCGGGGTGTTCAGCGTCATGGTCATCAGCGGGCGGTCCCGAACAGCACGTCCAGCGACTCGGCCGAGTAGCCTGGGGCAGCGGCGGGTGCGATGCGTGCGGTGGCCTGTCTCGTTTGCTCGGCATGATGGGCCAGCAGTCGCCGGATGACTTCTTCCTTGCGAGGAGTGAGATAGATCTGAGTTGTGGTCAACTGGGCATGGCCAAGGACGAATTGGACATCGGTAAGTGGGAGACCGGGGTCCTCTGCCATGCGGTAGGCGGCGGTGTGCCGCAGCGCGTGCAGCGTCGCCGCGGTGCCGGCCTTGCTGTTGGCCCGCTCGAACATTCGGTGTGCCGCGTGGTAGGTCAGTGGCCGAGACGGGTTGCGCAACGTCCACCAGAGCGGAAGCCGCCGCCCCTGGGGGATCGCGTCCTCCATCTCCAGCTGGTAGAGCCGCAGCCAGACGAATGCATCCGTCGAGGCCGGAAGCTCCTGGACCTCGCCGGTGCCCTTGCGGACCACGCTGATCAGCTGGCGGCCCGGGTCGACCCCGCCCTGCCAGGCGCTCAGCAGCTCGCTGGCCCGCGCGCCGGTCGAGACGTAGAAGGCGACCAGGGCCCGGTCGCGGTGGGAAGGCAGCCGGGCGAAGATCTCGTTGAACTCCGTGTCCGGGACGCTGCGAGGAATCCGCTGCGGCAGCCTCGGTCGGTAGAGGCCGATGCGCTCGTTCCGTGGTGGATCCATCGGGTTGCGGTGAGCGTGCGCTCGCCGCCCGCGACGCGAGCGGTCCAACGGAAACGGATTGAGGACCGGCCCGGTGCCAGCGTCGCGGTGGAAGTCGTAGAAGGTCCGCAGCACCGTCTCGCTGTGCGTACGGACCGAGGTCGCGTACGGCTTCCCGCCGGCAGCCCACCGGCCGGCCTGGTCCGGGCGTCGCCAGTGCCGACGTGACGGCTGCCCCGCGATCTGCAGCCAGCGGGAGAAATCCCTCGCCTCGATGCGACTGGCCCGATCCCACGGCACGTCGACGGCCCAAAGGAACCGGAACCAGCGCAGCAAGTCCATCCCGTAGGAACGAGCCGTTGTCGCTGGCCGTCCGGCCGCTTGCAGGTCCCGCAAGAAGACAGCGACTCCCTCAACCGACGTCCCCTGCGGATCGACGAGCCGGTAGGGCTCCCACGGATCGTCCGTGTCCACCAGCTCGCCGACCAAGGGCACGGACAGGACCGACAGGTCTCGCGATGACTCCATGGCCAGCCCAACGACGATCCCGCCAAAGGGTCACTGACCTGCAAAGACGTCACCAGTAGTTCAGTCAACGGGTAGTGCTGGCGGAAGTCGGTCCAGCGTGGATGCTCTTCGCGGGAGCGACTCTTTCGGATTACCCGGGAGACCGCGGGCGAGAGGTTGTCATACCGTATTTGGCCGCCCGGGACGCCGCCCAGCGTGCGGAACGCGTGCAGGTGGCCGTCCAGGAAGGCCTCCTGCCCGCACGATGCGGTGATCCGGTGGATCGCCTTGCCGGAGTAGGCCAGGCGGAACGCGAACAGGTAGCACTTCGTGCGCTCGCCGGCCAGGTCCACCCAGACCTCGCCGAAGTCGACCTCCGCGTCCATACCGGGCTTGTTGTGCCGGATCACGAAGCCCGCGACGGGGGCCGCCCCGGCGGCCTCGGCGATCTCCTGGCGCCGCCGGTGGACGTAGTCCCACAGCGTCGAGTACGCGATCTCGGCCCCAAGTTCCTGCTGAAGCCGGGTCAGGATCCGCTTCACCGTGTGTCGCTGCTTCGGCGGAGCCTCCAGGTCGTCCAGCAGCCACTGATCGATCGTCTTCTTGAGCGGTTCCAGCCTGGGCGAATGGCGCCGAGGCGTCCGGCGCGGACCCGGCACCGGTGACGACAGGGCCTCGCGCACCAGCCGTCGGTGGACTCTGTACTTCCGCGCCAGCACGCGGACCGACAGCCCCTCCCGCCAGGAGTCCCGGCGGATCTGCAGGAACAGCTCTTCCTTCGAGGACACCACCCGGCATCGCCCCCTCATGGCGACCTGCACCGAGCGTCCCAGCCCACCGGCCAGAGTGGGGCCACTTCAAGCCGGAACAACCCCTGAACACTCCCGCACGCCCCATCGGTGGGGCCAGCTCAGGCCGGACACGCGGGGCCACTTCAAGCCGTTAATGCCACAGCGGTGAGGCCGGCGGACAGCCAGTTGCGCGCGGCCCAGCCAGCGGCCTCTCACGCCCGCGGCGCTCCGCACCACTCTGGCGGGCGGTGTACCGCCGACACCAGCCACCTGAAGCCCGGACCGCCCCACTCCTCGGGAGCCGCTGAAGGCGCGACGACGGCCGGAGGCGAGCCCCGCCGCCCGGGGCGGGCGAGCGACCGGCTCACGGGATCGGCCGGGCGCAGCGCGAGAAACCCGGGGCCGGGGCACGGCCGACCGCCACCGCACCTACGCCCGAGCCGGCGCGGGCCCCGCCTACTCCACCGCGGTGGCGATCACCGTCCACGCCTTGGTCGACGTGTCGTCCAGCCGGAGGTCGAACGCGAAAGCGATCGGACGGCGCTTGCGCGCGTCACCGCGGAGCACCTGCTCGCTGCGTCGGTCCACCTCGTAGTAGACGCCCTGCGCGTCGACCGCGACCCGGAAGACGATGGGGTCGCGGGAGACCAGTGAGCGCACCGCGACGGACCGGACGACGGCGTCACGCATGACGGTGCGGTCGGCCGTGCGCACGGACGTGAAGTCCAGGCTGCCGTCGTTCATGACCCACTCCTCGAGGAACCGCTCGACGGCGACCTCGAGGACCGCCTTGTCGAACCGGCCGTCGAGCACGCTCAGATCACCGGCGGCGGCGTCGGCGTCCGTGCTCCACACGATGTTGGTGAGCGACAGGATGTCGCCCGCGCCCCTGACCGCGGTCTTCCCGGCGACCTCGAGCACCGCCTCGCGGGCGACCTCCCTCTGGTCCCAGCCGTCCGTCTCGATGGCGCTGGTCAGGTGGTGCGCACCCTCGGCCGCCTGCTCCACCGACGACACGATCCACTCCCCGGCCCCGCTCTTGCGCAGCGTCCAGTACTCGACCGGACGCGTCGAGCCGTCCTTGCGCACGGCGTCCGGACCGTTGCCGCGGCGCACGTAGTCCCTGAGCGTCGCGGTGATCCGGAAGGTGACGGTGTCGTTCACCTCGCCCGCGCGGTTGGCGACGTCGACCAGCTCGACCTCCGGGCCGGAGACGATCTCCACGACGTTGACCTCGCCGCGCGACTCATAGTCGCGCAGCTCCTCGGCCCACTTGCCGTAGAGCACCGGGGACAGGATCCGCTGCAGCGTGGCGTGGTCGTGGTGGGTCCAGGCGTGCTGGGCGGTCACGTACAGCCAGACGGCCCGGTGCTCGAGCGCGGCGCGCTCGAAGGTCGGATCCGTGTCGGCCAGGGCGTCGACCCGCGCCCCGACCCGGGCCGCGCGCTCGCGCGCCTGCGCGTCCGCGCGGTGCGCCACACGGTCCGACACCGTGTTCAGACCGGCCGCCTGCGCCGCCTTCCGGTGCCGGTACACGAGCCACAGGATCAGCAGGACGACGGCCACGATCACCACCAGGGCGACGAGCCCGCCGCCACCGGTTCCGACGCCGTAGCCGAAGCCACCGCCGCTCGACCCGTGGAAGCCACCGCCGTGGCTGCCCCCGCCACCGCTGCTGCCCCCGCCGCCGAACCCGTGGCCGCCGCCCCCGCCGCGGGCGTACGCGACGGTCGGGCTGCTCAGCGCGGCCGCTCCGGCGACCACGGGTATCCATCGACGGGCGCGCACCGGGCTCCCCCTTCACGAATCAGAGCTGTCCGACGAGAGCCTACAAGCCGGGTTGTCCGGGAGACCCCGGGGTCGGTGAGTCGTCCGAGGGCGGGGACGGCGGGCCCACCGGGGCATGGATCCGTCCGAAGAAGGCGTCGGAGCGCTGCCGGCAGGGCTCCGCATAAGTCGAGCCGATACCAGGACCACACTCGGGCACGGGCCGGCGACGCTTCCGAACCCGCTCCGGCGGTCCCGCCGTGCCCGCTCGCGCACACTGGAAAGGACCGGTCCGCGTCCGAACCCCCGAGCGGGCGGCGGACCGGTCCCAACCGCCCACGCCACGCATCCGGGCGGGAGCGTTCCGGGTGGGCCTCTCCGCCCGGAGGGCGGCTGCCCCGAAGGCGCTTCCCTGCCCCCTTGACGTTGCGGCGCCGTCTGCGGCACCCGCCCGGACCCCGAGAGCCGTCAGAACCGGCCCGCCGGTGAAACGGTGCGCGGGACGAGTCGTTTCGTCCGATGTCTCATCCCGATACCGGCTGTTTGGTCTGCGGTGCCGGGTCGCGCGAGCCCTGGCAGTACTACGACCTGGGCCACGGCTGGTGCACCTACACCTTCTTCGAGCAGTGCCAGCACCGGATGGCCTGCGCGCGCTGCGACTTCTACACCCCGGAGAACTCCAGCAGGGGCCAACTGCTGGAGGCGAAGGAGAACCTCCAAAAGATGCTGGTCAACATCCCGCTCACCGATGACGAACGCGCTGCCGTCGACGACGGCCAGGCCGCCCTGGACCAACTCCTGGAGCGACTCACCGACGTCCCCACCCCAGCCGGACCGACACCATGCCAGCTCGGTATCCCGGCCACGGCAAGGCTGCTGCCGATCGTCGAGGTGACATCGACGGGGAAGGTGCCGAACCCGCTCGCAGCGAGGCCGCTAATCTCCGGGCATGAACGACAGCGACGCATCCCGGACGGAAGCCGAGGACCCAGTAGCAGCGCAGTGGCAGCTGGTTCGAGAGATGAACGAGAACCGCATCGACAAGCACCTCGTCGAAGCGGCCTACACCAACCCTGCTCTCCGAAGCCTCTTCCCGTTGGTCGGCCACGGATCACTGCAGTTCAGCCGATGCACCCGCTTCCCTTGGTCTCAGGACCTGCCCTCGATCTTCCCCCTCGATGGCCAACGGTTTCGCGTGTTGAGACTGCACGAACCACAAGGCTCCGGGCGGGAGCGAATCGGCGGAGCTTTCACTGCCGAGGAGGCCGTCGAAATCGCTGCCGCAAACCTTCCAGCCGGCTGGGGTCCCGCCGTGGACGGCAAGCCTGACGTCCTTGAACCGCTCAGCTGACAACTCTCCGGACTGCAGCGACTTTGCTGTTTCTTTGCCGCTCCTGAGGCGGCGTCGAGAAAGCGGGCGCAGCAGCTGGCCTGTGGAGGTGCCAAAGGGCCGTGGCCGTCCTGCCACGTGCCCGAGACGCCCGGACGGGACATAGCCGGCCCACCGTCAGCGCTCACCGCGATGCCGTCCCTGCCTCACCGCTGTGGCAGCCGAACGCCCGGCCCACCAGCCCGCCGTCCGGTAGATTCGGCCGCCGGCTGATCGGCACACGAAGCGGCTGTGGGCCGCGGGTTCGACGCAGGGGGCAACGGGGTGCGGACCGGGGACGGGCGGGGCCGGCGGGTGGGGGACCTGCTGGAGTGCTGGCGGGCGATCGAGCTGTTCAGTCCGCCGACCATTCCGGAGGTGCCGCGCAGGCGCCGCGCAGGCCGTCCGCGGGTGTCGGACACGGTGGTCGTCGATGTCACGCCGGCCGCAGGCCAGGTGGCGCCGCCGCTGCCGTGGGCGCCGGAGCATCCGGAGACGGCGGCGTGGCGGGCACCGAGCGGGATGGTGTGGCGGCACGAGGTGTACGGCGGGGTGTTCGACCTGGAGCGGCTGCGCCGGGCGATGATCGCCGTGCTGCCCGAGGACACGGAGCCGGATCCGGGGGTGCCGGACGGGGAGCTGGAGCTGCCGGGCAGGAGCGCGGTGTTCGCGCTGGTCCTGGACGAGTACGGGCGGCCCGTCGCGGACACCTCGGTGGTCTCCGCGTGCGCCTGGGCGACGGGGCGGCTCTTCGACCCGGGGCCGTCGGCGCCCGGGTGGCTGGACGGGTTCGAGGAGCTGGGCGAGGCGTTCGAGGTGGCGGTGGGGCGGCTGGCCGCCACGCAGGTCCCGTACGCGGCCGGCGCCGCTCCCCTGCCGAACCCCCTGCTGTCGCGGCCCATGGGCGCCGCGCCCGTACGCCAGGAGCCCGTCCCCGCCGACGGCTGGCGCCGGCTGCTCGCGGAGATCCTGGGCGGCGCGGCGGTGGCCGCGGTCGGGGCGCTGTTCGGCGAGGTCGCCGGCGCCGCCGTGCAGGGGGCGACGGAGCCGCTGGTGCGGCGTGTCGCCGAGTGGTCGGCGGCCCGCCGTCCGGACCGGGCGGACACCGACGGGGCCTCCACCCCCGGCCCGGACGGCGCCGGCCCGGGTACCCCTGGCCCGGATACCCCCGGCCCGGACACCACCGTCCCGCCGATGCCGCTGGAAGCGTCCGCCGACGTGCCGTCACCGGACGGCGAAGCCCCGGACGACACCGGCAGCCGCCCGGTGGCACTCGCCGACCTCGTCGCCCTGACGGCCCAGATCGCCCACCTGTGCGGCGTCGAGGAGCAACTCGACCCGCGCGTGATCCGCGTCCAGAGCAGGCTCGTCCGCCTCCCCCGGGACCCGAAGGACAAGCCCGCCACCCCGCAGCCGTTCCTCAACAGCCTCCTGCCGCCCGACCTCGCCCGGGTCCGCGCCGCCCTCACCGACAACAAGGGCACAGGCAGCGGCAGCGGCGGGGCCGAGGGCCTCGGCCCCGCCCTGGAGGCCTACCTGACCTCCCACCGGGACATCCCCGTCGACGCCCGCACCGACCTGCGCGAGGACCGCCTCGCCGTCCTCGACGGCGTCGACCCGGCCCTCGTCCCCGCCGGACGCTGGCCCGCCAACGCGAGCCACCCGCTCGCGCTCAGCCAGCAGTTCGCGGTCAACCGCATGCTCGCCGACCGCACGGACGGGACGACGGCCGCCGCGGGCCCCGACGCCGGCGGCCTCTTCTCCGTCAACGGACCGCCCGGCACCGGCAAGACCACCATGCTGCGCGACCTCGTCGCCGCCCTCGTGGTCGAACGCGCCGCCGTGATGGCCGGCTACCGGCGGCCCGGGGACGCGTTCCCCGGCCGGGCCTGGCGAGGCAAGGACCGCCAGGGCCGCCACGCCCGCTTCGTCGCCGCCCTCGACCCGAAGCTCACCGGCCGCGAGATCGTCGTCACCTCCTCCAACAACGGCGCGGTGGAGAACATCACCGCCGAACTGCCCGGCGCCGCCGCCCTCGACGAGCACTGGCACGACGGCCCCGACCACTTCTCCGACCTCGCCTCCGCCCTCCTCGGCGGCGAGCCCGCCTGGGGACTGGTCGCCGCCGTCCTCGGCAACAAGGCCAACCGCACCCGCTTCACCCAGCGCTTCTGGTGGGGCCGCCTGCCCGAGAACGAGAGCGCCGCCCGCACCGCCGCCGGGCTCCCGCCGCTGCGCGGCATGAACGCCGTCCTCGGCGACTGGGTCCCGCCGAGCGCGCCCAAGCCCACCCGCACCCCGCGCGACCGACGAACGGCCCCCGCCGCAGCAGCCACCGACACCCGCACCGCCACCACACCCGCCGGCCCCGCCCAGCCCATCCCCTCCTGGCCGCGGGCCGTCGCCGCCTTCACCGCCGCCCAGGCCGAAGTCGAACGCCTGCGCGCCGAACGCGCCCGCCTCGCCGCCACCCTGGCGGACACCCGACCCGACCGCCTCCACCCCCGCCTCGACGCCCTGCGCGCCGCCATCACCCGCGCCGACGCCCGCGCGGCAGCCGCCCGGGCCCGCCACGACACCGCCCTCACCGCCGTCGACACCGCCACCGACGCCGTCCGCACCGCCGAAGCCGCCCACCAGGACGCGACCCGGCGCATCCCCCACGCCCGAAGCGTCCTCGCCGAGGCCCGAAGCGCCCTCGCCACCGCCCGCGAACGCGCCGACCACCACACCCGCCAGATCGCCGCCCTCACCACCCTCCACGACGAACCCCCCACCGCCCAGCCCGGCCTGCGCGCGGGCCTGCGCCGCCTCCTCCGGAACAGCGCCGAACGCCAGGCCGCCGAACAGCACCGCGAACGAGGCCAGGCCGAACTCCTCGCCCTGATCGCCCGACAGCGCACCGCCCTCGAGGACGCCTACGACCACATCGCCCGCTGCGCACGCGACGAGGACCTCGCCGCCGCCGAACTGCACACCCGCTCCACCACCGCCCTCACCGACGCCGCCACGGCCGTCACCCGCGCCCGCGCCCGCCGGGACGCCGCCCACGCCGCCGAATCCACCGCCTACGCGGCCGCCGAACAGGCCCGCGGCGAGGCATGGGCCGCCCGCCGCGACCTGGAGGACGCCACCGCCGCGCTCGACGCCGCCCACCGCACCCTGCGCACCGCCGCCACCACCCTCCCCTCCCTGCCCCTCGACTGGCTCCACCTCGACGACCACGAACAGGAACTCGGCGCCCCCTGGTCCGACGAGGCCTGGAGCACCGCCCGCAGCGACCTGTTCCTGCGCGCCCTCGACCTCCACCGCGCCTTCGCCGCCAACACCGCCAAACGGATCCGAGGCAACCTCCAGGTCCTCATGGACCTCATGACCGCGAACAGCGGCCCCGTCCCCGACGAACAGGTCCTGCACGCCTGGCAGACCCTCTTCCTCCTCGTCCCCGTCGTCTCCACCACCTTCTCCTCCTTCGGCAGCATGTTCGCCCGCCTCGGCCGCGGCTCCCTCGGCTGGGTCCTCGTCGACGAAGCCGGCCAGGCCACCCCACAGGCCGCCGTCGGCGCCCTCTGGCGAGCCCGCCGCGCCGTCCTCGTCGGCGACCCCCTCCAGCTCGAACCCGTCGTCACCATGCCCACCGCCCTGCAGCGCCGCCTCCTGCTCGCCCACCACGTCGACGAGGAGTGGCTGCCCTCCGCCACCTCCGCCCAGGCCGTCGCCGACCGCGTCAACCGTCACGGCACCTACCTGCCCGCCCCCACCGGCGCCGAGCACGACACCGTCTGGGTCGGCTCACCCCTGCGCGTCCACCGCCGCTGCGAAGACCCCATGTTCACCGTCAGCAACGACACCGCCTACGGCGGCCTCATGGTCCACGGCACCCGCCCCCAGCCCTTCCCCGACCCCGGGCACGACGGCCTCCTCCCCAGCCGCTGGCTCGACACCCCCGACCCCGACCGCCCCGCCGACGCCCCCTGGGGCGAACGCGACCGCCGCGCCCTCACCTACCTCCTGCGACAACTCGACCGCCACGGCGTCGACACCGAACGCCTGCGCGTCATCGCCCCCTTCCGCGCCCTCGTCCGCGAAGCCCGCGAAACCTGCCGCACCCTCCCCGGCTGGACCCCCGAAACCCTCGAGGAACGCTGCGCCACCGTCCACAAGGCCCAGGGCAAGGAAGCCGACGTCGTCGTCCTCCTGCTCGGCGCCGGCGGCCGCCCCGGCGCCCGCGCCTGGGCCGCCCGCACCCCCCACCTCCTCAACGTCGCCGCCAGCCGCGCCAAACGCCGCCTCTACGTCGTCGGCGACCGCGCCCTGTGGGCCCCGCTTCCCTACTTCGACGTCCTCGCCGCCGAACTCCCCGCCTACGACCACATCGAGGACCGCGACACCTGGCCCCTCGACGCCCCCGAACCGGCCGGCCCGCCCGCATAGTCCGTGTCCTCCAGCCCGCGTCGCCCCCGAACGGCCCGTCACGGGCGGGGGCGCCCGTACCGGATCCGTGCCGTCGTCCCGACCTTGGGGGAGGAGACGCGGAACGGGGGCCGGCTTCGTCGGCCGGCCCGGGTGTGGATGCGGCCGCGGAGCCGGCCAGTGGAGAAGGGGGACTTCGCGGGACATCTACAATGCCCGCAGACGCGCGCACGGCGGGGCCTGCCGCGCTGAGCGTCCTCGAGCGGGTTCGGGGGCGACGGACGGGCCGCGGCCGTGACCGATGGTGAGGACGACGTGCTGACGGTCCATGACTCCCCGGCCACGTGCCGGACCTGCTCAAGGGTCCCCCGGGCAGCCGGGAGCCGCCGATGCGATGCCGTGCCGGTGGGGGCATCGTGCGACTCGGCTCGGTCGGCCGGGACGGCCTCTGTGGCGGCGGCGTGACCAGGCCCATCGGCGGAATGCTGCACCACGTCGAGATCTGGGTCCCCGACCTTGACCGTGCCACGGCCTCCTTCGGGTGGCTGTTGAAGGCCCTCGGATACACGTTGGCCCAGAGCTGGAGCGACGGGCGCAGTTGGCGCCTCGGGGCCACGTACCTCGTCTTCGAACAGTCGAAGGCTCTCACCGCCGACCGTCACGACCGGTGTCGGCCCGGGCTGAACCACCTGGCGTTCCACATCGACGGGCCGGACACGGTGGAGGCGCTGGTCTCGGAAGCCCACCAGCACGGCTGGCGCCTGATGTTTCCGGACCGTCACCCGCACGCGGGCGGCGAGCACGTCTATGCCGCCTATCTGGAGAACGAGGACGGTTTCGAGGTCGAGCTTGTCGCGATCAGTGCGCCGGAGGCGGACTGAGTGCAACGGAGGCCGCTTGAGCCTGGGTGCGGCTCAAGCGGAGCCACCCCACTGTCGCCGCTGCTGGCAGGCCGCAAGCCGACCGCTGCCCTCGTACCTGCATCTCCGCCGGCTTTCCTGGCACCTCTGACCTGCTGCCTCGACTGACCTCGTGTAGGGGGAGGACCCGCCCTCGTGGATCTCACAGGCTTAGAATCCGGCTGACCCCCGCGGATGCGGGGAGGACGGCCGAATCGGCATGGAGCTGACCCGCAGCGACGGCTGACCCCCGCGGGTGCGGGGAGGACGCCGTCCCGACCAGGCTCTCCAGGCCCGTGTGCGGCTGACCCCCGCGGGTGCGGGGAGGACTCCGCGCACGGGTTCACGGGGATCCGCTTCGCCGGCTGACCCCCGCGGGTGCGGGGAGGACATCGGGCTGGCCATGACCCGGTCCAAGTCCTGCGGCTGACCCCCGCGGATGCGGGGAGGACGCGTAGGCCGCAGTCAGCGAGTCGATCTGCTCCGGCTGACCCCGCGGGTGCGGGGAGGACTCCGCCACGGTCGACAGCTCGGCGGCGCCGACCGGCTGACCCCCGCGGGTGCGGGGAGGACGCGCCGAACCCCTGGGCCCGGTCAACGCCGTCCGGCTGACCCCCGCGGGTGCGGGGAGGACTCGGGGACGTTTGGGACGTTTCTGCGGTACACCGGCTGACCCCCGCGGGTGCGGGGAGGACGCCGCCGAGATCCGGTTGGAGCTCCCGCCGGCCGGCTGACCCCCGCGGGTGCGGGGAGGACGGGTGTAATTCGGACCGGCACCCCGGCACCGATGGCTGACCCCCGCGGGTGCGGGGAGGACCAGGGCCGTGCCCCGCAGGGGCAAGGCGCAGCCGGCTGACCCCCGCGGGTGCGGGGAGGACGGACGTGGTGCTGTTGGTCATCGGTGCTGTTCCGGCTGACCCCCGCGGGTGCGGGGAGGACGCGCGGGACCACCGGCCCGGGCCAGCGTCGGACGGCTGACCCCCGCGGGTGCGGGGAGGACCGCGCGCACGGGGCCGGTGGTGGCCCTGCTGCCGGCTGACCCCCGCGGGTGCGGGGAGGACTCACGGGCAAGGGTGCTCTTGCCGTCACCGCCCGGCTGACCCCCGCGGGTGCGGGGAGGACCCGATACGACCACGACGGCTACTCGTCGGTGTCGGCTGACCCCCGCGGGTGCGGGGAGGACGACCGCAATCGGTACAGTTGGACACATGACCGCGGCTGACCCCCGCGGGTGCGGGGAGGACACTTCCTGAGCTGCGGCGCAGCAGCGGCTTTGCCATTTCTTGACTGATGGGATGCCAGGTCTGGAAGCCCGTCACTGTGTTGTCAGAAGTGGCGTGGTCAGAGTGTCGAGTTGTCAAGGAGCACCTGACATCGTGCCACGCGCGCCTGACGGTTTCCTCGGCCTGTCGACCAAGGAGAACAGCTGGCCCCGCTGCGCCGGGCCTCAAGGAGCCGTGTTGTCCCGCCCCGCCCGAAGGTGAGGCGGGACAACACGGATGTGTCAGCTGTTGGTCGTCAGCAGACGGTTGGCCAGGGCGTCGGCGAGCCGGTAGGCCTCGTCGGCCGAGAGGGTGCGGCAGATGGCATCTGCCAGTTCCTCGACGTTGTGCCAGTCGACATCGCCGAGCTCCACCGTCGGGGCGGAGGCCGCCGGCTTCTCCCGCTGCTCAGGCATCGGGAGCGGCTCTGAATTTTCCGCGGAAAATCGGTCGGCGATCGGAGTGGGCTCAGTGCTCGCGATCGGAGCCTGCGGGGCGGGCTCCGGCCGGGAGGCGGGAGGTACCACTGGCCGCGGCGCCGGCGGCGCAGCCTCCGTGGCCGGCTGGGGGGCCGGCGCCGGGGCGACCACCGGCTGCGGGGCCGGCATGTCGGCAGGAGCGGCCTTGGCCGCGGCCTTCGCTTCCACCCTCGCCGCCCGTTTGGCCGCCACCGCGTCGGAGTCGGACTGGAGCAGCTGCTCCAGCTCTGCCGTCTGTTCGGCCAGGGACATCTCCTCGATGCCCTTGACCGACCCCAGGCGCCGCGCGACGTTGATGGAGACGCCATCCTCGCCGCGCGCCTTGGCCCGCACCTGGCGCTGCAGCTCCGGGTGGAGCTTCAGCAGGTTCTTGCGGTGCGAGATCCAGCTCTGGGACCAGCCCTCGGCCTCGGCGGCCTCCTTGGCGGTCGGGTACTGCGCCACGATCAGCAGGACCGCGTTGGCCTCCTCGATCGGGTCGAAGTCCTTGCGCGCCATGTTCTCGTCGAGCGCCGCCCGCAGCAGGGTCGCCTTGGACTCCGCCACCGTGTCGTCCACGACGACCAGCAACTGCTCCCGCCCGTACAGCTGCGCCGCGGCGCGGCGGCGGTTGCCGTTGACGATGACGACGTCCTGCGGACCCGCACCGAGCGCCTGCCGGTCCTCCGGCCACAGCCGCAGGTAGGCGTCCGGGGTGACGGCGAGGCAGCTCTGCAGCTGGCGGTCCTTGATGCTCGCCAGGTCGGAGAGGTCGCCCAGCTCGTCGCGGGGGTTGCGCGGGTTGGGCAGGCAGTTGGCAGTGGGTACCCACCGTGCCGGGGTGTCGTTGGCGCTGCTGTCCACACCCGGGGCGTCGACGACCGGGTCGGCGGCCATCGACGCGAAGGAGACGCGACGGCCCGCCATCAGCGACCCCCGTATCCGAGCTCGAGGGACAGGCGGAAGAAATCCTCCCGCGCCCGGTAGGCCGTGCCGCTCTCCTTGTACTGGGTGACGACGGTGCCCTCGGCGACCGCCCGCGAGTGGATCTTGTAGCGGCGCAGGACGGTCTTGGCGCGGGGCCAGCCCTTCGCCGTGATGTACGCCTCGGTGTCCTCGAGGTCTGCGCGACCGTCGCGCGGGTCCCAGTTGTTGACGACGATCCGGAAGGGGATGTCCATCGGCTCGATGACCTTCTGGATGGTCCGGGCCGTCGGGTCGAAGCACAGCGGCTCGGTGATCATCGGGACCAGGACGTCGTCCGCGATCTCCAGTGCCCGGCGCAGGATCTCCTCGTCGGCCAGGGTGCCCGGCGTGTCGATGAAGATGTGCTCGTACTCGTCCTTCTCGCCTAGGACGTCGAAAGTGCACGCCGCGAGGTTGACCGTGGTGGTGGTCTTGCCCACGCCGCCCTTCTGATTGGCGATGACGTGGATCTTCGCGCCGGTGTTCTTCAGGTGGATCAACTGATCGGCCTGCTCGTGCGCCGCCATGAAGTCGAAGGGCAGGTTGTCTCCCACCCGCTCCGCCCAGACGACGGCGGACCCCTGGGGGTCGGTGGACACGACAAGCACAGATGGCTTCATGATGTTCCGTTCTCTCCGTGGGCTTCCCGGGCGGTGTTGCCCGGTACTGCGGATGCCCGCCGCTCAAAGCCTGGACGGCGGACGTGGGACAGCATTCCAGATGATCAGGTCGGAGCTTGAACCGACCCGCGTGTCGCGGAGCACAATGATCGAATCCGATTCCGCGCCGCGGGTCACCATGCCTCTCCGAAGCCGTCCTGATTGTTTCTCTGCGGGTATGACGGCGAATGTGTGGCGGAGGGGGGGACGCGCACGGAAGGCGGCTGCTGGAGCGTACGGATCGAATCGCATGATGGGGATAGCCCCATTTGTCGTGGACCGCCCTGCGTATGCCGGCGTCACCAGCCTGGCCGGGCGTGCGGTGGAAGGCGGGCGGCAGCGGCCGTCGGCGGCGAGGCGGGGGTGAGCCCGTGACAGGCCCGCTCAGCCGGCCGGGCCCGGCGGATGCGCCGTGGTGAGTTCCGCCTACGTCGGCCGGGTGAGGACGTCCTCGGCCGTTCGGGTCCCGTCCTGCTCGTTCAGGCGGGCCAGTTCGGCCAGGGCGGCGGAGTCTCCGGTGGCGGCGACTTCCCTGTAGCGGCCTCGTGCGCCGTCCCTGTCTCCGTGCAGTTCCCTCAGCCGTCCCGTCTCGGTCAGCGCGGCGTGGTAGCCGGCATCGAGGGCCCGTCGCGCGAACGCGTCCGCCGGCCCGGGCCTCTCTCCGGCCGCCCGCGCCAGTTCGGCCAGGGCGGCGGCGTAGCCGTCCTCCGCGACCTGCCGGTAGAGGGCCCCCGCATCCCTCGCGTCGCCGCCCTGCTCACCCAGCCGGGCGAGGTGCCACGACGCTGCCGCGCGCGGCGTCGTCGGCGCGCCGGAGGAGCGCTTCGGCGCCCCGCAGGTCGCTGTGCTGCTCCCTGAGCCGCGCCAGTTCGATCAGGGAGACGGTGTATCCGGCGTCGACGGCCTGACGGTAAAGCAGCTCAGCGCCATTCCAGCTCGCGGTCTGCGCCTGCAGGCGCGCCAGCGCGGGCGGGAGTGCCTCGTCGTCGGCGTCGGAGGGCGTCGCGCGTCCGGCCTGGCAGGTGGCGTTCGCCCACGCGGTCGAGCACGGGTACTCCTTCGTCGCCGAGGGCACCTTCCGCAACGCCGAGGCAGTGGTCGCCGACGCCAGGTTCTTCGCAACCGGCCGACGAGGCGACGGCTCACCCGCCATGCCGCTTCCCGAGGGCCGCAGCCGCGACGACCGTGTCGACCGAGAATCCGCCGGGGACGGATGTCGGGTACGGCCGCCTGGGCTTGAAGGGCCCCGTTGACCCTGCACAGCTCGAACCACGCCACTGCGATGCGTGGACCCGAGCGGCAGGCTCCTGTCTATAAGCGGCGGCGAACCTCCGACAGATCGGACTGTGGGACGACTAAGGGACCCGTGGATACTCACCGAAGGCAAGGACCTAACCCGCGATTCGAGGAGCGAGACGACTGAGCACAGCCCGACCGTGGCAATCTGCGAGGACGTGCCCACGTCCGTGGTCTACGACATGTTCGCCGAGACAGCGACACACCTCTCGGCCCGCTTTGTGGGGCTCTATGACGGCGCGACCGCTGAACGCGAACGCCAAGACTGGTGGACCAGAGTCCTCGACCTCCGGGACGAGCGGGACGCGGTCGACCCCTACGACCGAGCCGCTCTGATCGCCAAGATCACCGTGTGGACAGCCGAGATCCGAGCCCTTGACGAAGAACGTCGTGGCTGACCCGGATCCGTACGTGCTGACTCCGGAACAGCTCAGGGAACGATTCGACAGGGCGACCGAGGGCTACGTCTTCGGCCGACGGCGCCTACCCGAACACCGGCCTCGTCATCCCTCATCGCCCACGAGCAGGCCGCCCCCTCCGCGGGCCCAGGAAGAGGACGACGCCGAACACCGACGCGTGCGCGCCTGCGTCGAGCACACCTTCGCTCGCATGGAAGAACTACAAACATCCTCCGAGACTGCCGGCAGAAAGGCGACGGCCTGCACCACGCGGTGCAGGCCGTCGCCCACACAGACCCGGCCTTCTTCGCCGAGAGCTCCGCCGCGAGGTGGTCCTCTCCCGCGTCGTCGCGGAGGCCGCGCTCCAGGACCTCGAACAGAACAGCTGACGGACCTTCCCCGGGATCGAGGGATGCCCGGGGAACACGGGAACAGAACGCGGTGGAGACCGCCACGGGAGCCCACCGAGACCTGACCACCTACCTCCGGGCGCCAGAACGCCCGGTGGGCAGGCCCGGCAGCCGACTGACCCTGGTCAACAGTAGCTTCAAGGGGAGTGCAGGAACTCCTGGCCGCCGCCTACCCGAAGTCGGGGTCGTGGCGGTCGCTTGAGGCGCGGGCACCGGGTTGGTCAGCTCGGTCAGCATCTTGGCGGCGGCCTGCTCGGTGGTGTCAGGATCGCGGGGGGCTGACCCGATCCAGATCATCACCATCCGGAGTATCATCGCCCCATTGTTCGCCTCCAGCCCGGGCGAGCGCGGAACCACCGGCGGCGAGAACGGTGACCCCTGCATCACCGTACACATCGAGCCCTGACCGGCAGCCAGTCCCGTTCCCGGATCGGCCCCTCGATCTCCCCTAGCCGTCAGTGACCCGCCTGCCCTGCTGCGCGGGCCCAGGGGCCGGTACTCCCTGTGTAACCCCGACCGCCTGTGCGGTCCGCAGTAGTATCTGAGTATTTGTACGGATGCGGAGCGCGCATCACCTGTCTAGGGTTCTGCGGGGGTTGAGCTCAGGCATTCGTTTCGGGGAGGGGAACCCACGTGGCTGACAACACCACAGGCAAGGTTGTGATCAAGCCGGCGGATCTACGGGCATCCGCGGGTGTCGCGAAGACGCTGGCGGAGGAGTTCGGCACGCCGATACAGGACGCGGTGAACACCAGTGCCACCGTGTCGGGGCAGCTGACCGGATGGTCGATCGCGGGTGGACTCGCGCAGCTGGGTACCGACTGGTCCAAGCCGCTCGGTGAACTGCGGCAGCGCCTCGTGAGCACCGCGACCAACCTGGAGGCCAACGCGGCCGCACACGAGCACACCGACCAGGCCGTCGCCGGCGCGTGGGCCGTCGCGCCACAGGCAGCCAAGTGACCAGCGCATACGAGCTCCTGGTGAAGTTCGACCCGCACGGGCTGCACGACGCGGCGAAGACCTGGACGGCGCTCGGCCACGCGGCGGAGACCACCGGCCAGCGGCACCGCAGCCAGGTGGACGGACCGCTGGCCGGCAACTGGGAGGGCGAGGACGCGAAGGCCGCGCTGCCGTTCCTGGCGAAGACGGAACAGCACCTGAACATCGTCAAGATGGAGGCCGACACCGCCGCCCTCGTCCTCAACACCGTCGCCGACCGGATGTACCAGGCGCGGACCAACCTCACCAACGCCGTGAACCGTGCGGTGGACGCCGGCCTGAACGTGTCCGCCGACGGCGTCGTCAGCCTCCCGCCCGAGGGCAAGGGGGAGCACAACGACCCGGAGGCGCAGAAGGCGCGCCAGCAGCTCGGGTCGGAGATGAGGAGCTTCCAGGACCGGATCAACACCGCTCTGAAGGACGCCCAGACGGCAAGTGACCAGGGCAACTCGGCGTTGGGACGGCTCAGCTCGGACGCCCTCGACCCGGCCAAGGTGGACGGTGCGCTGGCAGGGGCGAAGAGCGCGGCCGCAGCTGCGATGCAGGACCTCGGACTGGTCGACCCCTACATCCCGGACGGCAAGGACCCGGAGAAGTCCGCGGCCTGGTGGAAGGGGCTCACCCCCGAGCAGCAGGACGCCTACCTGGCCCTGCACCCCGATCAGATCGGCCGCCTCGACGGGCTTCCCACGACCGTCCGGGACGAGGCCAACCGGCTCGTCCTCGACGAGAAGCTGGACGCCTACCGAAGCGGGAAGCCCGGCGACTTCGGTGTCGACGAGGACGAGTACAAATCGCGGATCAACGCCATGGAGGAGATCAGGAGGAAGCTGGCAGCGTCCGACGGGAACCCCGAGAACCACCGGATGTTCCTGCTGGGAGTCGATCCCGAGGCGCACAACGGCCGGGCCATCGTCTCGACTGGCAACCCCGACAAGTCGCAGCACACGGCGGTCTTCGTGCCGGGCACCGGAACGGTGTTCGCCGGGGTGCCGGGACAGATGGACCACATCCGGCGTCTCCAGAAGGCGGCCGAGGACGAAGCCGACGGGGGTGCGAACGTGGCCGTCGTATCGTGGCTCGGCTACGAGACGCCGAACTGGCTGGACGGCACCGTAGCCGAAACCGACCGGGGAGATGCCGGAGCACCGCTGCTACGCAACTTCGCCAAGGGGCTGCGGGTGGCCGAGGGCGACAACGGCCTGTGTTCGCACCTGACCCTGATGGGCCACAGCTACGGGACCTACGTGGTGGGCGCGGCCGCGCGCGACGGCGGTGCGAATGTCGACGACATCATCGCGCTCGGCAGCCCGGGAATGGGAGTGGACAAGGCGTCCGAGCTCAACATCGATCCCAGGCACGTCTGGGTCGGCACGGCCAAGGACGACTTCATCCAGACATTCACCGGCACCGTGTTCGGCGAGGGCCCCCAGAACGGGGTCTTCGGCGGCCAGCGCATCCAGATCGACACCAGCGGACACGGGGGCTACTGGGACACGGGCCCCAACGGGGCGAGCGAAAGCCTCGACAACCAGGGGCGGATCATCGCGGGCCGGCCACCGACGCTCGCTCCCAAGCCCCCGCGCTGACCCTGCGACCAGTCCGACCGACCACCGACTCAGGAGCACCATGACTGCCAGCGCGCCCCGCACCGCGGGCCGGATCATCGCCACCGCGCTCCTGCTCGCGGCACTCGGCGGATGCTCATCCGCTACCGACAGGAGTGACACCCCACCCGTGAAGTCCAAAGCCGACGCCCAGACCTGGGCCCAGCAGATCACCGACCACATGGCCCGCACCGCCGGGATCGAGACCGACCCGTCGACGATCTCCGCGCTCTTCACCCCGTGCACCGGCAAGAACGGCGAAACCGCCTCCGACGACCGGTACATCCTGATGTACAGCGTCAAGAGCTCGGTTCCACGCGCCCAGCACCCCGACGCGGTCAGGAAGATCCGCGACCTGCTGACCGGCGAAGGACTGACGGTGAAGGGCTACCGCGAGACCGCCGACGGCAGACCGGACGCACTCGTCGACACCTACCACCCCACCAGCCGGTACTCCGCCACGGCCTCCACCTCGGGTACCGGGGACCGCATGTACCTGAGAGTCACCACTCCCTGCCTGCTTCCACCCACTGCGGGGTCTACCCCCGGTTCCTGAAGCAGGTTCTCGACAGACACGTGCCGGGCTCTACGGCTGGAACGGTTCCCTCGAACTCCTCGGCGAGGGCGTGAGCTCCTGTCCCGTCCGTGCGTCGCAACGCCGGTCGGGCAACGTCCGCCGCAGCCAGGGTCTGCAGGGTGTGCGCTTCCGGGTTCCCGGGTTCCGTGAACACCTCGGTGATCCGGTCCGGATCCCTCCGACGCCGGCGGCGGCCAGGTACTCCTCCGCCCACGCGTTCGCTGGCAGGACGCCCACCGGGCGGGCCCTCCCATACCCGAGTGGGCCTGCCCCGGCCCTGGTACGCACCGCCTTACCAAGGGCGGGGGGATCAACACCTGCGACTGCCAACGGGCTCTGCCAGTCGCGGCGGCCACGCTGCCGCTGCTACGCGGCGGTGTGGCATCGGTTCGGCGGCCTGGCTGACACACTCTCGACCAGGCGCCCGACCACCCGGACGGCAATCAGCTGCTTGCCGTCGAAAAGTGGGCGGAGCAGGCCGCCAAGGCGGCTGCGGCTGCCGAAGCGGCCAAGCCCGCGAAGACTGGATCCTGGCGGCACCGCTCCCGACCCGCCCTCATTCTTCGGCCGGAGCGAGCCGCTGACCTGCGCTGGCGAGTTCCGCCTGGCAGGGTTGGCGAGTTATGTTCCCAGGGAACTGGTGAGATCGTCCGCTCTGGCCCCGCTAGTGCCGATGAGTTCTCGTGTCCCCGGCGGCCTGACCAGCCGGGCAGGGTTCGCGCCCGGCTTCCCGGCCGCCTGCCTGCCTGCCCGGTCTCGGTCGGTGCCCGCTGGCCGGGGCTGGGTTGTTCCCGCTGGGTCGCCTTGCCCGGGCGCCGTTGTCTGCTCGGCTGCCTGTGCCTGTGCCTGTGCCTGTGCCTGCGCCGTCGTCGCTGTCCGGCTCGCTGTCGCTGGCCGGCCGGTCGGCCGCTTGCTGCCGTCCCGCCCGCGCAATGGGAGGCAGCGGAGGCGATGGAGGCGTGAGGGCCGAACGCGGTACTGGACATGGGGTGACCGGGCCGGTCCGTCCTTCGCGAGGTCGCGTACGGTCGGCGGTGTGTCTGCGGCGCCGGGGTTCACGTGGCCGGCTCCTGCTGGTCGAGTGCCGTGGTCAGGAGGGTGACGGTGTGGGCGGCGTCTTCGGCGAGCCCGGGTTGGCCGTCGTCGGGGTCGAGGGGGCCGGAATTCTCCGTCGCCTGCCTCACCGGAGTACGACGTCGACGCCCTTCTCGCGCAGGAGGTTCACGGTCACCTCGAAGTAGGACAGGCCGCCGAGGTGGTGCAGGACGTGTCCGGCGAGGGCGTGACGGGCGATGTCGGCATGGTGCCAGACGAGGGTGAACGGGGGGACGACGGAGGGCCCACCGCACAGGTGGTCCGCCACCGAGTCCAGGCATCTGCCGTAGTTGGCGCCGGGGCCGAGCAGGGCTTCGCCGAGTGCCAGGACCAAGCCGCTCCTGTCGGTGACGTGCTGTCCGTCCAGGTGGTAGGTCCCACCGGAGAGGCCGCCCGGCCCGTACGGGCCGACGTGGGTGAGGTTCAGCCACTCGGACCGGCCCTTGGCGTCGAACTTCGCCCACTGGTTGGGCAGCGTGGGAGTACCGTCGGACCAGATCTCCCAGACCGTGCGGGCGGCCAGGGCGGGGCGGTCGTCGCCGGGGTCGGCGATGGTGACGTCGATCAGGGTTCCGCCGAGGACGGACGGGCGTGCCTCGACGATGTGCAGGTCGAGGCGGTACCTGGTCATCGTCCGACCGTGGCGGTCGAGGCGCCAGAGCGTGATCGGGTCGCCCTTCTGCGGAAGGGGACGACGCAGCAGGGCCAGAAGCGGTGCGGCGGGTTCGCAGCCGATCAGGTGCACGGGCTGGGTGGGTCGCTTCGGGCGCGGGGTGAACAGGCCGTCAACGGAACGGCAGCTGCCCGATGGGCTGTCCCCCTGGATCGAGGGGAACCACAGGTCGAACCGCGGGCTCGAAGGCAGCCGCTTGCCGCCCCAGAAGTCGTCCTCCCTGACGCCGGTGCCCACGACGATGTCCACGCGTCCGGGATCGCCCGGCGTGGGCCACCGGGCCAGGACAGCCGTGTCCTCCAGGTCCCAGAAACGGGCCGGCCCGTCGTTCTAGGGGTCCACAGGCTCGATCGAGAGTATTCCGTCCCGCAGCAGCCGTACCGGTTCGGTGCTGTCCGTCACGGCCTGGACCAGCAGGCTCTCGCGCGGGCAGCCGCGCAGCGTCAGGACCTCTCGCGGCAGCGGAGGCGGGTCCATGAACAGGCCCTCGACCTCCGCGCACCGCCCCCACAGCACGTCCTCCTCCCGGCCGTGGATGTCCTCCCGCACCAGGAGATACCGGACCGGGAAGTCCTGCTCCCACCCCGCATGTTCCTCGGACCGCACGCTTCTCCCTGCTACCAGGCTGCCTTGGCGCACTCACCCTACGGTTCAGTGACGCCGACGCCCTCCGAATATCGCGTGCTTGGAATGACGCTCCCCGCCAGTCGGCGGCTACGACTGGACCCCCGAACGCTGCGAGGCCTACGCCAACGACCAGGGATCACCCCTCATCCTCGCCGTCACCGCCAAGTCCAACCGAGCCAAGGACGACAAGGACCCCGCCGACCGGCTCCCCCCACTCAACGGGCCCGTCCACTGCCGCTGCGCCTCCGAATGGGTCTCCACCAAGCTCCGCTGGAACCTCGCCGCCACCATGAACGCCGCCGCCGAGCTGCTGCCTGCTACGGACCGGCGGGAGCGGGTGACCGCTCTCGCGGTGGTCGGCAGCGACAGGCTCAAGGACCGCCGGGCCGCCATCGCCACCTTCTCGGCCACCACCGGCGAGCGGCCCGGAGAGGAGGGCGAGGAGTGCTGCACCGTCTGCAACAGCCGGCTCCTGAACGAGGACATCGACGTCGAGGCCGTGGATTCGATCGTCTTTTCGGATCCGAAGTGCTCGGTCATCGACGTCGTCCAGGCCGTCGGCCGGACGCTGCGCCAGTCCTATCGGTAGGGCAAGGCCTCCTGGGTCATCATCCCCGTCTACCTGCCCACCCCCGAGGTCGGCGACGACACAACCACCGCCGACCCGGCCAAGGTCACCGAAGCGGGGGAGGCGGTCAAGGCCGAGGCCGAGGAGGAGATCGAGGCGTCCTCGTTCCGCACCATCTGGCGGGTCCTGCGGGCCCTGGCCGCCCACGACGCCCGCGTGGTGGGCCGGATCACCGAGCTGCGCACCAAGCGGGCGGGGGAGAAGGACCACACCGTCGTGTCGGACGCCGGCGAGGGCGAGGTGATGGACGCCGACGCCGGTCAGGACGACGCTGTGGGGGAGTCGCCGGTGGACTGGCTGGGGATCAACGCCCGCAGGACGCGGCTTCGGCCGCGGCGCAGCGTGACTGCGCCACCTGACCGACGACGCCCTGGACACCGCTCGCCGTACGCTGCGCCTCCCCGGCCGCCTGGTATCCACCCCGCTCGACACCGCGACCTGGAATGCCCTGCAGCGATGCCTGGACCACCGTGCCCGCACCGGATCGGCCAACCCCCACATCCTCACCACCCGCCTCACCGCCACCACCCGCGCCCCCGCTGACGCCGCCCATATCCGCGCCAGCCTCACCCCTGTCGGCCTGCTGCCGCGGGTCCTGCGCTCCACGCGTCTGCCGACCCTCGCCGACCAACTCGACATCGAACTGCTGACCGCGGCGCTTGGCATGTCCTACTCCGGCGTCACCCCCTACCTGAACCCCGCGCACCCGCCCCACGGCTCGTAGCCGGGTCTGTACGGTCTTCGGTGTAACTCCCGATCAAGGAAGAACACCTGATGAGCGACGTGATCGTCTCTGCCGAGGCGGTTGAGGGAGTCCGG
>NZ_JBITCO010000026.1:0-113136 GCF_044453265.1 Kitasatospora sp. NPDC051705 | reverse complement strand
CGAACCCGGAAGCTAAGCCTCACAGCGCCGATGGTACTGCAGGGGGGACCCTGTGGGAGAGTAGGACGCCGCCGAACAATTCTTCGAGAAAACCCCCGCCGGGCACCCGGCGGGGGTTTTCTGCTTTTCCGATGCTTTTCCGCGTCCCCGGGGCGCTCAGAGCGGCAGCTTGAAGCCGACGTGGGAGGCTGTGAAGCCGAGCCGTTCGTAGAAGCGGTGGGCGTCGGTGCGGGTGGCGTCGGAGGTGAGCTGGACGAGGTCGGCGCCGAGGTCGCGGGAGCGGTCGACGGCCCAGCGGATGAGGTCGGTGCCGAGGCCGCTGCCCCGCTCGTCGGCGTGGATGCGGACGCCCTCGATGATCGCGCGGGTGGAGCCCTTGCGGGAGAGGCCGGGGACCAGGGTCAGCTGGAGCGTGCCGACCGTGCGGCCGGCGCGTTCGGCGACGACCAGGTGCTGGTGCGGGTCGCCGTCGATGCGGGCGAGGGCGGCACGGTACGGGGTGAGGTCGTCGGGGCTCTCGCGGGTGGCGCCCAGGGGGTCGTCGGCGAGCATCGCCACCACCGCCGGCAGGTCGTCTTCGGTGGCCCGGCGGATCGTCAGATCGGTCATGACCAGAGGATAGGCCGCCCCCTCACCCGCACCCCCGGCCGGTAGCCCCCGCAGGACCCCCTCAGGGCCCTTCTCGGGGGTGATCTGCCGTCACTCCCCGGGCTTCGCGGTGGTGATGACGGCGAAGGCGGCTCCGTGCGGGTCGTCCAGCTGGGCGAGGCGGCCGACGCCGTGGACGTCGGACGCGGGGATCCGCACGGTGGCGCCGAGGGTGCCGGCGATGGCGAGGCTGGCGTCGACGTTGGGGACCTCGAAGTAGGGGAGCCAGTGGGAGGCGGTGCCGGCGGCGGTCCGCGCGGGGTCGAGTTGCACGATGCCGCCGTGGGCGTCCTCGGTGCCGCCGCCGGCCGGGGTGAGGACGGTGTAGACGAGGCCCTCGACCGGGACGTCCTGTTCCTGCCAGCCGAAGACGGCGCGGTAGAAGGCCTTGGCGCGTTCGGCGTCGACGCTGTGGCACTCGGTCCAGCAGAGGCTGCCCTCGTCGTCGACGGCCTCCAGGCCCCGGGTGTCGTGCGGCTGCCAGACCGAGAACTCGGCGCCGGTCGGGTCGGCGTAGCCGGCCATCCGGCCCGCGGTGAAGACGTCGAAGGGGGCGAACCGGACGCGGCCGCCGGCCTGTTCGACGAGTTCGGTGGTGCGGTCGGCGTCGGGGGTGGCGAAGTAGACCGTCCAGCCGGGCTGGTCGCTCTCCTCGGTGAGCGGGCCGAGCGCGGCGACCGTGCGGCCGTCGAGCCGGAAGAAGCCGTAGCCGCCGGCCTCGGGGCCGCCCGAGTCGAAGGTCCAGCCGAACAGGGCGGTGTAGAAGTCGACGGAGGCCCCGGTGTCGGGGCTGCCGAGGTCGAGCCAGTCGGGGGAGCCGGGGCGGAAGGCGGTGTTGAGCATGGCGGCACTGCTCCTCGGACGGGCCCGTGCGGGTGCGGGCGCGGTCGGCGCTCCCCCCGCCCCTCCCAGCCTGGCACCTGCGCGGGGGCGCTGCACGGCAGGGCCGCGGGGGCCGTCCGGCGCGGATTCGGGGGTGTCCGGGGCGGGCGGTACGGTGCGTAGCGGAAAGGTCCACCCGTACCGGTCGAAGGGGGTCCCGGTGGCCAGGCAGGCGCAGTCGGGGCAGGAGGTGCCGCGCCAGCTCGCACAGGTCGAGGGCGTGCTGGAGCGGATCACGTACGCCAACGAGGAGACCGGTTACACGGTGGCCCGGGTGGACACCGGCCGGGGGGCGAACGACCTGCTGACGGTGGTCGGGGCGCTGCTGGGGGCGCAGGTCGGCGAGTCGTTGCGGTTGCACGGGCGGTGGGGTTCGCACCCGCAGTACGGGCGGCAGTTCACGGTGGAGAACTACACCACGGTGCTGCCGGCGACGGTGCAGGGCATCCGGCGGTACCTGGGCTCGGGGCTGATCAAGGGGATCGGGCCGCGGTTCGCGGAGCGGATCGTGGAGCGGTTCGGGGTGGACACCCTGGAGGTCATCGAGAACGAGCCGGGGCGGCTGATCGAGGTGCCCGGGCTGGGCCCGAAGCGGACGAAGAAGATCGCGGCGGCCTGGGAGGAGCAGAAGGCCATCAAGGAGGTGATGGTCTTCCTGCAGGGGGTGGGGGTGTCGACCTCGCTGGCGGTGCGGATCTACAAGCAGTACGGCGACGCCTCGATCGGGGTGGTGCGCAACGAGCCGTACCGGCTGGCGTCGGACGTGTGGGGGATCGGGTTCCTGACGGCGGACCGGATCGCCCAGGCGGTGGGGATCCCGCACGACAGTCCGGAGCGGGTGAAGGCCGGGCTGCAGTACGCGCTGTCGCAGAGCAGCGACCAGGGGCACTGCTACCTGCCCGAGGAGCGTCTGATCGCGGACGGCGTGAAGCTGCTGCAGGTGGACGTCGGGCTGGTGATCGAGTGCCTGGCGGAGCTGGTGGCGGCGGAGGGGGTGGTGCGGGAGTCGGTGCCGGGGGACGCGGGCGAGCCGATCACCGCGGTGTACCTGGTGCCGTTCCACCGGGCGGAGATCTCGCTGGCCAACCAGTTGCTGCGGCTGCTGCGTTCGGACGCCGACCGGATGCCGTGGTTCGGTGCGGTGGACTGGCCGGTGGCGCTGGAGTGGCTGGCGAAGCGGACCGGGGCGGACCTCGCTCCGGAGCAGGAGCAGGCGGTGCGGCTGGCGCTGACCGAGAAGGTCGCGGTGCTGACGGGGGGTCCGGGCTGCGGCAAGTCGTTCACGGTGAAGTCGATCGTGGCGCTGGCGCTGGCGAAGCGGGCGAAGGTGGTGCTCGCGGCGCCGACGGGGCGCGCGGCGAAGCGGCTGGCGGAGCTGACCGGGGCGGAGGCCTCGACGGTGCACCGGCTGCTGGAGCTCAAGCCGGGCGGGGACGCCGCCTACGACCGGGACCGCCCGCTGGACGCGGACCTGGTGGTGGTGGACGAGGCCTCGATGCTGGACCTGATCCTGGCGAACAAGCTGGTCAAGGCGGTGCCGCCGGGTGCGCACCTGCTGTTCGTGGGGGACGTGGACCAGCTGCCGTCGGTGGGGGCCGGCGAGGTGCTGCGGGACCTGCTGGCGCAGGACGGCCCGATCCCGTCGGTGCGGCTGACCAGGATCTTCCGGCAGGCGCAGCAGTCGGGGGTGGTGACCAACGCGCACCGGATCAACGAGGGGAAGCCGCCGTTGACGGACGGTCTGGCGGACTTCTTCCTGTTCGTGGAGGAGGACGCGGAGCGGGCGGCCGGTCTGACGGTGGACGTGGTGGCGCGCCGGATCCCGCAGCGGTTCGGCTTCGACCCGCGCCGGGACGTCCAGGTGCTGGCGCCGATGCACCGGGGGCCGGCCGGGGCGGGGAACCTGAACACCCTGCTGCAGGCGGCGGTGACGCCGGCCCGGGAGGGGCTGGCGGAACGGCGTTTCGGCGGGCGGACGTTCCGGGTGGGGGACAAGGTCACCCAGATCCGCAACAACTACGACAAGGGGCGGAACGGCGTCTTCAACGGCACAGTGGGAGTGGTGACCGCCCTCAGCGCGGACGACCAGCGGCTGACGGTGCTGACCGACGAGGATGAGGAGGTGGGCTACGACTTCGACGAACTGGACGAGCTGGCCCACGCGTACGCGGTGACGATCCACCGCTCGCAGGGCAGCGAGTACCCGGTCGTGGTGATTCCGGTCACTATGTCCGCTTGGACGATGCTCCAGCGAAATCTGCTCTACACCGCCGTGACCAGGGCGCGGAAACTGGTGGTACTGGTCGGGTCACGGAAAGCGATCGCGCAGGCCGTGCGGGCCGTCAGTGCAGGTCGGCGGCATGCCGCGCTCGATCATCGGCTGGCAACTGGATGATTATCCAACGGGATGGTTGCCTCTAATGTTCTCTTGACGTGAAGAGATTTACGGCAGAGCCTAGGGTGGTGCCGATCTTGTCCGGTTCGTACCGGCTGCGGCGGCAGGTTTTGTAGGGGCGGGCCCTTTCGGGCCACCCCGGGTGCGCGGCTGTCCTCCAGATGGGGGATGGTGGAGACAGTCAGGGCACCTTGGAAGAGGATTCATTTCGTCGGTGAGGAAGACGTGAGCGACAACTCGGTAGTACTGCGGTACCAGGACGGCGAGTACGAGTACCCCGTCGTCGAGAGCACTGCGGGCAACGCCGGCTTCGACATCTCGAAGCTGCTCCCGCAGACCGGCCTGGTCACCCTGGACAACGGCTTCGGTAACACCGCCGCGTACAAGTCCGCGATCACCTTCGTGGACGGCGACAACGGCATCCTGCGGTACCGCGGCTACCCGATCGAGCAGCTCGCAGCACAGGGCGGCTTCATCGAGACCGCGTACCTCCTGATCAACGGTGAGCTCCCCAACGCCGGCCAGCTGGCGGACTTCAACCGCGAGATCACCCAGCACACCCTGCTGCACGAGGACGTCAAGCGCTTCTTCCAGGGCTTCCCGCGGGACGCCCACCCGATGGCCATGCTGTCCTCGGTCGTCGGCGCGCTGTCCACGTTCTACCCGGAGAGCCACAACCCGTTCGACGCGGACCAGCGCCACCTGTCGACCGTCCGCCTGCTCGCCAAGCTGCCGACGATCGCCGCGTACGCGTACAAGAAGGCGATGGGCCAGCCCTTCGTCTACCCGCGCAACGACCTGAGCTACGTCGAGAACTTCCTGCGGATGACCTTCGCGGTGCCCGCCGAGGACTACGAGCTCAACCCGGTCATCGTCAACGCCCTGGACAAGCTGCTCATCCTGCACGCGGACCACGAGCAGAACTGCTCGACCTCCACCGTGCGCCTGGTCGGCTCCAGCCACGCCAACCTGTTCGCCTCCATCTCGGCCGGCATCTCCGCCCTGTGGGGCCCGCTGCACGGCGGCGCCAACCAGGCCGTGCTGGAGATGCTGGAGAGCATCCAGAAGGACGGCGGCGACGTCGACGCCTTCATCACGAAGGTCAAGAACCGCGAGGCCGGCGTCAAGCTGATGGGCTTCGGCCACCGCGTCTACAAGGCCTTCGACCCGCGCGCCGCGCAGGTCAAGCTGCTCGCGCACGAGGTCCTCGCCCAGCTCGGCAAGAACGACGAGCTGCTGGAGATCGCGCTCAAGCTGGAGGAGCACGCCCTCAAGGACGACTTCTTCGTCTCGCGCAAGCTCTACCCGAACGTGGACTTCTACACCGGCCTGATCTACCGCGCCATGGGCTTCCCGACCAGCATGTTCACCGTGCTGTTCGCCCTCGGCCGGCTGCCGGGCTGGATCGCCCACTGGCACGAGATGATCAACGACCCGACCAGCCGGATCGGCCGCCCGCGCCAGATCTACACGGGCACCGAGATCCGCGACTACGTCGCCCTCGGCGAGCGCTGACGCAGAACCGGAAGGGCCCGGCCGCACCGTGGTGCGGCCGGGCCCTTCGGCGTCCCCGTGGGGACGGAACCGTACGGCGCACGACTCCGGGGCCGGGCCGTGACCGGGGACGGCCGCTCAAAGCGTCCCTGGCCCGTCACAACCCCGGCGCCGTGCGCGAGGTCGTCATGGTCGACGACCGTCCCGGGGCCCGCCGGAGCCCCGTCGGCGGCAGCCGGTGGCGGTGCGGGGACGCGTTGCCGTTCGTAGCGTCTCCACCCACCGGAAAACTGCCGCACTACCAACCTAAGACGTATCAGGGTGCGAGAAGTTACGCCCGGGGGGTGTGAGCTGCCTCTCGCCACGCTCCGTGTGCGCCTCGTGTCCGGCCCATACCACACGATCCCGCGCGGGCTACGTCACCCTCCCCGCAGTCACGGCAACCGAGCGTGATAGGAATCGTGGCATTCCGGTACGGACCGCCCCGCACCCTCGCAGCGTGGCGGCGGAACTGGGGAGGGAGTGCGCAGATGGCCAGGAACGTGGTTGTCACCGGCGGTGGCACGGGAATCGGGTACGAGGTCGCGCGGCGGTTCGCCGAGGCGGGCGATCGGGTCGTGATCGTGGGCCGCCGCCGCGAGGTGCTCGAGGCGGCCGCGGCCGACCTCGGGACGAACGTCACCCCCCTGGTGTGCGACCTCGCCGACCCCGACGCCGTCGAGGCCGTGCTGGGCGACCTGCCCGAGCGGATCGACGTCCTGGTCAACAACGCCGGGAGCCGGGAGACCGTGATCGGCGGCGGGCCGCACGCCCTGCTGGCGCGCTGGCGCGGCGACTTCGAGCGCAACGTGCTGACCGTGGTGCTGCTCACCGAGTCGCTCCGCGACCGGCTCACCCCCGGCGCCGGCCGGGTCGTCACCATCAGCTCCATCGCCGCGCTGCGCGGGGCCGGTTCGTACGGCGCGGCGAAGGCCTCGCTGCACGCCTGGAACCACTTCCTGGCCGCCCAGCTGGGCACCTCGGGCATCACCGCCAACATCGTCGCGCCGGGGACGGTGGCCGGCACCGAGTTCTTCGGCCCCCGGCTGGACGAGGCGGAGGTCTCCCGCCGGGCGGCCCGCACCCTGCTCGGTCGGATCGGCGAGACCGGCGAGGTCGCCGGGGCGGTGTACTTCCTGGCCTCGCCCGAGGCCGGCTTCATCACCGGCGAGATCCTGCACTGCAACGGCGGCGAGCTGCTCGGCCGCTAGGACGTTGCCGCGGGAGGGGTCCGGACCGGGCGGTCCGGGCCCCTCCGGCGTGCGGCGGGTGCGTCAGGACGGCCGGAAGCGGCGCAGCCGCAGGCTGTTGGTGACCACGAAGACCGAGGAGAAGGCCATCGCGGCCCCGGCGATCACGGGGTTGAGCAGTCCGGCCGCGGCCAGCGGGATCGCCGCGACGTTGTAGCCGAACGCCCAGCACAGGTTGCCCCTGATGGTGCCGAGCGTGCGGCGGGAGAGCCGGATCGCGTCGGCGGCGGCCCGCAGGTCCCCGCGGACGAGGGTGAGGTCGCCGGCCTCGATGGCGGCGTCGGTGCCGGTGCCCATGGCCAGGCCGAGGTCGGCCTGGGCGAGTGCGGCCGCGTCGTTGACACCGTCGCCGACCACGGCGACGACCCGGCCCTCGGCCTGAAGCCGACGGACGGTGGCGAGCTTCTCCTCCGGCATGACCTCGGCGATGACGTGTTCCGGGGCGATGCCGACCTCGGCGGCGACGGCCTCGGCGGCCGCGCGGTTGTCCCCGGTCAGCAGCACCGGCGTCAGGCCCAGGGCGCGCAGCCGGGCGATCGCCTCGGCACTGGTCGGCCGGACGGCGTCGGCGACCTCCAGCACGGCCCGCGCCGCGCCGTCCCAGCCCACCACGACGGCGGTGCGGCCGGCCGCCTCGGCCGCGGCCCTGGCCCGCTCCAGGGCCGGCGGCAGCGGTGCCGTCCCCGCCCGCCCGGCCGTCACCGGGCGGCCCTCGACGACACCCCGCACGCCCCGGCCGGGTGTGCTGCGGAAGTCCTGGACGGGCGGCAGGCCGCCGGTGCGCTCGGCCGCGGCGGTGGCGATGGCGCGGGCGACGGGGTGTTCGGAGGCGTGTTCCAGGGCGCCGGCCAGGCGCAGGGCCTCGGCCTCGGTGACGCCCTCGGCGGTGTGCACGGCGAGCAGGGTCATCCGTCCGGTGGTGACGGTGCCGGTCTTGTCCAGGACGACGGTGTCGACCTTGCGGGTGTTCTCCAGCACCTCGGGGCCCTTGATCAGGATGCCGAGCTGGGCGCCGCGGCCGGTGCCGACCATGAGCGCGGTCGGGGTGGCCAGGCCGAGGGCGCACGGGCAGGCGATGATCAGCACCGCGACGGCCGCGGTGAAGGCCGCGGTGGGGCTGTCGGTGGCCAGCAGCCGGCCGACCAGGGTGGCCAGCGCGATCAGGATGACGACCGGGACGAAGACGGCGGAGATGCGGTCGGCGAGGCGCTGGGCGGCGGCCTTGCCGTTCTGCGCGTCCTCGACCAGCCGGGCCATCCGGGTGAGCTGGGTGTCGGCGCCGACCCTGGTGGCCTCGACGACCAGTCGGCCGCCCGCGTTGACGGTCGCACCGGTGACCGCGTCGCCGACGGAGACCTCCACGGGCACCGACTCACCGGTCAGCATCGAGGCGTCGACGGCGGAGCCGCCCTCGACCACCGTGCCGTCGGTGGCGACCTTCTCTCCGGGGCGCACCACGAACCGGTCGCCCACCGCGAGCTCCGCGACCGGGATCCGCACCTCCTGCCCGGCCCGCAGGACGGCCACGTCCTTGGCCCCCAGGTCGAGCAGGGCGTGCAGGGCGGCTCCCGCCCGGCGCTTGGCGCGGGCCTCCAGGTGGCGGCCGAGCAGGATGAGCACGGTGACGGCGGCGGCCGTCTCCAGGTAGAGGGTGGAGGAGGCGTCGGCCCCGCCGATCGGGGTCGAGAAGTCGTGGTGCATCCCGGGCCGGCCGGCGTGGCCCCAGAACAGCGCCCAGAACGACCAGCCGAAGGCGGCCAGGGTGCCGAGGGAGACCAGGGTGTCCATCGTCGCCGCGCCGTGCTTGAGGTTGGTCCAGGCGGCGCGGTGGAACGGCAGGCCGCCGTGCACCACGACCGGGCCGGTGAGCGCGAAGGCCAGCCACTGCCAGTTGGTGAACTGCAGGGCCGGGACCATCGAGAGCAGCACGACCGGGAGGCTGAGGACGGCGCTGGTCAGCAGCCGGTCGAGCAGGGGGTCGGCGGGCTGTTCCGGCGCGGGGCGGTCGGCCGTGGCGGCGGGGGTCGGCCCGGGCTCGGCGGGGGCCGGCGGCGGCGGGAGCTCGGCGGTGTAGCCGGTGCGTTCGACGGTGGTGATCAGGTCCTCGAGGGAGACCCCGGGGCCGTAGTCCACCCGGGCCCTCTCGGTGGCGAAGTTGACGGTGGCCTCGACGCCGTCGAGCCGGTTGAGCTTCTTCTCGATCCGGGCCGCGCAGGAGGCGCAGGTCATCCCGCCGATCGACAGTTCGACGCGCTCGCGCGCCCCGGTGCCGGCTGCGCCCTGTATGCCGGGGGCGGCGGCGGTCATGCTCCCACCTCGATCATGCGGATCAGCTCCTTGGAAGGGTGTGCGGCGGGGTCCGCTGCCCGGGCCCCGCCGCACCGGGGGTCAGACGCTGCGGCCGACCAGTTCGTAACCGGCCTCGTCGACCGCGGTGCGGACCTGCTCGTCGTCCAACGGCGCGAGGGAGGAGACCGTCACGGTGCCGGCCTTGGCGTCGGCGGCGACCCCGGTGACGCCGTCCAGGGCGGTGAGTTCCTGGCTGATCGCGTTCTCGCAGTGGCCGCAGCTCATGCCGGTCACGGTGTAGGTGGTGGTGCTGGACATCCGGGCCTCCGGGGGTGCGCTGACCCGGGCGTCGGCCCGGGCTCTGACTCTGGCGACCACCGTACCCCTCAGGGGTATTTCGCGGAGGGGTGGGGCGGTGGGCGTGCTGATCGTCCCTTATGTTCGATATGTGTTCCCGATCCGCCGCGCCCAGTCGCCCTCGGCCCCCACGGCCGCCGCACTGCCACCGGGCCGTCGGCGCGGCGCCCTGCTGGCCACCGACCTCCAGGACGTGCCGTTCTGGCGGCGGGCCTCGCCCGCGCTGCTCGCCGTCCTGCTGGTCGGGCTCGCCGACCTGCTCTCCGGCAAGGACCGCTACCTCGCCCCGCTGATGACCGTCGTCCCGGCCGTCGCCGCACTCACCCTCAGACCGGGCGAACTGCTCGCGGTCTGCGCACTCGGACTGGTGGCCGTCTTCGGACTCAGCCACTACGACGAGGTCGACAACATCAACGACGCGCGCTTCCTCTACGGGGCGATGGTCAGCTACGTGGTGCTCACCGTCTTCTCCGCCTGGGTCGCGAAGATCCGGATGCGGCGCGCCGCGGCCTTCGCGGCCGTCAGCTCCGTCGCCGAGGCCGCCCAGCGGGCGCTGCTGCAGCTGCCCGGGCCGGTCGTCGGGCCGCTGCGGCTGGCCGTCCGGTACGTCTCGGCGGCCGACGCCTCGCGCATCGGCGGGGACCTCTACTCGGTGCTGGAGACCCCGCACGGCACCCGGGTCGCGGTCGGCGACGTCCGGGGCAAGGGCCTCGCCGCGGTGCAGACCGCGGCCGTGGTGCTGGGCGCCTTCCGCGAGGCCGCGTACGACGAGTCCGGCCTGCGGGGCGTCGCCGCCCGGATCGAGGCCAGCGTCGAGCGGCACGTGCCGGACGGGGAGTTCACCACCGCGCTGTTCGCGGAGTTCCGCACGCCCGGGGTGATGGAGCTGCTGCAGTACGGTCACGTCCCGCCCATCCGGGTCGACGGGGACGGGCGGGCGCACGTGCTGGACGCCCCGGACCCGTGGGTGCCGCTCGGCCTCGGCCGGCTGGCCGCGGGGGAGCCGGCCAGCTGGGGACAGCCCTTCGGGACCGCGGACGTCCTGGTGCTCTGCACGGACGGGGTGGTCGAGGCGCGGCACCGCGAGGACGGGGCGTTCTACCCGCTGGCGGAGCGGGTCGGGCCGCTGGTGCGGGGTGCCTGCGGCTCGGCCGGGGAGCTGGAGGCGGCGGTCGGGCGGGTGTACGCGGACCTGCTGGCGCACACCGGCGGGGACCTGCGGGACGACGCCCTGCTGCTGTTGATCGCTCGGACGGACGGCTGACGCCGGGGGCCCGGCGTTCCGGACGCGCCCGGGCTGGGCCTCGCGGTCGGGTCTTCGCGGGCTGGGCCTCGCGGTCGGGGCCGAGCCTGGAGGGCCCGGCCCCGGAGGCCCGTCGGGGCCCTCAGCCGGCGCTGACGGCGGCGAGGGCCCGGAACAGCAGGGCGGTGGAGGTGGCGCCCGGGTCCTGGTGGCCGATGCTGCGCTCGCCCAGGTAGGAGGCGCGGCCCTTGCGGGCCCGCAACGGAACGGTGTCGCGGGCGCCCTGTTCGGCGGCGACCGCGGCGGCCTCGGCGGCCTCGGGGAGGGCGGCGCCGGCCGCGGCCGCGGCGCGGAACGCGGCGACCGCCGGGGTGTAGGCGTCCACGATGGTCTTGTCCCCGGGGTCGGCCTTGCCGAGCGCGCGGACGGCGTCCAGTCCGGCGGCCAGCGCCTCGGCCACGTCCGCCGGGCCGGCCGGCCCGGGCAGGGCGGCGCCGACGGCCCGGAGGGCCTTGCCGTAGAGCGGGCCGGAGGCACCGCCGACCTTGGAGATCAGCGTGCTGCCGGTCTTCGTGAGGACGGCGCCGGGGCCGGCCGGCGCGAGGCCGTCGAGGGCGGTCACGGCGGCGGCGAAGCCCCGCCGGAGGTTGCTGCCGTGGTCGCCGTCGCCGATCGCGGAGTCCAGCTCGGTGAGCCGGGCCTGCTCCTCCTCGACGGCCGCGGCGGCGGCGCGGATCCAGGCCTCGGCCAGCCGGGCGTCGAGGAGCCGGGTGCCGGGCGCCTCGGTGTCCGGCAGCGGTGCTTCCGGCGGTGCTGCGTGCGGAGCGTCCGGTGCGGGGGACGGCGGGTCGATGGCGGCCATGCCTGCTCCTCCGGTCAGGCCCGCTTGAGGGCGGGGGTGTCGACGGGCGCGTCCCACAGCTCCAGCAGCTGCCGGTCCGCCTTGGTGAGGGTGAGCGAGAAGCCGGCCATGTCCAGGCTGGTGACGTAGTTGCCGACCAGGCTGCGGGCCACCGTGATGCCCTGCTCGGCGAGCCGGGCGGCGACCTCGCCGTAGGTGATGTACAGCTCCAGCAGCGGGGTGCCGCCGAGGCCGTTGAGCAGGGCGATCACCTCGTCCCCCGGTGCCAGGTGGTGGTCGGCGAGGATGGTGTCGACCACCTCGGCGGCCAGCTCGCGGACCGGGCGGAGCCGTTCGCGGCGGCGGCCGGGCTCGCCGTGGATGCCGACGCCGACCTCGATCTCGTCCTCGGGCAGGTCGAACCCGGGCTTGCCGGCCGCCGGGACGGTCGCCGCGGTGAGCGCGACGGCGAAGGAGCGGGAGGCGGCGTTGACCCGCTGGCCCAGGGCGGCCACCTCGTCGAGCGGGGCGCCCCGCTCGGCCAGCGCGCCCGCGGTCTTCTCGACCAGCACGGTGGCCCCGGTGCCGCGGCGCCCGGCCGTCCAGGTGGAGTCCTCGACCGCGACGTCGTCGTCGACCAGGACGGTGCGGACCTCCAGACCCTCCTCGGCGGCGAGTTCGGCGGCCAGCTCGAAGTTCATCACGTCGCCGGTGTAGTTCTTCACGACGAGGACCACGCCGCCGCCGTTCTCCACCGCCTTCGCCGCGGCCAGCACCTGGTCCGGGACGGGGGAGGTGAAGACCTCGCCGGGGCAGGCCGCGTCCAGCATGCCGGGGCCGACGAAGCCGCCGTGCAGCGGCTCGTGGCCGGAGCCCCCGCCGGAGACCAGCGCGACCTTGGGGCCGGCCGGGCGGGCGGCCCGGGTGATCACCCGGTTGACGAGGTCCACCGCCAGCTCGGGGTGCGCCGCGGCGACTCCGGCCAGTGCGTCCTCCAGGACGCTCTCCGGGGTGTTGATCAGCTTCTTCAACGCTCTTCGCTCCCTTGGGCGTGTCCGACAGGACGCTTCGACGGGCCGTGTGCGGCGGACGCTGCTGCCCCGACGCTACGCCAGACGGGGGTGCCCGGCACGGGGTGCGACACGCAGGGTGTCGGTCACCCTCCCGGAGCAGCGGGATCCGCCGTAAGGTCGCGGGCATGAGCGGAAACGTGGGCGTCGTCCTGGTCTCGCACAGCCCCCGGCTGGCCGCCGGGCTGCGCGAGCTGCTCGCCGAACTCGCCCCGGAGGGCGTGCGCGTGGCGGTCGCGGCCGGGACGGAGGACGGCGGCCTGGGCACCAGCTACGACCTGATCGCGCGGGCCGTCGTCGAGGCCGACGGCGGGGCGGGCGTGGTCGTGCTGCCGGACCTCGGCAGTTCGGTGCTGACCGCCGTCACCGTGCTGGAGGACGAACCGCGCCCGGGGGTGCGCCTGGTGGACGCGCCGTTCGTGGAGGGCGCGGTGGCGGCCGTCGTCACCGCCTCGACCGGCGCGGCGCTGTCCGAGGTGGTCGCGGCGGCGGAGGACGCGCGGGCCTTCCGGAAGCTGTAGCGGCCCGCCACGGGGTGGCGGCCGCCACCCCGCGGGGTGCGGTGGCCGCCCACCGGAGGCACCGGCCCGCCGCTACTTGGCGTCGGCGTAGCAGTCCACCACCGCGGTGGTGAGCGGGAACCGCACCGGGGTGTCGCCGAAGACGAGCCGACGGGCCTCGTCGGCGGCCTCGGTGACGGCGGAGACGACCTCGTCGGCGAGGTTGGCCGGGGTGTGCACGATCACCTCGTCGTGCTGGAAGAACACCAGGTGCGGCTGGTCGGCCGGGCCGGTCGCGGGCAGGTCGTGGAGCCGGCGGCGCAGCGCCGCGAGCAGGGCGAGCGCCCAGTCGGCGGCGCTGGCCTGGATGACGAAGTTGCGGGTGAAGCGGCCGCGGGCGCGGGCCGTCCGGCCGCCGGCCTCGCCGGCCGTGTCGGCCTCGGTGAGGTCGAGGAAGGCGGCCGAGGCGGGCGGGCAGACCCGGCCGAGCCGGGAGGCGACCACGCCGCCGTCCTCGCCGGTGCGGGCGGCGGCCTCGACGTAGCCCATCGCGGCGGGGTAGCGGCGGCGCAGGGTGTTCAGCAGCGGGCCGATGTCGCCGCTGGTCTGGCCGTACATGGCACCGAGCAGGCCGAGTTTGGCCTTGTCGCGGTCGCCCTGGAAGGCGTTGGCGGCGAGTGCCTCGTACAGGTCGCCGCCGGCCGCGGTGCGGGCCAGCCCGGCGTCCCGGGAGAGGGCGGCGAGGACCCGGGGCTCCAGTTGGGCGGCGTCGGCGACGACCAGCAGCCAGCCGGGGTCGGCGACGACGGCGCGCCGCAGGATGCGCGGGATCTGCAGGGCGCCGCCGCCGCGGCTGGCCCAGCGCCCGGAGACCACGCCGCCGACCACGTACTCGGGCCGGAAGCGGCCGCCGCGGGCCCAGGTGTCCTGCCAGGCCCAGCCGTGCGCGGCGTGGATCCGGGACAGCTCCTTGTACCGGATCAGCAGCGCGGCGGCCGGGTGGTCGACGCCCTTGAGCTCCCAGGAGCGGGTGGAGCCGAGCTGGACGCCCTGGTCGGCGAAGGCGCGCAGCACCTGGGTGTGCGAGTCGGGGTTGAACGGGCGCCCGCCGAGGGCCTGTTGGAGCCGGGCGCCGAGGTCGGCGAGCAGTTTCGGCTGGGTGCCCGGGACGGCCGGGCGGGGGCCGAGCAGTTCGGTGAGCAGCCGGTCGTGGACGTCGCCGCGCCAGGGCAGCCCGTCGTGGGCCATCTCGGCGGCCACCAGCGCGCCGGCCGACTCGGCGGCGACCAGCAGCCGGAACCGCTGCCGGGCGGCCGGGTCGGCGATCGCGGCGAGCCGGCGCTGCTGCTCCGCGTGGACGGCCACCACGGCGGCCAGTGGGTCGGCGCCGGGCGGCAGTTGCAGCCGGTCGGGGGCGAACAGGGTGTCCTGGCCGCCGTCGGACTCGGCGGAGCCGGGCTCGGGCAGGTCGTCCGGGACGGGCAGGCCGCGCAGCCGGGACCAGGCGGCGCCGAGCGAGCGGGGCGCGCCGAACCGGCCCTCGTGGCCGAGCAGCAGCGCCTCGGTGAGCCGCAGGTCGTGGCAGCGGGCGAGGCGAGACTCCAGCCGCGGCAGCAGCGGGGCGTAGGCGGCGTCGGTGGCGGCCCAGACCCACCGCGGGTGCCCGTCGGCCTCGCGGTCGGCGACGGCGGCGGCGAGGTCGGGGACGGCCTCGGGCGGGCCGAGCGGGGCGCCGGAGTCGTCGAGCGGCTGGAGTCGGCCGCCGGGGCCGTGCGGATCGGGGGCGAGGGCGGTCCTGGGTGCCACGGGGGTCTCCTCTCCGGCGCGCTGGTCGGGCGTGCGGGTACGGGCACGGGTGTGCGGGTCTACGGGTGCGCGACCTCGACGTTAACGGGTGGGTCGGACAACCGGGGCCGGGCCGCATAGGCAGGGTGGGTGACACGGCGTAGGGTCGGCGAAATGACCGTGAACCCGTTCTTCGAGGCCAGCACCCTGGTCTACGAGCTGCCGCCCTTCGCCGAGATCCGCGAGGAGCACTACCTGCCCGCCTACCGGCGGGGGATGGCCGAGCAGTTGGCAGAGATCGCCGCGATCACCGCCGATCCGCAGCCGCCGACCTTCGACAACACGCTGGTCGCGCTGGAGCGCTCCGGGGACGTGCTGCGCCGGGTGGACGCCGTGTTCCGCAACCAGTCGGCCTCCGACACCACCGACCTGGTCGACGCGGTGGACGCCGAGGTCAGCCCGCTGCTGGCCGCCCACCACGACGCGATCCACCTGGACCGGGCGCTGTTCGCCCGGATCGAGGAGCTGTACGGGCGCCGCGCCGAGCTGGGCCTGGACCCGGAGTCGCTGCGGCTGCTGGAGCGCCGGCACACCCGCTTCGTCCGCTCCGGCGCCCGGCTGGGCGGGGCCGAGCAGGACCGGCTGCGCGAGCTGAACGCCGAACTGGCCGCGCTCGCAACGACGTTCCAGCAGAACGTGAACGCGGCGACCAGGGCCGCCGCGCTGGTGGTGGACTCCGCCGAGGAGCTGGACGGGCTGTCCGCGGACGCGGTCGCCGCCGCCGCGGAGAACGCCCGGGTGCTGGGCCACGAGGGCCGTTTCGTGCTGAGCCTGAAGAACACCTCGGGTCAGCCCGAACTGGCCGTGCTCACGGACCGCTCGGTGCGCGAGCGGCTGCTGGCAGCCTCGGTCGGCCGGGGCGTCGAGGCGAACGGGCCGCTGGCGATCCGGATGTCCGCGCTGCGCGCCGAGCGGGCCGCGCTGCTGGGCCACCCGAGCCACGCCGCGTACGTGGTCGAGGACGAGACGGCGGGCACGGTGGAGGCGGTCTCCGGGCTGCTGGCCCGGCTGGTGGAGCCGGCGGTGGCCAACGCGCGCCGGGAGGCCGCCGAGCTGGCCAAGGTGGCGGCCGCGGACGGCGTCGAGGAGATCGCCGCGCACGACTGGGCGTACTACTCGGAGAAGGTCCGGCAGGGCGCCTACCAGGTGGACGCGGCGGCGCTGCGCCCCTACTTCGAGCTGGAGCGGGTGCTGCGGGACGGCGTGTTCCACGCGGCGCGGCTGGCGTACGGGCTGACCTTCACCGAGCGGTCGGACCTGACGGCGCACCACCCCGAGGCCCGGGTCTTCGAGGTGTTCGAGGAGGACGGCGCCCCGCTGGGCCTGTTCATCGGCGACTTCCACGCCCGGGCGTCCAAGCGCGGCGGCGCCTGGATGGACGACCTGGTGGCGCAGGCCGGCCTGACCGGCCGGCGCCCGGTGGTGCTCAACAACCTGAACATCCCGAGCCCGGCGCCGGGCGAGCCGGTGCTGCTGAGCTGGGACGAGGTGCGCACGCTCTTCCACGAGTTCGGCCACGCCCTGCACGGGCTGTTCTCGGACGTGCGCTACCCGCTGTTCTCGGGCACCTCGGTGCCCCGGGACTTCGTCGAGTTCCCCTCGCAGGTCAACGAGATGTGGATGGTCCGGCCGGAGGTGCTGGCCGCCTACGCGCGCCACCACGAGACCGGGGAGCCGCTGCCGGCCGAGCTGGTCGAGCGGATGGCGGCCGCCGAGGGCTTCGGTCAGGGCTTCCGGACGGTGGAGTACCTGGCGGCGACCCTGCTGGACTGGGCCTGGCACACCGTGCCGCAGGGCGTGGAGATCGCGGACGCCGAGGAGTTCGAGGCACGGGTGCTGGCCGAGGCCGGCATCGCGGTGCCGGCGATCCCGCCGCGCTACCGGACGGCGTACTTCCAGCACATCTTCTCCAGCGGCTACAGCGCCGGCTACTACGCCTACATCTGGTCCGAGGTGCTGGACGCCGACACCGTGCAGTGGTTCGAGGACAACGGCCGCCCGGTGCGCGAGAGCGGCGAGCTGTTCCGCCGCGAGCTGCTGGCGCGCGGCTTCAGCCGGGACCCGCTGGAGTCCTTCCGCGCGGTGGTCGGCCGGGCGCCGGAGACCGGCCCGCTGCTGGCCCGGCGGGGCCTGGCCTGACCGCCGGCCGGACGGCCCCGGTGGCGGTCAGCGCGGTGTGACCGTCACCGTCACCGGGGTGCCCGGGGAGGCGTGCGGCAGGCGGACCCGGACGGTGCCGGCCCGCCCGCCGGCCGGCTGCTCGACCTCGACGCGGGCGCCGGCGGGGGTGGCGGTGACGGCGGCGCCGTGCGGGAACGCCGCCGGGGGGAGCACGAGTTCGCTGCTGGTGCGGCTGCCGTCGGCGCGCCAGCGCAGGGTGCCGCCGGTGGTGCGCACGTCGGTGCCGGCGACGGCGGCCGGGTAGGGGCCGAAGGCGGGCTCGTCGCCGGGGGCGGGGCGGCCGGCCGGGTCGAGCGCGCAGTAGCCGCCGGTGCCGCGGCACCAGTACCACATGGTCCAGCCCTCGGCGAAGCCGTCCATGGCGGCGACCTGCCGGCGGACCAGCTCGGTGTTTCCGGGCCGGCGGGAGTCCGGCGGGCCCCACTCGCCGACCAGGACGGGCAGGCGGTGGGCGGCGGGGTAGTCGGTGATCGCCGCGGTGTAGCGCTCGACGAAGCCGCCGGACGGGTCCCAGTCGGCGCCGGACTCGACCGCGGTGTCGTAGAAGTGCGGTGCGTAGCCGAGCCTGGGCGGGCCGGGGCGCGGGTCGTCGAAGCCGGGCAGGCGGGTGGGCACGCCCTGGCCGACCAGGACGGTCGGTTCGACGAACAGCCAGGCACGGGTGTCGACCCGGCGGACGGCGGTGATCAGGCGGCGGTACATGTCGGCGAGCCGTCCCTGTTCGAGGGCGGCGGAGGCGGCGGCGAGCACCGCCGGATCGGTCGGGTCGCCGTCCACCGGGCCGAACGGCTCGTTGAACAGGTCGTAGCCCAGCAGCGAGCGGTGGCCGCGCAGTTCACGGGCGAGCCGGGTGTAGAAGTCGGCCTGCCAGGCGCGCAGGTCGGGGTCGTCGTAGAGGTGCCGGAAGGCGGCCTGGACGGCGGGCTGGAAGTAGCCGGCGAACCAGTCGTCGGGGTCGGGGGTGAAGGGCAGTCCGTCGTCCCGGGTGGCCCAGACCGGGATGCCGCGGTCGCCGCCGCCGAACTTCGGCCCGTAGACGTCCTGGTGGAAGTCGACCAGGGCGAGCAGCCCGTACCGGTCGGCCCAGCCGAGGAGCCGGTCCAGGCGGCGCAGCTCGCCCGGGTCGAGGCGGCCGCGGGTGGGCTCCAACCGCGTCCAGGAGACCGCGACCCGGATCAGCGTGAAGCCCTGGGCGGCGACGTCGCGCACGTCGGCCTCGGTGGCCTCGGCGTACTTGTCCAGGTTGAAGCCGCGCAGCTGGAGCCGGCGGCCCCGGGAGTCGGTGAGCGAGGTGCGGCCGTCGGGGCCGGTCGCCGTCCCGACGGGGTGGCGCGCCGGCGTGCCGAGGGACGGGCCGCCGAGGGACCGGTCGCCGAGGGCCGGGGTGGCGTGGGCCGGGGTGGTGGTGAGGACGGCGGTGGCGGCGAGCAGCAGGGCGGCGGCGGTGCGGCGCAGGCGCATCGGGGACCTCGCACGGCGGGGGGGCTGGGGGCCCGATGATGCCCGGGGCGGCGCGCGCCGCACAAGGGTCGTGCGCGCATCGGTCGTGCCGCGGAAGGGGCTTGCGCGGTGCGGGAGTTCAGTCGGTGTCCGGCGCGGCCGGCTCGGCGGGGGCGGCCGGCAGGACGGCGGTGGGCAGGTCGGCGGCGGCGGCGAGGCGGCCCCAGAGCAGGTCGGCGAGGGCCTGCACCATGCGGGTGCGGCTGCAGGGCCTGGTCTCCAGCCACCAGTCGCCGGCGGCCAGCACCATGCCGGTGATGCCGCGCCCCCAGGCCTCGGCGAGCAGGTCGCGGTCGGCGCCGAGGTCGACCTGGTTCTGCACGGCGCGGGTGATCTCCTCGGCGATCTGCCGCAGCGCGGGGGCGAGGGCGTTGCCGGCGCCGCTCGGGTCGCCGGGTTCGGGGTGGGTGAGCAGCCGGTAGACCTGCGGGCGGGCCTCGATGCCGGCCAGGTAGGTGTCCAGGACGTGTTCGACGCGGTCGCGGCGTTCGAGCGGTTCGGCGAGGGCGGCCCGGACGGCGGCGAGCAGTCCGCCGGTGTGGCGTTCGGTCAGGGCCCGGATCAGGCCGTTCCGGTCGCCGAAGTGGCGGTAGAGGATCGGCTTGGTGATGCCGGCCTCGGCGGCGATGGCGTTCATGCTGGCGCTCGGCCCCTCGCGCTGGACGACCCGGTCGGCGGCGTTGAGCAGTTGCTCGCGGCGGGGCTCTCGGGACATGCGCTGCTCCTCGGGTTGGGGTCGGCCTGGGCGTTGACACCGGTTACCAATCAGTAGCAGACTCCGACGATGTTACCCCAGGTAACACCCCGGTCGGCCGCACCCCTTCTTCGGAGGCAAGCACCATGAGCAGCACGTTCTCACTGGACCCGGGCGCGGACCAGCTCGCCGTACGCGACTGGCTGCACGGCTTCGCCGCCGACGTCATCCGACCCGCCGCGGCCGAGTGGGACGAGCGCGAGGAGACCCCCTGGCCGGTCATCCAGGAGGCCGCCAAGCTGGGCATCTACTCCCTGGACTTCTACGCCCAGCAGTACTTCGACCCCTCCGGCGTCGGCATCCCGATCGCCATGGAGGAGCTCTTCTGGGGCGACGCCGGCATCGGGCTCTCCATCGTCGGCACCACCCTCGCCGCCGTCGCGGTGCTCGCGAACGGCACCGACGAGCAGATCGGCACCTGGACCCCGCAGATGTTCGGCACCCCGGACGACCTCAAGGTCGCCGCGTTCTGCTCCTCCGAGCCGGACGCCGGCTCGGACGTCTCGGCGCTGCGCACCCGGGCGGTGTACGACGAGGCCAAGGACGAGTGGGTGCTGAACGGCACCAAGACCTGGGCCACCAACGGCGGGATCGCCGCCGTCCACGTGGTGGTCGCCACCGTCGACCCGGCGCTCGGCGCCAAGGGGCAGGCCTCCTTCGTCGTCCCGCCGGGCACCCCGGGACTGAGCCAGGGCCAGAAGTTCAAGAAGCACGGCATCCGCGCCTCGCACACCGCCGAGGTCGTGCTGGACGGCGTCCGGGTGCCGGGCGGCTGCCTGCTCGGCGGCAAGGAGAAGCTGGACGAGCGGCTGGCCCGGGCCCGCGAGGGCGTCAAGCGCTCCGGCGCCCGGGGCAATGCGGCGATGGCCACCTTCGAGGCCTCCCGCCCGGCCGTCGGCGCGCAGGCGATCGGCATCGCCCGGGCCGCGTACGAGGTGGCGCTGGACTACGCGAGGACCCGCGAGCAGTTCGGCCGCCCGATCATCGACAACCAGGGCGTGGCCTTCCAGCTCGCCGACATGAGGACCCGCATCGACGCCGCCCGCATGCTGGTGTGGCGGGCCTCCTGGATGGCGGCGACCAACCAGCCGTTCACCGCGGCGGAGGGCTCGATGTCCAAGCTGTACGCGGGCGAGACGGCCAAGTGGGTCACCGCGCAGGCGATGCAGATCCTCGGCGGCAACGGCTTCACCCGGGAGTACCCGGTGGAGCGGATGCACCGGGACAGCGCGATCTACTCGATCTTCGAGGGGACCAGCGAGATCCAGCGCCTGGTCATCGCCCGGGCGATCTCCGGGATGCCGATCCGCTGATCCCGGCGGACGGGGTGGGCGCGCCCCGGGGAGTGTCAGACAAGCCCTAGCGGGCGGCCCAGAAGGTGAGCCCCGCGGTGAGCGCGCCGACCACCGCGCCGACGATCGTCTGCGCGGTGGTGTGGTCCCGCAGCACCACCCGGGACCACCCGATCAGCACCACCAGCGGGTAGAGCAGCAGCCACAGCGGGCCGAGTCCGATCCCGAGGCAGACCACCGCGCCGCTGGCGACCGCGGTGTGCACGGAGACCTTCCACCAGACGGTGATCACCAGGATCGGGACCAGCGAGGCGAACATCGCCAGCACCACCGCGGTCAGGTCGGCCGGGGCGTCCAGCCACAGCATCACCGCGAAGCTGGTCAGCACCGAGCCCATGATGAACGGGATGACGGTCAGCCGGCGCTGCCGGTGGCCGACGTGGCGGTCCTCCAGGGTGCCCCTGCGGATGCCGCGCCGGATGAACATCGTCGGGATGACGGCCGCGAACAGCGCCGCGAAGGCCGCCCAGGCGAGGCCCGTCCAGCCGTGGCGGACGCCGCCGAGCAGCGGGAGCATCGCGATGATCACGTTCTTCGGCTCGACGCCGTCCGTGATCCGGCGGGCCCACACCGTGCGGCTGGCGGGGGCGGTCATGGCCTCGGTCATGGGGGTGCGGCTCCGGGCGGTGGCGGGGGCTGGTCGACGGCACGGGGCCGGTCGGACGATCGTACGGGGCCCGGGCGCCGCGCTCCCGGACCGCCCCCGGCCTCCCCGGACCCCCGGGGCGGGCACGGCCCCCTCAGAAGCGGGGCGGACGGCCCTCCAGGAACGCGGCGAGCCCCTCGTGCACGTCGGAGGCCTCCCGGGAGCGGCGCTCCCACGGTGCCAGGGCCTGCGCCGCCTGCTCCGGCGGGACGGCCAGCGCGGCCTTGACGGCGCCGATGGTCTGCGGCGAGCGGCGGGTCAGCAGCCGGGCGAACGCCAGCGCGTTCTCGTCCAACTGGTCGGCCGGCAGCACCCGGTCGGCCAGACCGATCACCGCGGTGCGCGGGCCCTGCACCAACTCGCCGGAGAACAGCAGGTACTTGGCCCGGGAGGGGCCGACCAGCCGGGCCAGCCGCAGGGTCGGCACCGCCGGGTAGACCACCCCGAGCTTGGCCGGGGTGATGCCCATCCGGGCGTCGTCCGCGACGAACCGCAGGTCGCAGGCGACGGCCAGCTGGCAGCCGCCGCCGACGCAGGCGCCGTGCACCACCGCGATCGTCGGGTGCGGGAAGGCGGCCAGCGCCTCCTCGGCGGCGACGTTGACCGCGTGGTACCGGTCGGCGCTGTCCGGGTCGCCGTAGACCCCGGCGAGCTCGTCGATGTCCGCGCCGGCGCTGAACGTCCCGTCCGCGCCGGTGACCAGCAGGACGCGCACGCCCGGCTGCCCGGCGATCCGGGCCAGCACGTCGGGCAGCGCCTGCCAGATGGCCAGTGTGACGGCGTTGCGGCGGTGCGGTCGGGCGAACTCCAGCACGGCGACGCCGTCCTCACCGACGTGGGCGCGCAGGCCGTCGACGTGCGTGGGCAGCGGGGTGCGGTCCCGGGTGAGCAGCGGCTGGTCCATGCGTACCTCCGGAGGGTCGTGGTGCGCACACCCTCTCAGGGCGCCGCCGTGCAGTAGCCGCCGAGGCCCCGTTCGACCAGCGCGTAGGCGCGGCGGGCCCGGTCGAGGGCGGCGGGCAGGGCGTCCGCGGCGCGCGCGCCGGTCAGCATCAGCCGCTGGTTCGCGGTGGTCAGCGTCAGCCTGGTGGCGATCAGCTGGGCCGCGGCGATCTGCGCGGTCAGCTCGTCGTGGGCCGGGTCCTGGGCGAGCAGTTCGGCGGTGAGCAGGTCCCGCGCCTGGTGGGAGAAGACGGCCGTGGCGCGCATCGCGAGCGCCGGGGTGCGGTGGATCAGCCGGACCACGTCCAGCACCACCTGGTCGTCGTTGAGGCCGGTGGCGGGGTCGAGCTGCTCGAGCGCGGCCAGGTACTGGTCGCGCAGCGCCACCACGGCGGAGCTGCCCGGGGCGCGTTCGCGCACCACCCGGGCGGGCTCGTCCAGGTGCTGCTCCATGGGGGCCATGACCAGGTCTTCCTTGGTCGGGAAGTAGTTGAAGACGGTCATCTTGGAGACGTCGGAGGCGGCCGCGATCTCGGCCACCGAGACCTGGTCGAAGTCCCGGGCGGCGAACAGCCCGACGGCGGTGCGCCAGATCCGGATGCCGGTCTGGATCTTCTTGCGCTCGCGCAGCGGGAGCGTGTCGAGGTCCTGGTCGGAGCCGAGGCCGAAGTCGGTGCGTGTCGCCATGGCATGACTGTACCAGGATCAAAGATGTTCCGGGATGAAAATTGTGTTCGGATGAAGAATTGACCCGGTATAAAAATGCTGCCATGGTGAGGGCACGCCGCCGGCCGCACCGGTCCGGCCGGAACTCCACCGACCCAGGGGGGCTCGAACCATGGCGCGCACCGCCGCACCGACACCGGAACCGACCGCACCGACCCCGACGGCACAGGCCGCACAGGCCGCGACGGCACAGGCCGCACCGACCGCCGCGCCACCGGCCCTGATGACCCCGGCCCGGCGGAACCTGGGCATGCTCATCTGCCTGGTCACGATCGTGCTGGCCGTCCTCGACATGAACATCGTGTCCGCGGCCACCGTGCCGATCGTCCGGGACCTCGACCCCGTCCACGGCGTCGACCGACTGCCCTGGCTGGTCAGCTCCTTCGCCCTGGCCGCGACCGCCCTCCTGCCGCTCTACGGCAAGCTCTGCGACCTGTACGGCGCCAAGCGCGTGCTGCTCGGGGCCGTCGGCACCTTCCTGCTCGGCTCGGCGCTGTGCGGCGCCGCGCAGTCGATGACCGAGCTGATCGCGTTCCGGGCCCTCCAGGGCGTCGGCGGCGGTGGACTGATGAGCGTCACCATGGTGGTCATCGCCCACCTCAAGGACCCGGCCGAGCGCTCCGCCGGCAAGGGCGGTGCGATGGGAGGGATCGTCGGGGGGCTCGGGATGGCGGTCGGCCCGCTGGTCGGCGCGCTGTTCACCGACCACCTCGGCTGGCGCTGGGTCTTCTACGTCAACCTGCCGCTCGGCCTGCTCGTCCTGGTCGGCGCCGCCCTGGTCATCAAGCTGCCGCCGGCGGCCGGGCGCCGCGGCCTGGACTTCGCCGGAGCGGCCCTCGCCGCCGCCTTCGCCACCGGGCTGCTGCTGGTCACCGAGTGGGGCGGCAAGGACTACGCCTGGACGTCCCCGCAGATCCTCGGCCTGGCCGCCGCCACCCTGGCCGCGCTCGGCCTCTTCCTGTGGCGCCAGGCCACCGCGGCCGAGCCGGTGCTGCCGCTGTCGCTGTTCCGGATCCCCGAGGTGCGGCTCGGCTTCGCCATCCAGGGACTGCTCGGGATGGGCATGACCGGCTCCATCGTCTACGTGATGCTCTACCTGCAGATCGCCCGCGGCATCGCGCCGACCTCCGCCAGCCTGTACCTGATCCCGATGGCGGCCGGGATGACCGCGGTCGGCGTGCTGGTCGGCCGGCTGGCCGCCCGCGGCCACGCGCACCGCACCTTCCTGGTGGTCGGCGGCGGCTGCGCGACGCTCGCCCTGGCGCTGCTCGGCCTCAGCGGGCCGGCCACCGGCCTGTGGGCGGTGTGCGCCGAACTCGCGCTGCTGGGCTGCGGCCTGGGCCAGCTGGTCGGCCAGCTGATCACGGTCGTGCAGGAGGCCGCGCCCCGGCACCAGCTCGGCGTCGCGACCACCGGGATCCGCTTCTTCCAGACGCTCGGCAGTGCGCTCGGCGCGGCGCTGTTCGGCACCGTGCTGGCCCGGGCCTTCGCGGCGGGCGAGCCCGGCCGGCCGCTCGGTTCGCTCCGGACGCTCACCGGTGCGGCCCGCGAGCACGCGCTGCGCAGCTTCACGGACGCCGTCGACGTGGTGTTCCTGTCGGCGGGCGGGGTGATGGCGCTGGTCCTGGTGCTCGCGCTGCGGCTGCCGGCGGCCGAGCCGGAGCCGGTCGGGGCGGCGGAGGCGGCGGAGCAGGCCCTGGCGGCCTGAGCGCGCCGGTCGGGGTGCGCCGGACGGGGTGCGGTGAGCCGGGGGGAGGGGCGGTGCCGGGGCCCGGTGGACGAGGAGTCCACCGGGCCCCGCCGCGTTCGGGGCCGGGCCGGGCCCGCGCCCGGGCGGCGGTCCACTCCGTGGCCGGACGGGCCGGGGCCCGCCGCCGGTCTCAGGCCCGGGCCGCCCACTCCGAGGCCAGCAGCGACCAGATCTCCATGTCGCGGCGGACACCCCGGTACAGCGACTGCTCGCGCAGCACGCCGTCCAGCGTCATGCCGAGCCGCTGGGCGGCGGCCCGGCTGCGGGTGTTGTCCGTGCTGGTCCACCACTCGGCGCGGTGCAGGCCGCGGGTGACGAAGGCGTAGTCGAGCAGCCGGCGGACGGCGGCGGTGACCAGGCCGTGCCCCTCGCCGGCGGGCTCGGTCCAGACGCCGATCTCGCAGTTGCCGGTCTCGGTGTCGAAGGCCACGAACATCACGCCGCCGACCAGCGTGCCGTCCAGCCAGATGCCGTAGATCCGGCCGTGGTCGGCGGCTTGCTGGTCGGCGTAGCGCTGCAGGGTGGCGCGGGCGGAGGCCGGGTCGGTGGAGCGGGTGGCCCACGGGATCCACGGGTCGGTGTGGGCCCGCGCGCGGTCGACGTGGGTCAGGAACTCGGCCGCCTGCCACGGCTCCAGCGGGCGCAGTTCGGCGTTCTCGGCGAGCGGTACGGCAAACATGGGCGGGCCTTTCACGGGATGCGCGGTGTGCTGGGAACGATACATAACAAACGTTTGGTATGTACGATGGCCGGCATGACGCCCGCCCGTGGAGACCACGACGCCCGCCGCCTGGAGGTCTCCGAGGGGGTGTGGCGGGTGCTCTCCACGCGCGGCTTCGAAGGCCTGACCCTGCGCGCGGTGGCCGCCGAACTGGGCGCCTCCACCGGCTTGTTGACGCACTACTTCCCGAACAAGCGGGCCCTGCTGAGCCACGCCCTGGAGGAGCTCGACCGGCGTTCCGGCTCCCGGCCCCGGCGCACCGCCCCCGTCGACGGCACCCCGCCGCCGCCCGCCGGCCTGCCCCGGCTGCGGGCCGCCCTGCTGGACGTCCTGCCGCTGGACGCGGCGGCCGCGGCCGGCAACCGGATCTGGGTCGGCTCCTGGGACGTCGCGCTGGCCGATCCGGAGCTCGCTGCGGCGCACGCCGGCCGCTACGCCCGCTCGCGGGAGGCCCTCGCGGTGCACGTGGTGGACGCCCAGCGGCGCGGGGAGCTCCCGGCGGGCTCCGACGCCGTCGCCGTGGCGACCGCCGCGCAGGCCTTCGTGCTCGGACTGGTGGTGCAGGCGCTGTTCGCCCCGGGGGAGTTCCCGGCCGAGCGGCAGACCGCCCTGCTGGACGCCTACCTGGCCGGGCTGGCCGGCCCGGCCGCGGGTGGCACCGGGGGCTGAGGGGGCGTCGGGGGTCGAGGACACCGGTCCGGGCGCGCGGGCGGCCGGGATCCGTCCGCCGCGAGAGCCTCCGGGAGAGCCCCCGGCGACGCTCTCCGGGTGCGGTCCGGGCGCGGTCCGGCGGTGCCGGAAATGCACCCCGACGCGCTTTTTCGGAGCGGCCATGACACGCATGGTCACGACATATGCGCGGTGGGTGGTCGGAAATCGGCGGTGGACGCGCGGATTTCCCGCCGGGCGCCGGCCGGGCAATGCCGCGGCCGGCAATGCGGGCGCCGGCCCGGCGGCCTGCGGGAATGGCAGGGCGTGGTGCCCCCAGCAGGATTCGAACCTGCGACCTACCGCTTAGAAGGCGGGTGCTCTATCCGCTGAGCTATGGGGGCGGGACGGACCGTGCCCGGGTGGGCGGGACCGTGGCCGGGTTCGGGCGACGTGCGCCGGGGCGCGCGGGTCCGGCCCCGTGCCTGAGGGTGGGGGTGGGGGTTGGGTGGGTCCTCGCCCTGCCGGGGACAGGATAAGGGTGCCCAGTTCCTCGGCCGGGTGTGACGACACCGCCGTTGGTGTGTCGGTTCGGTGGAGCGGTCCGATAATCGCAGGTGAAGCCCGTGTGTGCAGCGGTCTGGCAGACTTCCGCGCCGGACGTTGTGCAGTCGTTACGGGGCTGCCGCCCCACCCGTTATGGATTTGACACGGAGAATGTGCCGCCTCCGGTGCGGGTGGGGGCCGACATTCGGCTTCCTCCGGTCGGATGACGTGCGCGGACGGTCGGGCGCGGGGCGTTCCGGAGGCCGCGGGTGGGGGCGGCGAGCAGCCGGTTTGTTGTCATGGCCGCGATGAGTCGGGGGCGAAGCGCTGCCGAAAGGCCGAAATTCACCCCTGCGGGTGACATCAGTTTTCCACAGGCGCGAGTTGTCCACAGGATTTCGGAACTCCCTCGCGGAGATTTCCCTCCTGGCGCACTCTCAAAGCGCGCCGGTCGATTCCGTACGGTGCATCGGCGAGAACGGAGAGTGTGCCGTGAGCGAGGCGTACGTGACGGTGACGGGCAATGTCGCGACGGAGGTGAGCTACGGCGAAACGGGCGCCGGGGTGCCGATGGCGAACTTCCGGCTGGGCTGCACCGAGCGCCGCTACGACCGGGAGCGCGCGTGCTGGGTCGACGGCGAGACGCAGTGGCTGACGGTGACGGCCTGGCGGGCGCTGGCGGTGAACCTGATCGGCTCGCTGGCCAAGGGGGATCCGGTGCTGGTGAGCGGCCGGTTGAGGGTCCGCGAGTGGGGGGAGGGGGAGGCGCGGCGGACCAGGGCGGAGATCGACGCCCGATCGGTCGGACACGACCTCACCCGCGGTACCTCGGCGTTCCGTTGGGCCTCGGGTGCGCGCGGGCAGCCCCCGGCCGGTGCGGAGCCGGCCGGGGCGGCGGTCCGGGGAGGGGGCGTGCCGGGGTGGATCGCGGACGCACTGGAGGCGCGGAAGGCCTCGGTGGCGGCCCCGGCGCCGGGCCCGCCGGATTCGGCACCCCCTGTGCGGGCAGTGACGGGAACGCAGGTGCTGGTGTCCGAGGGGGAGCCGGAGGGTGGCGGTCAGGGGTCGCCGATCTGACCGGTCGGCGACCTGGACTGTCGACAAATATGTTGATCGAGACTGTTGTTGCGCCCGTACGCGCAATCTCGTCCGGATAACAGAAAGTGGCGAAGAGATTCTGGCTGATCGTCAGCTTGTGTGGAAACTGGGAGGGTTGATAACGATACAGATACGGAATCGTCCTGATTTCGCATGGGGGTTTCGGGGCCTGCGGGGCTCAATAGGATTCGTCTGGTTCATACCCGCAGCGGGCGCCACAGGGGGCGCCCCGCGGCAGGCAAGTCGGCGGGCTGCCGATCGGTGCGGCCCGGCCCGGAGGGATCCCAGATGTTCCAGAGGCAGACGCGGAGTCTCCCCCGCATAACCACTGTCATGCTCGCGACCAGCCTTGCGCTGGGTGGAGGCCTGTTCGCAGCCGGTACGGCGGCCGCGGCCGACACCCCGGGGTCGGGCGTGACCGCGGTGGTGCAGAACACCATGCTCGGCGAGAAGATCGACGTCGAGGGCGAGGGCACCGTCGACGGCGGCCTGTTCACGCTCAAGACCGCCGACGGTGAGCTGCAGACCTACTGCATCGACTTCGGCTTCCCGGTGGACATCTCCAAGAAGATCAAGTACCAGGAGTCGGACTGGGCCTCCAGCTCGCTCGGTGACAAGAACAAGGTCGAGGCGGCCGCCAAGATCCGCTGGATCCTGGAGAACTCCTACCCGCAGGTCAAGGACCTCGGGGCGCTCGCCAAGGCCGCCGGCGCGGGCAACCTGAGCCCGGAGGACGCCGCCGCGGGCACCCAGGCCGCGATCTGGAAGTTCTCGGACAACAAGAACGCCGTCCCGCGCAGCGCCGACGCCAAGAAGCTCCGCGACTACCTGACCGGTGCCGCCAACAAGGGCATCGCCGCCGAGCCCAAGCCCTCGCTGACCCTCAGCCCGGACTCGGTGTCCGGCAAGTCCGGCGCGAAGCTCGGCCCGTTCACCCTCAACTCCAGCGCCTCCGAGGTGAAGCTGGCCGTCAGCGGCGACTCCGCCGACAAGGTCAAGCTGCTGGACAAGGACAACAAGCCGGTCGGCGCCACCGTGACCGGCCCGATCGCCAAGGACACCCAGCTGTTCCTGGACGTGCCGGCCGGCACCCCGGACGGCTCGGTGACCGTGAACGCCAGCGCCTCCACCGTGGTGCCCAGCGGCCGCGTCTTCCTCAGCAAGGGGTACACCCGCGAGGAGCACAGCCAGACCATGATCCTGGCCGGCTCCAGCAAGCTCAACGTCGCCGACGCGGCCAAGGCCACCTGGAAGCAGGGCAAGGGCGCGCTGGTCGACAGCACCGCCAAGGTCGAGTGCGCCAACAACGGCGTGCGCGTCTCCGTCTCCAACGGTGGTGACGAGGCCGGCACCGTCACGGTCGGCAAGCAGCAGCTGACCGTCCAGCCGGGCAAGACCGAGAGCGTTCTCGTCCCGGTCGCCGAGAAGACGGCCTACAACATCACCGTCTCCGGCCCGAACGGCTACAGCCGCCAGTTCCAGGGCGTCCTGGACTGCAAGACCGGCACCGGCCCGACCCCGACCTCGGGTCCGTCGACCCCGGGCACCTCGGCCACGCCGACCACCCCGGGCACCACCGGCACCCCGAGCCCGGCCGGCACCCCGTCCGCCAGCGCCAGCACCCCGGCCGCCGGCCACCCGTCCCCCGCCTCCACCAGCCCGGCCCCGGGCACCGGTGGCCTGGCCCAGACCGGTGCCAATGACTCGACCCCGATCCTCGCCGCCGTCGCCGGTGGCCTGGTCGTGGCCGGTGGCGCCGCGGTCTTCGTCCTGCGCCGCCGCGGCCGCCACGGTCGCAACACCGCCTGACCCGCTCCGCGGGCCCGGAGGCACTGACCTCCTGAGGCCCTGAGGCGACACCCGGCCCGGCTCCCCGCACCCGCTGCGGGGGGCCGGGCCTTCGCCGTCACGGGCCCGATCCGGATACCCCGGTGGGGTCACCCGGCCGTTCGGGCCTCCCGGCCGGGTGCGGCACAATGGAACGCTGCAAGCCGAATACTCCCGACGACGCCGGAGCGATCTCACGTGGCGGAATACATCTACACGATGCGCAAGGTGCGCAAGGCTCACGGAGACAAGGTCATCCTTGACGACGTGACGCTCAGCTTCCTCCCCGGAGCGAAGATCGGCGTCGTGGGCCCCAACGGCGCCGGTAAGTCCACGGTGCTGAAGATGATGGCCGGCCTGGAGCAGCCCTCCAACGGCGACGCCTTCCTCTCGCCCGGCTTCACCGTCGGCATGCTCCTCCAGGAGCCGCCGCTGGACGAGTCCAAGACCGTCCTGGAGAACGTCGAGGACGGCGTCAAGGAGATCAAGGGGAAGCTCAACCGCTTCAACGAGATCGCCGAGCTGATGGCCACCGACTACTCGGACGCGCTGCTCGACGAGATGGGCAAGCTCCAGGAGGACCTGGACCACGCCGAGGCCTGGGACCTGGACGCCCAGCTGGAGCAGGCCATGGACGCCCTGGGCTGCCCGCCCGGCGACTGGCCGGTCACCAAGCTCTCCGGTGGCGAGAAGCGCCGCGTCGCGCTCTGCAAGCTGCTGCTGGAGGCGCCCGACCTGCTGCTGCTCGACGAGCCCACCAACCACCTGGACGCCGAGTCGGTGAACTGGCTGGAGCAGCACCTGGAGAAGTACAAGGGCACCGTCGTCGCCGTCACCCACGACCGGTACTTCCTGGACAACGTCGCCGAGTGGATCCTCGAGCTCGACCGCGGCCGCGCCTACCCGTACGAGGGCAACTACTCCACCTACCTGGAGACGAAGCAGTCGCGTCTCAAGGTCGAGGGGCAGAAGGACGCCAAGCGCGCCAAGCGCCTCAAGGAGGAGCTGGAGTGGGTCCGCTCCAACGCCAAGGGCCGCCAGGCGAAGTCCAAGGCCCGTCTGGCCCGCTACGAGGAGATGGCGGCCGAGGCGGACAAGATGCGGAAGCTGGACTTCGAGGAGATCCAGATCCCGCCGGGCCCGCGTCTGGGCAGCGTCGTCATCGAGGTCGAGAACCTCAACAAGGCCTTCGGTGAGAAGGTCCTGATCGACGACCTCAGCTTCACCCTGCCGCGCAACGGCATCGTCGGCATCATCGGCCCGAACGGCGCCGGCAAGACCACGCTGTTCAAGATGCTGCAGGACCTGGAGACCCCGGACTCCGGCAAGGTCAAGGTCGGCGAGACGGTCAAGATCAGCTACGTCGACCAGTCGCGCGCCAACATCGACCCGAAGAAGACCCTCTGGGAGGTCGTCTCCGACGGTCTGGACTGGATCAACGTCGGCCAGGTCGAGATGCCGTCCCGCGCCTACGTGTCGGCCTTCGGCTTCAAGGGCCCGGACCAGCAGAAGCCGGCCGGCGTGCTGTCCGGTGGTGAGCGCAACCGCCTGAACCTGGCGCTCACCCTCAAGCAGGGCGGCAACCTGCTGCTCCTCGACGAGCCCACCAACGACCTGGACGTCGAGACGCTCTCCTCGCTGGAGAACGCGCTGCTGGAGTTCCCCGGCTGCGCCGTGGTCATCTCCCACGACCGCTGGTTCCTGGACCGGGTGGCCACCCACATCCTCGCCTACGAGGGCGAGAGCAAGTGGTTCTGGTTCGAGGGCAACTTCGAGTCGTACGAGAAGAACAAGATCGAGCGGCTCGGCGCCGACGCCGCCCGCCCGCACCGGGCCACGTACAAGAAGCTGACCCGCGGCTGACACCCAGCCGTCACGGCGGTCCGGCAGACTGCCCCGCGAGGGGCGGTCCGCCGGACCGCGGCCCCGCCGCCGCCACCCGGCGGCGGGCGACCGGACGTCGAGGAGAACACCTGTGGCCCGCCACATCTACGCCTGCCCGCTGCGCTGGTCCGACATGGACGCCTTCGGACACGTCAACAACGTGGTCTTCCTGCGCTACCTGGAGGAGGCCCGGATCGACTTCATGTTCACCCAGGCCGCCGAGGCCGGCGCCGGGGAGTTCGCGGGCGGCTCGGTGGTGGCCCGCCACGAGATCGACTACAAGCGTCCGCTGGTGCACCGGCCGGAGCCGGTCACCGTGGAGACCAGGGTGACCCACATCGGCGGCGCCTCGCTGACGGTGTCCTACGAGATCAAGGACGTCGCCGCGGACGGCACCGAGACGGTGTACGTCCGGGCCTCCACGGTGGTCGTCCCCTACGACCTGGCCGAGGGCCGGCCGCGCCGGATCTCGCCCGTGGAGCGGGCGTTCCTGTCGCGCTTCATGGACGAACCCGCTCTGGACGAGAAGGCGGGCGTGGCCGCGGCCGCCGCCTGAGCACCGACCCCTACCGATTCGAGCTGACCAGCGTTGACCATCACCGCCCGTCTCGCCCTCACCGATGCCGGCGGGGCCGCCGACCTCGCCGCCTTCCTGCAGCGGCTGCTGCGCTTCGACCGGGCGGCCGCCGTCCGGTTGCAGGCCGTGGCCCCGGCCGCGGAGGACGGGGTGCTGGCGGTGTTCGGGCGGCTGCCGCTGGGCGGTTCGGGCGCGCTCGCGATCCGCACCTCCCGGCTGACCGGGCTGGGCGAGCCGGTCGACCTGACCGTCTCGGCCGGCCGGCTGCTGGACGGCGTGGACGACGGGGCGGGCACCGTCGCGCTGCCGGCGCCGGTGACCGGCCCGGCCTGGGCGGGGCTGTTGCCGCCGCGCACCGGCTGGCGCCCGGTCGGGTCGCCGCCGGCCGCCGAGGTGTACCCCGAACTGATGGCCGGGGTGCGGGAGTTCCGCGAGCGCAGTGAGGCCGTCCCGGAGCACCACCGCAGCCGTGCGGTGCTGGACGCGCTGGCCGACGAGATCTGGTCGCGCCCGGTCGGCGCGCTGCCGGAGCTGCCGCTGCGCGCGGTGCACGCGGCGCACGTGATCGGCTTCCTGAAGCCCGGTTCGCCGCTCACCGTGCACCGGGCGGGCGGCTGGCTGCGGTTGAGCGCGCCGGCCGGCTCGGTGGCGGTGCGGACGGCGGCCGCGCCCGGCGCGGGCCTGGGGCTGAGCCCGCTCCGCTAGGGCTCGTCCGACAAGCCCCAGCCGCGCGGGGCCGCCGCTGCGGCGCGGGCCGGAAGGGCCGGATCCGGCCGGATCAGCCCGGGGTGTTGATCATCGAGGCGGCGGCGTAGGTGAGGTAGTCCCAGAGCTGCTGCTCGTCCTCGGCCGGCAGGGCCAGCTCGTCCACCCCGGCCCGCATGTGCTTCAACCAGGCGTCGTGCGCGGCGCGGTCGACCTTGAACGGCACGTGCCGCATCCGCAGCCGCGGGTGGCCGCGCTGCTCGCCGTAGGTGCGGGGGCCGCCCCAGTACTGCATCAGGAAGAGGGTCAGTCGCTCCTCGGCCGGGCCGAGGTCCTCCTCGGGGTACATCGGCCGGAGCAACTCGTCCTCGGCGACGCCCTGGTAGAACCGGTGGACCAGCCGCCGGAAGGTCGGCTCTCCGCCGACCCGCTCGAAGAAGGTCTCCTCGCTCAACGTGCCTCGCCCGATCTCTGTCACCCGACCATGGTCGCAGACGCCGGCGGGGCCGTACACCGGGACCATCGGCGTACGACCCCGTGCGGCGGGCTCATCCGGACGCGGTGGCTACGCGTCCTCCCACTTGAACAGCTTCCAGGCGACGCCGGTCAGCACCGCCGCGAAGGCCAGCAGCCCGCCCATGGTGGGCAGGGCGTCCATGACGCCGCCGCCGCGGGTGAGCACCGACTGGGCGGAGGTGACCAGGTAGTGCAGCGGCATCACCTTGGAGATGGTCTGCAGCCAGCCCGGCGCGCCGTCCAGCGGGAAGAACGAGCCGGACAGGAAGGACATCGGCAGGACGATGACCTGGGAGATGCCGTTGGCGGCCTCCTCGGTCTTGGCGACCGAACCGGCCAGCAGCCCGATCGACATGAAGGCGAGGGTCGCGCAGGCCACCAGCGGGATGACCAGCCACCAGTCACCGGTGAGCTTGAGCCCGAAGAAGCCCGTGGCGACCACCAGGAAGACGGCGCTCTGCAGGAGCGCCGTCAGCAGCGAGACCACGATCCGGGAGCTGACGACGGTGCCGGCGCTGATCGGGGCCAGCCGCAGGCGGCGCAGCACCTTGGTCTTGCGCCAGTTGACCAGGGTCAGGGCGGCGCCGAAGACCGCGCCGGTGGCGACGGCCCAGCCGAGCAGGCCGGGGGTGAGGAACTGGATCGGCTTGAGCGACTTGTCCTCGACCTGCTGGGCGTCCAGCACGTAGGCCGGGGGCTTTCCGGTGGCGGCCTGGTTGGCGCTCTGGACCACGGAGTCGAGGATGCCCCGGAGGGCGCCGGCCCGGACGGCGTCGGCGGCGCTGTACCGCAGCTCGACCCTGCCGTCGGGCCCCTGCTCGATCATCGCGTCGAAGTCGCCCTTGCGGACCTTCTCCAGGGTGCCGGCCTCGTCGTCGGTCCGGGTGATGGTGAGGACCGCGTTCAGCCCGGTGCGGGCGTCGCCCTGCATCGAGTCGAACAGCTGGACCGCCCCGACCTGCGCGACCTTGGCGTGCGGGCTGCCGGTGCCCTTGCTGACGGTGCCGAAGAAGACCAGGAACACCAGCGGGAAGAGCAGGATGAAGAAGGTCGCGGTGCGGTCGCGCTTCATGCCGAGCAGCATGGCGCGGGACAGGCTCCAGAACGCGCTGACGCGCTCCCGGCCGGCGCCCGCCTCGCCGGTCGGACCGCCGCGCTGGGCGGGCACCTTGGTGCCGGTGGACGTGCTGGCGGTCATGCCCGGTACTCCCGTCCGGTCAGCTGGAGGAAGACGTCCTCCAGGGTGGCGCCGCGCACCTCGAGGCCGCGCAGCGCGTTCTGCTCGGCCAGGACGCTCAGGACCGGGGCCGGGAGGCGGGTGGAGACGGCCAGCGTGACGGTGTCGTCGTCCAGGGCGGCGATCTCGGCGCCGGCCGCGGTGAGCAGTTCGCGGGCCCGGTCGGCGGTGAGCTGGCCGGAGGCGACGCTGATCCGGACGGTGTCGTCGATCTCGCGGATCAGCGCGGCGGGGGCGCCGGTGTGCAGGATCTTCCCGTGGTCCATGATCGAGACCCGGTCGCAGAGGACCTCGGCCTCGTCCAGGTAGTGGGTGGTCAGCACGACCGTGCGGCCCTCGGAGTTGATGTCCCGCAGGAGGTCCCAGAGGTTGCGCCGGGCCTGCGGGTCGAGGCCGGTGGTGGGCTCGTCCAGGAAGACGAGCTCCGGGTCGTGGGCCAGGGCGCAGGCGATCGACAGGCGCTGGGCCTGGCCGCCCGACATCTTCTCGGTGAGGGTCTCCGCCTTGTCGGCCAGACCGACCCGCTCCAGCATCGCGTCGGCCCGTCGGGGGCCGACCCCGTAGAACGAGGCGAAGGTGCGGATGGTCTCCCGGGCCGTCAGTTTCCGGAAGAAGGCGGAGGCCTGGAACTGCACGCCGATGCGCGGCAGCAGTTGCGGGTTGCGCGGCCAGGGTGCCATCCCCAGCAGCTCGACCCGGCCCTCGTCCGGTTCGCGGACTCCTTCCAGGATCTCCATGGTGGTGGTCTTCCCGGCGCCGTTGGGCCCCAGGATCCCGTAGAACTCGCCGGCCTCGACGGTGAGGGACACCCCGTCGACGGCCTGCACATCCCCGTACCGCTGACGGATTCCGTCGGCGGATATAGCTGCAGTCATGTGCCCAGAGCGTAGGGGCATCCGGTGGGGCTGTGCAGGCGTGGCGCAAGCGATTTGAAGATCATTTTGCCGAGGCCGGGAAACGCGTCGGGCCGGACGGACGCGGTGGTCCGTCCGGCCCGGTCGGGCCCGGCGTCAGGCGCGGTGCACCGTGATGGTCGTCCAGGCGCCGACGTGGATCCGGTCGCCGTCGTTGAGCGGGACGGCGGTGTGCGGGGTGATCGGCTCCGCACCGCCGTTCACGGTGGTGCCGTTGGTGGAGTCCTGGTCCACCAGCACCCAGCTGCCGTCCGCCTGTTCGGCCAGCAGCGCGTGCTGGTGCGAGGCGCCCGGGTCCTCCGGCGGCACCGACAGGTCGATCTCCGGGACCGTCCCGCGGTGCTGGCTGCGCCGGCCGATCCGCAGCTGGCCGCGGCCGGTCAGCGGGACGCGGCGCTCCGGGCAGTACGGGGGGAAGAACAGGCCGGCCGCCTCGGGACCGCTGCGGGCCATCATGTCGGTGAAGTAGTCGCGGTCGGCCGAGACCACCGCGATCCAGTTGGCTCGGACCGGCTCCGCCGGGGCGGCCTCCGGCTGGGGCTGCGGCGGGGCGAGGTGGAACGAGGTGCGGAAGTCCCCGCCGGCCTGCCCGTTCTGGCCGGGCGGCTGGGCGTAGACCGGGCCGGAGTCCTCGCGGGCCGGGGCCTCGGGGAACGCGCCCTCGGGCGGCGGGTAGCCGTAGGTGTGCGCGGGCACGGGGGCCTGCGGCTGCTGCGGCTGGAGCTGCTGCGGGAGGGGCGCCGGCTGCGGCTGGCCGTGCTGCGGTGCGCCGTGCTGGGGCTGGGCGTGCTGGGGGACCCCGGGCTGAGGGACACCGTGCTGGGGCTGGCCGTGCTGTGGTGCGCCGTGCTGGGGCTGGGCGTGCTGGGGCGCGCCCGGCTGCGGGGCGCCGCCGTACGCCGCCGGGATGTTCAGCGGCGGGGGCTGGGCCGGGCCCGGCGCGGGGACGCCGGCCGCCGGGGGCTGGCGGCGCGAGGGCGTGGAGAGCTCGTAGTCGTACCCGCACTCCTCGCAGAACCGCCCGGTCTGCGGGCTGCGGCAGATCGGGCAGACCACCAGGCCCTCGGTGAGGTCCGGGAAGCCCTGCGCGGGCGGCGGCGGGTAGGCGCCGGGCTGCGGGTGGGCCCCCGGCGGTGCGGGCGGGGGCGGCAGCGGGGCGCCGTAGGGCGTCCCGCCGTGCTCCGGGTGCCCGGCGGGTGCTCCGGGCGCGGGGTGGGCCCCGTGCGCCCCCGGATGGGCCCCGGGCGCCGGGGCGGGCGGAGTCATCGGAAAGCCGCAGAAGTCGCACCAGTCCTCGGCCTGCGACTCATGGCCCCTCGGGCAGATCGGCATCAGTTCCCCCTCACATCGAGCCGGCTTGGGGCGGCGTCGCACCGGGTCGTCGGCCCGGTCACGTCTTCAGCGGTCACTTCTTCACACGCACCGTCTTGGTCGACCGGGTCTCAAGGGTCATCGAGTCGGCCTCGCTCACGTTCTTACGGAACCGAACGGTACCCTCCTTCGGGTCGACCACGTCGACCACCTTCTGCAGCAGTTTGTAGGTGCCGTCGTTCCCGGTCGCGTGCGCGATCCGGACGGCGGCGCCCAGCTTGGCGGTCGCGGTGTCGACGTCCCCGGCCCGGTGGGCCTCCAGGCCCTCCTGGATGGAGGAGGCGAGCTCGGCCTGCCCGGTGTAGTGGGCGACCTGCGGGCTGATCCGGGTGGAGGAGGCCAGGTCGTCCGTCCAGACCGCCTTGACGAGCCCCTGCGAGAGCACCTCGGGGGTGCCGCCGCCGACCTGCGGGGGCAGCACCAGGCTGATCCGCGCGGCGAGCATCTCGTTGCCGACCGAGGCGGCCGGGACCTCGACGCAGACGTGGTAGTCGCGGCTCTCGTCGCCCCAGGAGCCGGTGGGGTAGTCGCCGGCCCGGGGGCCGGCCTCGGCGCGCCGGGCGGTGAGGTCCTCGACGCTGGGGGCGACCTGCTTGACGAACCTGACGGTGGCGTTGGCCGGGGTCCAGATCCGCAGCGCGACGTCGGCGACCTGCTTGCCCATGGCGCCGGCCATCATCGAGCGGAAGTCCTCGGCCAGGCCGGACGGTTCGGCGACGATGTCGACGGTGCCCAGCAGCGCGGAGGAGATCTTGCGCAGCTCGTCGATCCGCCAGTCGGTGCCGACGCCGCGGCAGTCGGCGGTGAAGTGGCCGCCGACCCGCTCGATGGTGCGCTCCAGGTCGGCCGCGGACTCGTGCTCGTTGTTGCCGTCGGTGAGCAGGACGGCGTGCCGGATGGTGATGTCGCGGCGGGTCAGGAAGAGCTGGTCGGCCTTGGCGAGCCAGCTGCCCATGGCGGTGCCGCCGGCCGCGGTGAGGCGGCGCAGGGCCTCCTTGGCGCGGCCCCGGGTGTCGGCGGAGGCGGTCGCGAGGGTGCCGTCGCCCGGGTAGATGTCGCGGGCCTCGTGGGTGCCGGCGACCACCGCGAAGGCGGTGCCGTCGCGCAGCGCGTCGATGGCGGCGGCGGTGGCCTCCCGGGCCCCGTTGATCTTGGTCTTGGGGTAGTCCATCGAGCCCGAGCAGTCGACCAGGATCACCACGGCCGCGGCGGCGTCGGCGCCCTGCTGGGCCGCGTCCGAGAGGCCGAGCGGGCGGCCGCCGGAGGTGCCGCCGCCGGTCGCGGTGACGGTGACGATGGCGTTGACCTCGCGGGCGCCGTCGGCGAGGTACTCGTTCTGGAAGATGTCCACGTCGAACCTGGGCAGGTTCGGCTTCGCCAGTGTTGCCATGGGCCGGTGGCTCCCGTCAGGTGGTCGGTGCAGGTCGGTGCAGGTCGGTGCAGGTCCGTGCGGCTTGGTGCGCCTTGGTGCGGGGCGGTGCAGTGCGGGGCGGTGCAGTGCAGTGCGGGGCGGTGCGGACCGGTCCGTGCGGTCGGCCGCAGCGGGCCCGCCCCCGGTGGGGCGGGCCCGCTGCGGCGACGCGGCGTTCCGTCAGGCCGTCGGCGGGTGCGGCGGCTGGGGCGGGACGGCCGGGGCCGCCGGGGCGGCGGGTGCGGCCGGGGGGACCGCCGGGGGTGCGGGCGGGGGGACCGCCGGGGGTGCGGGCGGGGTCGGCGGCAGCGGGGCGGCGGGGGAGCCGATCACCGGGAGGTCGGGCAGGGTCGGATCGTGGTCCTCCTCGTCCTCGCCGGCCGGGGCGCCCCGCGGGACGACCACGGGCAGGTCGAGGGCGGTGGCCGTCCGCTCGTCCTCGTCGTCGCCGACCGCGCGGGCCGGCGGGTCGATCGGCAGGACGGCGACGGTGATGTTGTCGTGGCCGCCGGCGGCGACCGCGAACTTCACCAGGGTCTGGGCCGCCGCGAGGGGTTCGGTGCGGGCGTCCGGCCGGACGTAGTACGCCAGGTCGGTGGCGGCCTCGGCGTAGTTCCACAGGCCGTCGGTGCAGATCAGCAGCACCCCGGGGACGTGCGGGGTGAAGTCGAGGGTGTGCGGGACGACCTCCTCGGCGTCCGCGCCGAGCCAGCCGGTGATGGCGTGGGCGCGCGGATCGGCGTAGGCCTCGGCCTCGCCCATCAGCCCGGCCTCGACCATCCGGGCCGCCCAGGAGTCGTCCTGGGTGAGCCGGAACGGCTCGGCGGCGGCGCGGTCGTCCGGGATCCAGTAGGCCCGGGTGTCGCCGACCCAGCCGATGGTGATCCGGCCGCCGGACGCTATCGCGCTGACGTAGGTGCAGGCCGGCGCGTTGAGGTCGGGCCGGGCGGGCCCGGCGCCGTCCGCGGCGAGGTCGGCGACGGCCCGGGCGGCGTCGGCGATGGCCTGGCGCATCGCGGCGGTGGGTTCGCGGCCGGCCTCCAGGGAGGTCAGCAGCGATTCGGAGGCGGCGTCGACGGCGGTCTCGGAGGCCTCGTCGGGGCGGTCGGAGGAGGACACGCCGTCGCACACCACGGCGACCACGACGGGCTCGCCGCCGGGCAGCGACGTCGCGGCGACGGTGAAGGAGTCCTCGTTGCGGTGGTGGCGCACGCCGCGGTCGCTGACCCCGGCGACGCCGCCCAGCGACTTCTCCATGTGGTCGCGCGGGCGCGGCTGGGCCCGGCCGCAGGCCTCGCAGTAGCCGTCGGGGGTGACCTGCGGCCTGCCGCAGTGCGCGCAGCCCGGCCCGTGCTGCGGCGGGACGGTCTCGCCCGGGGCGGCGGTCCAGCTCGCGGGCAGTGCGCCCGGGGCGGGCCGGCCGTCCCGGCCGGCCCCGCAGGCGCCGCAGAAGGCGTCCTCCGGCTCCATCGGCTCGGAACAGCTCGGGCACACGGTCTGCTGTGGCATCGGCTACACCCACGTCCTGGGGCGGGCGCGGTTGGCCCGCTCCACCATCTCGATCCTGGTCTCGGTCCGGTCGGCCAACCGGGCGAGTACCCGGTATGACTGTTCCAGGGCGAACCGCAGTTCCCGCTCCACCGCGGGACGTCCGAGCACCGTGGGGGCGCCGGCCTGGGCGGCACCGGTCGAGCCCGCGGTGACCCAGCCGAGGGCCGCCCCGAACAGTTCGACGGAGAGCTCCTCGCGGCGCCGGTCGTCCAGCCGCAGCGCGGTGAGCTGCGCGGAGCTGGCGCCGAGGTCGGTGGCCAGCGGGTCGGTGGCGGGCCGTTCGCGCAGGCGGGCGCGGACGGCGGCGATCCGGGCGGCGGTGTACTGGCTGGAGGTGGCGGGGACGGACTCCAGGGCCCGGACGGCGCCGGGGCGGTCGTCCTCGGCCAGGCGGACCCGGGCGAGCCCGAACGCGGCGCTCAGGTAGGCCTGGTCGGTGGTCCACACCAGCCGGTAGAACTCGGCCGCGTCGCCGCCGTCGCCGAGCAGTTCGGCGCAGACGGCCAGGGCCAGCTTGGGTGCGGCCTCGCCGGGGAAGGCGTCGTACACCGCGTCGAAGGCCTCCGCGGCGGCCCGTAGGTCCGCGGGGTTCCCGCGCGTGCCGTCGCCGTCCCCGTCGACCGAGGCGACGAGGGCGACCAGCCCGCGGTACCAGACCACCCGCCAGTCGTCGGGGTGGTCGTTCTCCAGGGCGCCGAGTGCGGCGGTGGCCTCGCGGTGGCGGCCGAGTTCGAGCTGGGCGCGCAGTTCGCGCAGTCGGCTCTCGACGGAGAAGGCGGGCGCGCCGGCCAGGGCGGTGAGCGCCTCCTCGGGGTCGGTGGCCAGGAGGGTGGCGAGGAAGCCGGCGTTGGGGTCGTCCGGGTCGACCCGGGGGACGGGCAGGGCGAGGGCGGCGGCGGCCGGGTCGAGGGCGGTCACCAGGAGTTGCCCGGCCTGCTCGGTGGGCATCACCAGTTCGGTGTCGACGACGCGCAGTTCGGGCCCGAAGAGGGTGGACTGGGCCGGTCGGGGGCGCTCGTCCTGGAGGGCCAGGATCTCGCGCAGCACGCCGGTGAGCTGGTCGGCCATCTCCTCGGCGGAGGAGAACCGGCGGGCCGGGTCCGGGTCGGTGGCGCGGACCAGGAAGCGGTAGTAGGACTCGTAGCGGGCGAAGACCTCGACGTCCTCGGGGCCGGGCAGGGTGTCGCGGAACCGCCCGGTGTAGCCCTGGAAGTCGAAGGTGAGCACCGCGAGGGTGCGGGCGACGGTGTAGAGGTCGGAGGCGGGGGAGGGGCCGTCGGTGGCGATCTCCGGGGCCTGGTAGCCGACGGTGCCGTAGATCGGGCCCTCGTCGTCGAAGCGGCGGACGGCGCCCATGTCGATGATCTTCAGCGTGTCGCCGCTCTGGATCACGTTGTCGATCTTGAAGTCGCAGTAGACCAGGCCCCGGCCGTGCAGGTAGCCGAGCGCCGGCAGCGCCTCCAGGGCGTACGCGATCGCCTGCTCGACGGGCAGCGGCTCGCGCCGGTCGTCCGCGGTGCGGCGGTCGTTGGCGATGTCCTTGAGCGACTTGCCGCCGACGTACTCCATCACGATGTAGCCGTCGGTGGAGCCGGTGCGCAGGTCCGGGTGCTCGGCGAAGTTGATGATCCGGACGATGTTCGGGTGGTCCACCTCGGCCAGGAAGCGCCGCTCGGCGACGGCCGCGGCCAGCGCGTCCTCGTCCCCGGTGTCCAGCAGGCCCTTCAGCACCACCCACTTGTCGTTGACCCGCCGGTCCACCGCCAGGTAGATCCAGCCGAGCCCGCCGTGCGCCAGGCAGCCCACCACCTCGTACTGCCCGCCGACCAGGTCCCCCCGGCGCAGCTTGGGCGTGAACGAGTACGGGGTGCCGCACTTGGTGCAGAAGCCGTCCGGCCGGCCCGGCCGGCCGCCCTTCTCCCGGCCCACCGGGGACTCGCACTTGGAGCAGAACCGCTTGCGCTCCGGCACCTGCGGGTTCTCCAGCACCGCCTGCGACGGGTCGGCCGTCTCCACCGTCGGCACGGTGACCAGGCCGGCGCCCAGCCGGTTGCGGGTGCCGGCGCTGCCGCTGGCGCGGGTGCTGCGCACCGAGACCGAGCGGCTGCTGCCGGTGCGGGTCGAGCGGTGCGAGCGGGAGCGGCCGGACATCGAACGGGCCGATCCGGTGCGGGAGGAGACCGAGCGGACCGAGCCGCTGCGCCCCGAGTCGGCGGAGACCCGGGCGGAGGGCAGGTGGGGCCGGGTGGCGCCGGTGTCGCCGGCGGGCGGGGTCAGGCCGCACTCGTCGCAGTAGCCGTCGGCGTCGATGCCGCCGGGGCAGTCCCGCGGGCAGGGCGAGCCGGGGCCGGCCACGGCCGGGGCGGCCGGGGCCGCCACCGGGGGCAGGGTGCCGCCGCCCGCCGGGGCGAGCCCGCACTCGTCGCAGTAGCCGTCCTCGTCGATCCTGCCGTCGCCGGAGCACTCCGGCCGTACGCACGTCCCGCCCATCAACCTCAGCCCCCCTGTACCTGTCCGTCGACCGGCGTCGGGCCGGCCGTCTCCGGTGCGGCCCCGGCCTGTGCCGGCCGCAGCGACTGCTGGAAGCGGGCCACCGCGGCGGCCGCCGCCCGCAGGTCGCAGGGCGCGCTCCAGAGCAGCCAGCGCGCCTTCTCGTAGTGCTCGATCACTTCCGGGTCCTCGGAGACCCGCAGCCGGGCCGCCATCGCCTTGTAGGCGTCCAGCCGGCCGCGCAGTTCGGCGCGGACGGCCAGCGGCTGGGTCACCTCGGTGAGCGCCTGCCGGGCGCGGCCGAGCTCCTTGGCCGCGGCGTCCTCCAGCGCGTCCAGCAGCGGCGCCAGCCGGCCCCACTGCCCGGCCTGGCGCAGCTCCAGGGCCGTCACGATCCGTTCGCGCAGGGCCGAGGCCGGGCCGGGCACCGCCGGGACGTCGCTGGCGGCGATCTTCGCCAGCACCTCGCCGCGCGCCCGGCGGGCCTCGGCCAGGGTCGCGTCGGCCCGCTGGAGGAGGTCTCCGACGCCCTGCAGGCGCTCCTCGGCGTCGTCGCGCAGCCGCAGCAGGTCCTCCAGCTCCAGCCGCACGCCGTCCAGGGCCCGGCCGGCCCGGTCGAAGCGCTCGGTGTCCACCACTCCGGCGGGCGTGGCGAAGGCGGTGCCCTCCGGCACGGTGCCGCGCTGGGCGGGCACCCGGGCCGGGCGCCACAGCGCCAGCGGGTCGCCGCGGACCTCGGTGCGCAGCGCGGTGAGGTCGGCCTCCAGCCCGGCGAGGTCGTCGCCCAGCGGGTGGCCGCCGGCCCGCACGCCGAGCGAGGCGGCGAGCGTGCGCACCCGGTGGAGTTCGGCCAGCAGCAGGTCGATCCGGGCCGGCAGCGCCGACCAGACCGCGTCGGCGGCGCTGACCACCTCCAGCACGGTGGCGTACCAGGAGTTCATCCGGGCCATCAGCGCGTCCAGGCTGATCCGCTCGACCAGGCGGGCGGGCGCGCCGAGCAGTTGCGGGCCGTCGGGCAGCGCGCCGCCCGGGACGGTCACCGCGTCGCCGGTCAACAGCTCGCTCAGCTCGGCGAGTTCGGGCGCACCGGGCTTGGCCTTGCGGGCCCGCACGGCGCGCGCCGAGGCCAGCGCCTCCGAGTAGCGGTCGAACAGCGCCCAGAGCAGCGGCAGGCCCTTCCCGGCGACGGACCACTGCTCCAGGGTGCGCCCGGCCAGGTCGGCGCCGTCGAGCAGCCGCAGGCCCGGATGGTCCTGCAGGGCGAGCAGCGCGGACTCGACCGCGTCGCGCTCCGCGCCGAGGCGCGCCAGCACGCGGTCCACCTCCTCCCGGCTCAGTACCGGGCCAGCCGATGCAGCCACCGCGGTGTCCTTCCTTCCTCGCGTGCGATCCCGACCCGCGATCCCACGACAGCCCCCGTACCCACCGGCGGTCTCCCCGCGGTGATCGTCCCGAACCCTAGCCGGTGGCCCCGCGGCGGGTGCGGGCGCGGGGCGTCAAGGCGGTGTCAACGCCCCGCGCTCCGCGCGCCTGCGCGCCGGTCAGTGCGCCACCGGCCAGTAGTGGTCGGCGTCGTTGACCATGTAGGGCTTGAGCCAGCGGTCGTACGAGCTGCGCCAGGCGCCGCTCGCGTAGTAGTCGGCCAGCACCTGGTTGACCCGGGCGGTCAGGTCGGGGCTGGTCTTGAGCATCGCGACGCCGATCACCTCGGGCTGCGCCTCGCCGTCCACGATCCGCACGGTCTGGTCCTGGGCGGCCTGGCCGGCCGCCAGGCCGTCGTCGGTCATGGTGGCGTCGACCTTGCCGAGCTGCATCAGGACCAGGCAGTCCAGCTGGTTCTCGACGGTGACGACCTGCCTGGCGGTCTTCTTGCCGTCCAGGACGTTCCAGGCCGTCGAGCCCTTGGCGGCGCAGACCGTCCGGTCCTTGACCGCGTCGTCGACGTTCTTCGCCGGGGAGGCCTTCGGCACCAGCACCCGCTGGGTGATGCTGAAGTACGGCTTGGAGAAGGCGACGTCCTCCATCCGCTTGCAGTTGATCGTCATGGTGCGGACGATCAGGTCGACCCGCCCCTTCTGGACGGCGTCGACCCGGTCCGCGGTCGCCACCGGCTTGAGCACCACCTTGTCGGCGTCGCCCATGACGGCGGTGCCGATCGCCCGCGCGAGGTCGATGTCGAAGCCCTCGATCTGGCCGGTGTTCGGGTTGCGGGCGCCCCAGCGGTAGCTGTTCTGGTCCACACCGATGACCAGGCTGCGCCGGGCCTTGATCGCCTTCACCGCCGGGCCGTCCTCGGTGCTCGGCGGCACGCTCTTGTACACGTCGCAGTCGGCCTGGTCCTGCGTTGTCCGCTGGTCCTGCCGCACGGTCTGCGGCGCGCCGGCGGCGACGGGCGCGGCGCCGGACGGGCCGCCCCCGCCGAGCACGGCCGCACCGGCGGCGAGCAGCGCCAGCACGGCGGCCGGCCGGCCCGTTCGGGTCCTCTTGCGCATCTGTCGTCCCCCCTCTACCGGTACTCGGCCAGTCGTCGGCCCAGGCCCCGCAGCGCGGCGGCCGCGGCGACCAGGCCCAGCACCGCGACGGCGACGGCCGTGGTGCGCAGGTCCCCGTCGACGCCCTTCGCGGACGCCAGGAACCGCTCCTGCTCGGCGTCGGCCGCCTTGGCGAGCGCCTGGTCGGTGCCGTTGAAGGCGGCGTCGGCGGTGGTGGTGGCGCCGACGGCCGAGACGGTCGCGTCCAGGGCGCCCTGGTAGTCGGCCCGGTCGACCTCCGCCTTCCGCGCGGAGGTGTGCCGCTCGTCCCAGACGGCGTACTGCGCGCGGGCGTCGGCGACCAGCGACCGGGCCTGCGGCGGCGCCAGCCGGAAGGCCTCCGGCAGCGTGCCGACCAGCTGGTCCACCGGGGTGTCGGCGGGCGCACTGGCGGACAGGTGCTGGGTGGTCTTGAGCCACTGGTCGGTGTACCTGGTGGTGGAGCCGCGGGCGACGAAGTTCAGGTTCTCGGCGAGCCGGGCGGTCAGCACGTCCACCCGGGCGGCGTTGAGCGCGCGCAGCGGGGTCGCGCCCTCGCGGTCGCTCTGCTTGAGCGCCGCGCTGGCGGTCAGGCCGGTGACGGTGAGCCAGAGCGCGCCGGCCAGGACGGCGGCGGTGGCGCCGAGCAGGCCGGGGTTGAAGACCCGGTTGGTGCGGCGGAACAGCGTCAGCTGCACCCAGACCAGGGCGGCGAGGGTGAGCAGCGCCAGGACGTACGCCCCCCACGGCACCGCCTTGGCCTCGGCGTAGTCGGCGGCCAGTTCGCCGTTCTCGATGGTGGTCAGTTCGGCGGCGGCCGGCAGCAGCTGGGTCTGCATCTGCTCGGAGGCGTACCGCAGGTAGGCGCCGCCGAGCGGGAAGCCCTGCCGGTTGTTCGTCCGGGCGCTCTCCACCAGGCCGGAGTAGAGCGGGAGTTGTTGGTTGATCCGGGCGAGCGAGCCCTGTGCGGGGGAGGTCGCGGTGGTCCGGGCGGCGGCGTCGGCGATCAGCTTGGCGGCCGTGGCGAGGTCCTGCTCGTAGCGGTCCCGGACGGCCTTCGGCTCGGCGCCGGCCAGCAGGAAGCCGGTGGCCGCGGTGGTGTCGGCGTCGGCCAGCGAGCGGTGGATGTCGGCGGCGGCCTGGCTCAGCGGCTGGCTGTAGGAGACCACCCGCTGGGCGGCCTGCGCCCGGGTCTCCAGCTGCCAGGCCGTCAGCGCGCCGAAGGCCACCGTCAGCGCGGCGAGCACCGCGCCGGCCAGTCGCAGCCGGCCCGGGGCCGTCCGGGCGGCCCGCGCGAGCCGCCCCCGCAGCCCGCGCGGTGCGGGTGGGCCCGCGGCGGGGCGGCGCGCGGGCGCACCGCCGGGTCTGGACGCCGTGGCGCCCGGTGGACCGTTCGGCCGTGTCCGGACCGCGGCGCCCGGTGCGCCGGTACCTCCTGGTGTCGCCACCCGCCTCACCCTCCCCTGGGGCCGGCCCGTCATCCGGGCGCGGCCGATGCCAGCAGTATGGCCGTGACTCCCCCCGGCCACACCCGACTTGCGCCGATCTTGAGTTTCCGGTGCACGGTTCGAGGCTTCGCCGCGGTGCCGCCCCGGGCGCCTCGGCGGCCGCGCGGGGCGGGCGGCGTACCGTCCGACGCCGGACGCACCCCGTGCGGTTCCCCGGGCGGTCCGGAGCGCCGGGGTCCGCCCGGGTGCGCGCTCCCGCTGCGGGCCGGACGCTCTCCGTACGATGGGCGCATGCGCCTGCTTGGAACGATCTCGCCCGACCGCCCGCTGCTCGTCGTCGCCGTCCGCGAGGAGGCCGCCCACCTGGACGGCCGGCTGCCCGTCCTGCTCACCGGCATCGGGAAGATCAACGCCACCTCGGCGCTGGCCACCGTCCTCGCGCAGGGCGAGCGGCCGTCCGAGGTGGTCAACCTGGGCACCGCCGGCGCGCTGCGCCCCGGTTGGGAGGGCACCCACCACGTGGTCCAGGTGATCCAGCACGACCTCGACACCCCCGCCCTGTACGAGCTCACCGGGCGCACCTACGGCGCCCCGCTGGTGGTGGGCCGGGGCCAGGGGCCGGTGCTGGCCACCGGCGACCTCTTCGTCTCCGACCCGGCGGCCCGCGCCCGGCTGGCCGAGCACGCCGACCTGGTCGACATGGAGGGTTACGCCGTCGCGGTGGTCGCCCACCGTGCCGGGCTGCCGGTGCGCCTGGTCAAGCACGTCAGTGACGAGGCCGGCGAGGGCGCGGCGCACAGCTGGCGCGAGTCCGTCGACGTCTGCGCCCGCCACCTCGCCGACTGGGTCGCCGCGCAGGGCTGGTGACGTTCCAGCCGGTGACGTTCCAGCGGTGACGTTCCACCGGTGCGGAATCCGCGGTGGCGCGGTGACCGGTGACACCGCGCCGCCCCGGCCGCCCGACCGGACCGGTGCGGGAGGCGTGACGAAGCCCGCCGAGCGCTTGCTCGGCGGGCTTCGTGCCGCGTGGGGGCGGTGGGTTTCGGGGTGCGGGTGCAGGTCGTGGACGCGGGTGCGGGTGCGGGTGCGGGTGCCGGGCCGGGGCAGGCCGGGGCGGGGCGCAGGGCCGGGCCGGGGCGAGCCGGGGCGGGGCGGGTCCTCGGAGCCGGGGCAGGCCGGGGCGGGCGCGGGGCCGGGCCGGGGCGAGCCGGGGCGGGGTGCCGGAGGGGCCGGGGGAGGGGCGTCAGGCGCGGGCGGCGTCGATCTTGTCCTGCAGGGCGGTCAGCAGGTCCTTGAGGATGCCGATGGTGCCCTCGTCGACGAGGGTGCCCTCGCCGTCGAAGCGCTCGTGGGAGCGGAAGGCGACGAGTTCGGGCTTGGCCACCACGTCGCTGTCGGTGCAGAGGAAGACCTGGCGCAGCGCCAGCTGGGCGCGGACGGAGCCGAAGCTGCCCGGCGCGGCGCCCATGATCGCGGTGGGCTTGTGGCGCAGCGGGACGCCCTCGGTCCGGCTCCAGTCGGTGCTCAGCCAGTCCAGGGCGTTCTTGAGGACGCCGGGGACGGAGTAGTTGAACTCCGGGGTGGCGACGAGCAGGCCGTCCGCGGCGGAGACCGCCCGGCGCAGCTCCTCGACGACGGCCGGGCGCAGGCCGGGGTGGTCCAGGTCGTAGTCGTACGGGGGTATCTCGCGCAGGCCGTCGTAGATCTCGATCTCCATGCCGGCCGGGTCGAACGCCTGGGCGGCGCGCAGGAGTGCGGTGTTGTGCGAGTCGGCGCGCAGCGAGCCGGAGAGGGCGAAGACCTTGGACGCGGTCATGGCGGTGCTCCTTGCGGGTGGATGTGGGTGGTGGCACGGACGGCCGGCCGGACCGCCCGGTGCGGGGCGGGAGTCGGGCCGGCGGTCGTTCCGACGCCGAGAAATCTAAACGGTTCAGTTCAGTACGTCAACCAGACGGTTCAGTCTTGACTCTGAACTGAATCGTGTAGTTCAGTCTTGGGCATGACGACGACTCAGCTCGCCGCGGCCCAGGCCGCCCCCGTCCGCTCGACCACCACCGTCATCGATCCCGTGCACACCTTCGAGGGCGCCGGCTTCCCCGTCCGCCGCCCGTTCCCGGTGGCCGAGCTCCCGATGCTGGACCCGTTCCTGATGGTCGACCAGACCGGCCCGCTGCTGCTCGCCCCCGGCGAGGCCAAGGGCGCCCCCGCCCACCCGCACCGCGGCTTCGAGGCGGTCTCCTACCTCATCGAGGGCTCGATGGACTGGGCGGACTCGACCGGCCGGCGCGGCACCAGCGTCGCTGGCGAGGTCGAGTGGCTCACCGCCGGCGCCGGCATCGTGCACTCCAACGAGCCGACCGCCGACCTGCTCGCCCGCGGCGGCCGCCAGCACATGCTCCAGATCTGGGTGAACCTGCCCGCCCGGCTGAAGGACCTCCCGGCCCGCAGCCAGAACCAGGGGCCCGACACCATCCCGGTGGTGCGCACCGGGGACGGCAGCGCGGTCAAGGTGATCGCGGGCCGCAGCCACGGCGTGGCCGGGCCGTTCGAGACCCACCTGCCGGTCCTGCTCGCGCACGCCGTGCTGCCCGCGGGCGGGCAGGTCGAGTTCACCGTGCCGGCGGGCCACAACGCCGCCGTCTACGTGCTCTCCGGCGCCGTCGAACTGCCCGACGCGCCGCTGGCGGACGGTCAGCTCGCGGTGCTGGCGCACGACGGCGAGCGGATCGCCGTCGCCGCGCCGGGCGGCCCGGCCGAGGTGCTGGTCCTGGCCGGCGAGCCGATCGGCGAGCCGGTGGCCCGCGGCGGCCCGTTCGTGATGAACACCGCGGCCGAGCTCCGGCAGGCCCAAATCGACTTCTCGAACGGCAAGTTCGGGAGGATCCCGGAATGAGCCCGGGAGTGCTGGACACGGCGGCCGGGGCGGGCGCGCCCCCGGCGGAGCCGTCGGCGGGCAGCGCCGGCCGGGGCGTACGGGGGTCGCTCCGGACCGGCCTGCTGCTCGCGGCGGTCGCCGCACCCGGGGCCGCTGGGCTCTCCAGTCCGAGCCTCGTCCTGCCCGCCGTCGCGCGCGAACTGCACACCGGCCTCGACTCCGCGTCCTGGCTGATGAGCGGCTACGGCCTCGGCATGATGCTCGGCACCCCGCTGCTCACCGGCACCGCCGGTCGGCGCGGCCCGCGGGCGCTGCTGCTCGCCTCCGCGGCGGCGCTGCTGCTCGGCGTGCTGGTCACGCTGGCCGCCGGGGCGGAGCTCGGCCCGCTGGTCGCGGGGCGCGCACTGCAGGCGGTCGGCGCGGCCGGGTTCAACGTGGCCGCCTTCCAGCTGGCCGCGCGCCGGCCGGACGGGCGGGCCTCCGGGCTCGTCGCGATCGGCAGCGCGGCGGGCGGCACCGCCGGGCTGTTCATCGGTGCGGCGGTGGCGGCCGGGCTGGGCTGGCGGGCCTGCCTGGTGCTCCCGGTGCTGACCCTGGCGGTGCTGCCGGCCGCGCTGCGCGCGTGCGCCGGGGCGGTGGCGGACCGGGTGGCGGATCCGGCGCCGGCCCCGGGGTCGCGGGGCGGTGCCACAGCGGCCGACGGGCCCGCGGGTCGCGGCTTCCTCGGCCTGGACGCCCTGGCGGTGCCGCGCTTCCGGGCCGTCGCCGGCGTGATGCTCGTCCTGGCGACCGTCAACTTCGGCCTGGTCTACGGCGCCCCGCGCCGGGCCGCCGCGCTGACCGGCTGGAGCGCCGTCCAGACCGGGGCCGTCGGCTCGCTCGCCACCCTGACCGGCGCACTGCTCTCCTGGTCGCTGGTGCGCGCCGCGCCCCGGCTGGGCCTGCGGCGCACCGCCGGCCTGCTGCTCGGCGGCTCGTTCGCCGCGCTCGCCCTCGCCGCGTCCAGCCCCTGGGCGCCGCTGGTGCTGCTGGGTGCGGGCGCCAGCGCCTGCGTCAACGCGGGCGGCCAGGGCGTCCTGACCGGCGCCGCGGCCGAGGCCGTCGCGCCGTCCCGGCGGCCGGAGGCGATCGGGCTGTTCAACCTGGTGTTCCTGCTCGGCGCGGCGCTCGGCCCGCAGCTGGCGGCACTCGCCCCGCGCCTGGCGGAGTTCGGCGAGCGGATCGCCGGGCTGGGCCCGCACTTCGCCTCACTGGTGCACTGACCGGCCGCGGCGCCGGCCGCGGGCGGGTGCGTCGGCGAGGCGGAACGCGCTCCGTCGGCACCCCGCCGGGCCCCGCCGCGCGATCCGACCGAACGGTTCAGTTTCCTATACTGGCCCGTACCGTCTCCCCCCGAGCACCCCGAGGAGAACCCCGATGGCCGCCGACAACCCCGGGCCGATCGACGAGTTCGGCATCCCGATCATCCCGAGCCCGGTCGACGCCGCCCAGCGCAAGCGGCAGGCGATCATCGACGCGGCCCTGGTCGAGTTCCTGAAGGAGGGCTACTCCGCGGCCTCGATGGACGCCATCACCGCGCGCTCCGGCGTCTCCAAGGCGACCATCTACAAGCACTTCGGCAACAAGGAGCGGCTCTTCCTCGCGGTGATCGGCGGCATACTGCCGACCACCTACGAGGACCTCAAGCCGTGGAACTCCACCATCGCCGAGGCCGACGACCTGCGCTCCGCGCTGATCACGCTCACCCTCGACTGGACCCGCATCCTGCTGCGCCCCGACATCATGTCGCTGCGCCGGCTGGTGATCGGCGAGATCGACCGCTTCCCGCAGCTGGGCCAGCTCTGGTACCGGGTCAGCTACGACATGAACAACGGCCCGCTGATCGAGGCCTTCGCCGAACTGGACCGCCGCGGCGTGCTCGCCGTGGAGGATCCGGTGCTGGCCGTGCAGCAGCTGGTCGCCTGCACGGTGGGCGTGCCGCAGCTGGTGCGGACGTTCCGCCCGGAGGCCGACCTGGACGAGGCCGGGATGCACCGGATGATCAGCTCCGGGGTCGACCTGTTCCTGGCCCGCTACGCCCGGGAGCGGTGACCGCGGCGACGGCGGAGGTCCGGGCGTCCTGAGCGGCGGCCGTGCCGGCCTCCGGACGGGCGTCCTGAGCGGCGGCCGGCCCAGTCTCCGGAAGGGCGTCCGCAGCGGCGCCCGGCCCGCGACGGCGCCGCCGCAGCCCGGCCACCAGCAGCAGCACCGCCGTCCACGCGCCCGTGCACAGCACCTGGCTGCGGCTGCCCGGGTCCACCAGCATGAACACCAGCACCCCGGCCATCGCCGCCAGCGCCAGGTATCCCAGGTACGGGAAGCCCCGCATCGGGGCCGCCGGCCCGGGCCCGCCCCGCTCGGGCCCGCGTCCCTGTTCGGGTTCGCGTCCCTGCTCGGGCCCGCCGGGGCGCTGCCGCCGGCCGTGCAGCCGCAGGTGGGAGGCGGCGATCAGGATCCAGACCACCAGGATCGCCGTCCCGATCGAGTTCAGCAGGAACGGGAAGACGGTCCGCGGCCACAGCAGGCTGAGCACCACCGAGGCGAAGCCGAACGCGGCCGAGGCGAGCACGGCGCGGCCGGTGCCGGTCGGGGCACCGCCGCCACCGGAGACGCCGTCCGGGGCACCGCCCGGGGCACCGCCGGGGGCGGCCGCCCGGCCGCGGCCGGTCAGCAGGCGCGGGGCGTCGCCGCGGGCGGCGAGGGCGTGCAGCATCCGCGAGGAGCCGTAGATGTTGGCGTTCATCGCGGACAGCAGGGCCACCAGCACCACGGCGTTCATCAGCTGCGCCGCGCCCGGCACCCCGATCCGGCCGATCGCCGCCGCGTACGGACCGGCCGCGACCGCCGGGTCGTCCCAGGGCACCACGGCGACGATCACCGCCATCGAGCCGACGTAGAACAGCGCCACCCGCCACAGCACCGTGCGCACCGCCCGGCGCACCGCGGCCGCCGGATCCGCGCACTCGGCGGCGGCGATCGTCACCGTCTCCAGCCCGCCGTACGCGAACACCGCCGCGATCGTGCCCACCGCGACCCCGTGCCAGCCGTGCGGCAGCAGGCCGCCGTGGGCGCTCAGGTGCTCCGCGGCCGGGGCCCGGCCGGTGAGCACGGCGGCGGCGCCGAGCAGGATGAACGCGCAGATCGAGGCCGCCTTCACACCGGCGAACCAGAACTCCAGCTCTCCGAAGTGCCGCACGCCCGCCAGGTTCGTCCCGGTGAACAGCGCCATGAACGCCGCCACCCACACCCAGGCCGGCACCTGGGGCAGCCATCCCGCCACGATCCGGGACGCCCCGATCGCCTCCGCGGCCACGCTCACCACCAGCAGCGCCCAGTACATCCAGCCGGCCAGCAGCCCGGCCCACGGCCCCCAGGCGCGGGTGGCGTGCGCGGAGAACGACCCGGAGCCGGGGTGGGCGGCGGACATCTCGCCGAGCATCCGCATGACCAGGACGGTGAGCACCCCGGCCACGACGTACGACACCACGATCCCGGGCCCCGCCGCGGCGATGCCGACGCCGGAGCCGACGAACAGCCCGGCTCCGATCGCCCCGCCCAGCGCGATCATGGCGATGTGACGCTGTCTCAGCCCACGACTGACCGACCGGTCCTCGGACATCACGGCTCCCCCCGTTGTGATCCAACCGGGGGAGATCCTGGCCCGGACCGCCCGTCGTGATCAAGTCCTCCGGCCGGTCCGACCGAGGTGTGGACACCCGCCGACCGCGGCCCGGGGCGGCCGGCGGCCGGGGAGAGCCCCCGCCGCCGGCCGCGTCGCGCCCCCTCGGCCCCGGAAGCGCGCCCCTCAGCCCCGGAAGGCCGTGACGTCCAGCAGCGCCAGCCGGTCCGGGTCGGTGAGCACGTCGATCGCGGCGATCGCGCCGTCCACCACGGTGAACGCCATGACGGAGATCGTCCGGCCGCCGTCGTCGATCACCACCGCGCCCGCGACGCCGTTGACCAGCGCGGGACGCGCGAACGGCGACAGCGTGCCCCACAGGACGGCCTGCCCCGCCACCTCGGCCGCACCCGAGAGCACCACCGTCTGCCGGACCCGCACGCCCGCACCGCCGTCCGAGCGCAGCACCACGTCCGGATCGAGCACGGCCAGCAGCGCGTTCAGGTCACCGTTGCGGGCGGCGGCGTAGAACGCGTCCACCGCGACCCGCTGCCGGCCCAGGTCGGGATCGGGCGCCGGCGCCTGCCCCTGCACCCGGCGGCGGGCCCGGCTGGCCAGCTGGCGGGTCGCGGCCGAGGTCCGCTCGATCAGCGGGGCGATCTCCTCGAACGGCACCGAGAACATGTCGTGCAGGACGAAGGCGACCCGCTCGGCGGGGGACAGCGACTCCATCACCACCATCAGCGCCAGCCCGACCGAGTCCGCGAGCATCACCTCCTGCTCCGGGTCGACCACGCCCTCGCGCCGCAGCAGCGGGTCCGGGATCCGCACCTGGTCGGAGCCGCCGGGTTCCAGCGGCTCCTCACGGCGGTGCGCCCGCTCGCGCAGCAGGTTCAGGCACACCCGGGACACGACGGTGGTCAGCCAGCCGGCGAGGTTCGCGACGTCCCCGGTGTCGGTGCGGTCGTACCGCAGCCAGGTCTCCTGGACGGCGTCCTCGGCCTCGCTGATCGAGCCGAGCATCCGGTACGCCACGGCCCGCAGTCTGGGCCGGTGGGCCTCGAAGAGCCCGGCCGGATCCTGTGCGGAAGATTTTCCGTCCACCCGTGTCACATTCCTTCGTCGCCGTGGGTCAGTACAGCAGGAGCCACCAAACAACGGCTGCGGCGCGGAGATCAACTCCCCGCCCGGGACGAATCGGAGACGATCGTGACGAAGAACCCCAACGCGGGCACCCCGGCGAACGGCACCCCGGCGAACGGCACCCCGGCGAACGGGACCCCCGCGAACGGCACCCCCGTCCTGGTGACCGGTGGCACCGGCACCCTCGGCCGCCAGGTCGTGCCGCTGCTGCGCGCGGCCGGTCGGGAGGTCCGGGTCCTCAGTCGGCACGACCGCGAGCCCGCCGACGGCGTGACGTACGTGCGCTGCGACCTGCTCGGTGATCCGGCCGCCGCCGCGGCCGGCCTGGACGAGGCGCTGGCCGGCGTGCACACCGTGCTGCACCTGGCCGGCGGCCCCAAGGGCGACGACGCCGCCACCCGCGTCCTGGTCGAGGCCGCCCGGCGGGCCGGGGTGGGGCACCTGGTGTACATCTCGGTGATCGCCGCCGACCGGATCCCGCTCGGCTACTTCCGGGCCAAGCACGCGGCCGAGGAGGCGGTGGCCGGTTCGGGCCTGCCGTACACCGTCCTGCGGGCGGCGCAGTTCCACGACCTGGCGTTCACCGTGGTCGAGAAGATGGCGAAGCTGCCGCTCGTCCCGGCCCCCGGCGGCGTCCGGTGGCAGCCCGTGGACGTCCGGGAGGTCGCGGCCCGGCTGGTCGAGCTGGCACTGGACGCGCCCGCCGGGATGGTCCCCGACCTGGCCGGTCCGACGGTGTACGAGATGGGCGAGCTGTCCCGCGGCTACCTGGAGGCGCAGGGCCGCAGCCGCCGCCACCTGCGTCTGCGGGTGCCGGGCAGGCTCGGCCGCGCCTACCGCGCCGGGGACAACCTCACCCTGGCCGGGGCCGAACTCGGCCACCGCACCTGGGAGGCGTACCTGGCCGAGCGGCTGGCCGCCTGAGTGTCGCCGCCGGCCCGTAGGGTGGCCGCCATGCCGACCACCACCCCGCTGCTCGACGCCATCCGAGCCGACCAGGCCGCCCTCGACTACCTGCTCTGGCCGGGCGACTTCGACCTCCGGCACTACCCGCACGTCGAGGAGGTCGTGCTCGCCTCGGGCGAGGCCCTGGAGCCGGTGGGCAAGGACGGCGCGGGCGGCACCTTCTTCCTCTGCGGCGAGGGCGGCGAGGAACGCCCCGTGCTGTACGCCGACTCCGAGGGCGGTGCCGCGCTGCTGGCCGTCGGCCTGCCGGAGCTGGTCCGGCTGCTGCTGGCCGTGCCGTGGTGGCGGGACTGCCCGCGGCTGGCCGCGGAGGAGAGCGCGGAGGCCGCCGAGGAGTACCTGGAGGACGAGCCCGGCCTGCTCGCCGACCGGGACGCGGCAGCAGCCGCCCTCGGTCTCGAAGTCCCCTCGGAGGCGGCGGCGTTGGCCCGGCTGCGGGAGGTGGCGACCGGCCTGGGGAGCGGGTACGTCCTGCTCAACGCCGAGGAGGGCACCGCCTACGCGCCGCTGTTCCGGGCCTGAGGCCTCCTGGTCGCTCCGGTCCTGAGCCCGCCCGGTCTCCGGGGATCGTGCGCCCCGGACCCTGCGCCCGTGGGGCCGTGCGCCCGAGGATCGTGCGCCCGGGGGACCGTGCGCCCCGGTGTCAGGCCTTGGCCGCGGTGAGGACGGCCTCCGTGGTCACCACCTTGGCGAAGCGCATCGCGTGCAGCACCGTCGCCGTGGCGCGGGCGAGTTCGGCGGCGGGGACGGTCGTGCCGTCGGGCCCGGTCAGGTCGAAGGCGTGCATGGCGTCGGTGGGGAAGACCGCGTCGTAGCCGAGGTTGCCGGCCATCCGGGCGGTGGTCTCGCAGCACACGTTGGTGATGATCCCGGTGACCACCACCTGGCGGGCGCCGCGCTCCTGCAGCCAGGCGTGCAGGTCGGGGGTGCCGTAGAAGGCGCTGTTCACGGTCTTGGTGACGTGCAGTGCGGGCGTGACCTCCGCGACGAAGTCCTTCAGCTCGTAGCCGGGCGTCCCCGGTGCCAGCGGTCCGGAGGAGGAGCCGTGCTGCACCGTGACGATCGGACGGCCGGTGGCCTGCCAGGCGGCGATGAGGTCGGCGATCCGCTGCTCGGCCTGCGGGTTGTCGCGCGGGCCCCAGGAGGCCTCGTCCTCGAAGCCCTTCTGGACGTCGATCAGGAGCAGGACGGCGTCGGGGTCGAGGGCGAGCGGGGCGTCGAAGGCGTCGGTGTTCGTCATGCGTCCATCGTGCGGTCCGGTGCCGGGGGCCGGTGAGGGGAGCGGATGCCATCCATCGATAGATTCCTGCCATGCGAACGGTGGGTTGCCTGATCTTCGACGGGGTGCGGGCCTTCGACTACGCGGTGATCGGGGAGGTGTGGGCCAACCGGTCCGCCCGGCCCGGCCTCCCGGCCTTCGACCTGCGCGTCTGCGGCCCGGACGGCGCCCGGGTGCGGCTCGGCGGAGGGCTCGAACGGGTCCCGGACGCCGGCCTGGCGGCGCTGGCGGACTGCGACCTGGTCGTCGTCCCCGGCATCGAGGACCCGGCCGCGACCCGCGACCCCGCCGTGCACGCCGCCCTGCGGGCCGTCCGCGCCGCCGGCATCCCGATCGCCTCGCTGTGCGCGGGCGCCTTCGTGCTCGCCGAGGCCGGACTGCTGGACGGCCGGGAGGCTACCACCCACTGGGCCCACGCTCCCGAACTCGCCCGCCGCCACCCGGGGGTGACCGTCCGCCCCGAGGTGCTCTTCACGGGCGGCGACGGCCTCTGGACCTCCGCGGGCGTCGCGGCGGGCATCGACCTCTGCCTGCACCTGGTCCGCGCCGCGCACGGCCAGCGGGCCGCCGCCACGATCGCCCGCACCATGGTCACCGCGCCCTTCCGGGCCGGCGGCCAGGCGCAGTTCATCCCCACGCCCGTCCCCGACGAGCCCGCCGACGACCCGCTCGCCCGGGCCCGCGCCGAGGTCCTCGCCGCCCTGGACACTCCGTGGACGGTCCGCCGGATGGCCGCCACGGCCCTGATGTCCGAACGCACCTTCGCGCGCCGTTTCACCGCCGCCACCGGCACCACCCCGCTGCGCTGGCTGCTCGACCAGCGCGTCCTCACGGCCCAGCGCCTGCTGGAGGAGACCGACCTGCCCGTGGACACCGTCGCCACCCGCTGCGGCTTCGGCTCCGCGGTCTCCCTGCGCCCGGTCTTCACGGCCCGGGTCGGCGTCGCCCCGCGCGACTACCGGCGGGCCTTCCGCGGGCGGGAGGAGGGGCGGGAGGACTGACCGGCGGCCGCCCCGGACCCGTTCGACGTCGGGGTGCCCCGGCCGGGGCCTCCCGGGCCGGTGCGGGACGCCCCGGCCGGTCAGCGCCGGCGGCCGAGCAGCGCGGCGGTCTCGGCGCGCCGGTTCCAGGCGATCACGGCCAGCGGCACCATGAACAGGAACGGGGTCCCGGCGTTCTCGCCGTGCATCGCGGTGAGCTGGGTGACGAACGCGCAGGCCAGGAAGAGGATCAGCGCGCTCGCGGCCGGCCCGGCGAGCCGGCGCAGCAGCAGGCCGACGGCTCCGGCCAGCTCCACCAGCCCGGTCAGGTACATGAACCAGTGGCCCGCGCCGATGGCGTCGAAGACGGTCGTGGCGGCGGGCAACGCGAGCAGCTTGGGCAGCGCGCTGGCCAGGGCGAAGAAGAGCGCGAGCAGGATCCGCAGCGTCCAGACCGTCCGGACCACGGCCTTGCCGGGCCGGGTGGGGGTCGCGGTGGCAGCGGCAGTGGCAGTGGTGGTCGCGGTGGCGGTGTTGGACATCTCAGGTCTCCCCGGTCGGCTGGCGTGAGCTTTCTCAGGTTTGACCGCCGCCACCGCCCGAACTCATCGGTCCCGGAGAAAAAACTTCTGCCGCCGAAGAGGAGCGGGGTGGCGGCCCTCAGCGCCGCCACCCCGATGGGTTCTCGGCACCCGGGTGGTGGTTCGTTGAGCCAAACCCCACCTTGGGGTGAACTCAGAACGCCGCCGGACGTCGGAGGACGAGGTCGGTGACGGCCTTCCAGTGCTCGACCGGCGCCGTGACGATCACGTAGCCCTGCTGGCCGGGGAGTCGGGGGACCAGGGCGCTCAGGCAGCCCAGGCTGTGCTGGATCTCGACGGGGACGGCCTCGCCGTCGAGCCGGACCAGCCCGGGCGTGGGCGGCGCGTCGATCGGGGCCGGGCCGACGCTCGGGTCGAGGCGGTCGGAGTTGCCGAGGAAGTTCGAGAGCTGGCTCTCCGGGGTCGTGGAGGACTTCACCCGGTGGTGCTCCGGGACGGGCCGGGAGGTCTGCACGATCGCCACGAGCTCGCGGCCCAGGTGGTAGTTCAGGTCGAGGTGGCAGAGGTGGCCGTCGCTGCTCTGGCGCCCCAGGAGGGCGAACCACCCGGGCGGCGGGTCACGGAGGACGGCGATCCGCCCACCCCACTCCTCGGCCGTCTGGCGGTCGGTGGGGACGTGGCGGTCGTGACGGTCGTGCGGGCGGTCGCTGCGGACCACGGATTCCCCCAACGGTCGGGTGGTGCACGGGCGTTCGCCCAGTAGACCATCACCCGGCGGGAGTGGCGGTGGCGGCGGCCCGCGCGCGTTCCCGGCAGCGGGCCAGGGCGGGCCCGACCCGCGGGTCCGGGGCGTCGGCGGCCCGGAGCAGCTCCCCGGCGGTGACGAGGGAGGCCCAGTAGTGGGCGGGGTCGCCGGTGGAGGGGTGGGGATCGGTGGCCGCGAGGGAGAGGTAGGCGGCCGCCAGGTTCCCGGTGACGAACCAGCGGGCCAGCCCGTGCTGGTGGCCCGCGCGGATCCCGCCCAGCGCGTCGATCGCGGCGAGGAAGAGGTCGACGACGGCCCGGCCGCGCGGGTCCAGCGGCTTGGGGACGTCGAACACGCCCAGGGCTTCGAGCAGTTCACCGGTGTCCGCCTCGCCACCAGGGCGGGCGCCGGCGAGCAGGGCGTCGAAGCAGTCGTCGAGGCGGCGGTTCACCTCGACGGCCGGGATGTCGAGGGCGGAGCAGACCGCGCGGGCGGAGCGCAACGGCTCCCGGGTGCGGCGGGCCAGCTCGGCGTAGGCCTCGGCGGGCGTGGCGCCGGCGTCGAGCAGATGGCGGGCGGTGGCGGCGAGTCGCATGGTGGTGGGGGGCTTTCAGACGGCGAGGGCGGTGAGGGCGGTGTCGGCGGCGGTGACGGCGAGCGGGAGGGTCGGGGCGATCAGCGCCCAGACGAACTTGCCGACCCCGCCCGCGCGGGGACAGCACCCCCAGCGCTCCGCGAGCTGCTCGACGAGGAAGAGGCCGCGCCCGCGCTCGTCGTCGAGGACGGGGGAGTGGAGCGAAGGCCGTCCGCCGCCCGCGTCGTGGACCTCCAGGCGGAGGAGGCCGTTGACGAGGGCGAAACGCACCTCGATCAGCCGGTCGGCCGGGGCACCGGAGTGCTGGACGGCGTTGGCGAAGAGTTCGCCGAGGAGGAGCTCGGCGACGTCGGCGTAGCGGTCGCCGGCGGGCAGCGCCGAGAGGTAGGCGCGCAGCAACTGCCGGGCCACCGGCGCCGAGCCGGCACGGGAGTCCAGCCGGGCGGCGAAGGTCCGGGGGCGGTGGTGGTGGCGGGGGCCGGCGTCGGGGTGGGGGCACGTTGTGGGCATGGCGAGGCACCTCGGGGGCGGAGGGGAGCGGGAGGGGAGCGCGCAATCACGCTATGCATGCAGATTGCTGCACTGAGGTCTCAATCATCGCGTTGCCGGAGTTACGGTGGCGACCAAATCAACGTGTGGAGACCGCTGGCACCTGAGGGGGAAACGCGTGGCACATCGGCGCCTTGAGACCGCACCGACGTCCAGCCCGGCAGAGATGTTCGGCGAAGCCCTCCGCTATGCGCGCGAACGGGCGGGCTATACGCAGGAGGAGCTCGGCGTATTCCTGAACTTCCACCGCACGGTGATCACACGCTTCGAGGGCGGCAAGCGGCCGATGGACCGGGACACCGTCGGAAGGGCCGACGAAGTGCTCTCCATGGGAGGCCTGCTGGTCCGACTCTGGGAGCGAGTGGACTGGCAAGCGGACATCGAGCGCCCGGACTGGTTCGAAACGTTCATGGAGTTGGAGGAGGAGGCCGCGGCGGTCCGGGTGCTTCAATACGCCCGGGTCAACGGCCTGCTGCAGTGCGAGGCGTACCTTCGAGCGATGTTCGCCACCGGAAACGCGCGCAACAATCCCAAGCTGTTCGCCGAGCGAGTTGCGACCCGGATGGGGCGGCAGGGCCGCTTCCTGGCTCCCGATGGTCCAACGTTGCTGGTGGTTCTTGACGAGGGCGCCATCCGTTCGGTCGTGGGCGGCCCAGGTGTGATGAGACAGCAGATGGAACACCTGCTCGCAGTGACCGAGCGGTCGAACATCTTCCTCCAGGTGGCGCCGTTCGACTGTCCCGCGCCGGCGTCGCCGTCCGCCTCCATGGTCCTACTGCTGATGCCGGACGGGAAGGAGTGGGTCTACTCCGAGAGTCTGTATCGCGGGCATTTCAGTGACGTGCCGTCAATTGTCGAGGGTTCTCGCCGAGACTTCGACCTCGTGCGCGCAGGTGTACTCTCGCTGGGGGAATCTCGTGCCCTGATCGCCGATGCGATGGAGGAGTACCGCTTTGCAGAACGCCGATCTCAGGAAGGCTGCTTGGCGCAAGAGCAGCTACAGCGCGGGCGACGCGGGAGAGTGCATCGAGGTAGCCCCCGGATCCCTCCCCGGCGCCGTCCCGGTCCGTGACTCCAAGGACCCGCACGGTCCGGTCCTCACCTTCCCCGCCGCCTCCTGGCAGGCCTTCGTCGCCGCGGTCCGCGCGGGGCACCTCCCGATCGAGGGCTGACGCCGAACCCACCACACCGTCGGGGGCAGGGCATCCACGGATGCCCTGCCCCCGACGCCGTTTCCGCCGGCCGCCTCGCCGGTGGGGGAGGCGGCCCCGCCCGCCGATCGCCAGGTCCGGGCCCTGCCCGTTGCCCGGGGGTGGTCGGAAGCACCCCTCCGGATGGGCTATGGTTAACCCATCACCCAGATGCGCGGGTGGCGGAATAGGCAGACGCGCTGGATTCAGGTTCCAGTGCCCGAAAGGGCGTGGGGGTTCAACTCCCCCCTCGCGCACACAGTGAACGGCCGGTCGACCCAACAGTCGACCGGCCGCTCTGTTTTCCGGGGGCGGGTACCGGGCAGGCCGCACGGGGGCCCGACTAGGCTGGGCCGGTCGCGCGGCCGGTCGGCCGTGCACGCCTTGGGGGAGGGTGCGGCAGGTGACCTTGGTGGAGAACGATCCGCGGGAGATCGGCGGCTACCTCCTGGAGGGCCGGCTCGGTGCGGGCGGGATGGGCGTGGTCTACCGCGCCCGGTCGGTGTCCGGGCGCCAGGTGGCCGTGAAGGTGATCCGGCCCGAGCTGGCCGCGGACGCCGAGTTCCGGGCCCGGTTCCGGCAGGAGGTCACGGCCGCGCGCAAGGTCAGCGGCGCGTTCACCGCACCCGTGCTCGACGCGGACCCCGACGCCCCGGCGCCCTGGCTGGTCACGCTCTTCGTCCCCGGCCCGTCCCTGGGCGAACGGGTCTCCGCCGAGGGCCCGATGTCCCCGCCCGAGGTGCGCCGGCTGGCGGCCGGGCTGGCCGAGGCGCTGCGGGAGATCCACCGGGTCGGGCTGGTGCACCGCGACCTCAAGCCCGGGAACGTCCTGCTCGCCGAGGACGGCCCGCGCGTCATCGACTTCGGCATCGCCCGTTCGGCCGGCGAGACCCAGCTGACCAGCACCGGCGTCGCCGTCGGGACCCCGCCGTTCATGGCGCCCGAGCAGTTCCGCAGCGGCGCGGCGACGGCGGCCACGGACGTGTTCGCGCTCGGTTCGGTGCTGGCGTTCGCGGCCACCGGGCGCGGCCCGTTCGGCGCGGACTCCTCGCACGCGGTGGGCTTCCGGGTGGTGTACGAGGAGCCGGACCTCGCCGGGGCTGCGGCGGAGCTGCGCCCGCTGATCCTCGCCTGCCTGGCGAAGGACCCGGAGCAGAGGCCCACCGTGGACGGGCTGTTGGCACTCGTCGCGGCGGGGGCGCGGGAACGGACGGTCCAGCTGCGGACGGGGCCGGTGGCCCCGGCCCCGGCCCCGGCATCGGCCTCGGCGCTCGCTCCGGCCCCACCGCTCCCGCCGCCTGCTCCGCCCACGCCGACCGCCCAGGCGACGGTGGTCCCCGGCCCGGTGGTGCCCGGCGGGGCTGCCCACCCGTCGTCCTCTCCGGCGGCGGTTGTCGTCGCGCCGCGCCCCGGCCGTCGCAAGGCCCTGCTGATCGGCTCGGCGCTGGCCGCCGTGGTCGTCGCCACCGCGGGCACGCTGGGCTTCCTCGCCTGGCAGGCCCAGCGGGCGGACGACGGCAGGAGCGGCGCCGCTGCGACCGGCGGCGCCACGAGCGGTGACGTCAAGACCGGTGACGTCAAGCCGAGCAGCGCCCCGTCCGGCGCCGGTGCCGCTGCCGGTGGCCTCGCCTGCGGCCCGGCCGGCAAGGCCACGATCGGATCGGACGGGCTGGAGGGCCCCCTCGTCCAGCAGTGGGTCACCGACTTCGGCAAGGCCTGCCCCACCGACCAGCTGACCGTCGACAAGTCCACCGGCGGCACCGCCGCGGACCGGTTCACCAACGGCGGCCTCGACGCCGCCACCGTGGACGTCGCGATGACCGACGGTCAGAAGGCCGCGTACGGGCGGCACTGCGAGGGCGGCCGGATCGCGCAGCTCCCCGTCACCGTGCTCCCCGTCGCAGTGGTCTACAACGTGCCCGGTGCGGCCGACCTCGTCCTCGACGCCCCGACGCTCGCCAAGATCTTCCGGGGCCGGATCCAGACCTGGAACGACCCGGCGATCAGGGCGCTCAACCCCGGTGCGACGCTGCCGAACTCGCCCATCGCCGTGCGGGCCCCGTCCGAGGCCTCGTGGGCCACCTTCGTCCTCACCCAGTACCTCGCCCAGGCGGCGCCCGCCGACTGGCCGTACGAACCGGGCACCACCTGGGCGTCCGAGCTGCCGGCCACGCCCGGCACGAGCGCGTCCGGCGTGCCCGGGGCCGTCGCCGGCACCCAGTGGTCGATCGGATTCGTCCCGCTGCGGGACGCCGGCACCCTCCGGAAGGCCCAGGTCCGCAGCGGCGACGGCGGCGACTTCGTGGCGGCCCCCACCGCCCTGAGCGTCAACGCGGCGGCCGCGGCGGGCACGATCGAGAGCGACGGCACCAGGCTCTCCGTCAAGCTCGACCACCGGAAGCCCGTCAAGTACGGCTACCCGGTGGTCGGCTTCGGCTACCTCGACTTCTGCGAGCGCGGCGGCGGTGCGGGCATCGTGGCGAGCTTCGCCTCCTACGCCGTCAGCGGCCCGGCCCAGGCCACGGGCGAGGGCCTCACGTACGGCACGCTGCCCCCGGCCATGGCCCAGCAGGTACAGGCCACCCTCCTCGGCCTCCACTCCCCGTAGCAGCCGCGGCGGAGCCCGACCCGTGGCCGCGATCGACGACCTCACCCACCTCGTCCCGCGGCCGCCGCAACCCTCCGGGCGGGTGCGGATCCGCCGCATCCGTGATTCGGGCGACTCGCCCTTCCAGAAGAGGAGTTGACCGTGGAGGCAGAAACGTGACGACGGCGATGCACACTTCAGGATTCCGAACCCGTCTGCTGCTCGCCGGAGTCGCGCTCGCGCTCGCTCCGGCCTGCACCTCCGGCCAGCCCGGCCGGGGCGCGGAGTCCCCTCCGGCCTCCTCCTCAGCCTCGGCCGAGGTCAGGCAGGACGTCGCGCCCCTGCACCGCCGCTTCCCCGAGCTGGGCGAGCTGTCCGCGGCCAAGTGGGTGGGGACCGTCCTGGGCGCGGGCTCGGGGGCGGACGCGCGGCTGGACGTGCCGGGGCCGAGCGACGTGGGTCTGGGCGGGGTGGCCCGGGTCGAGCCGGCGGCCCTCGCGTCGATCACCGCGAGCGGGACGTGGCAGGAGGGCGCCATCGCCTGCCCCGTGCCGGGGCCCCTGGCCACCGAAGTGGGCAGCGGCTCCACGTGGTTGCACAGCGAGGCCTTCGACCGAACGGTGACCCGCGACCAGTACCCGGGGAGCTTCTACTTCGAGCGCAGGAGCAGCCGCGTCTACTTCTGCACCGTGAACCCCACCCCCCGCTCACCCGAGTGACCCCGCCCGCCCGGCGCCCCCATCCGTCATTCGTCGCCCTCCGGTGAAGCGGCGGCGCCCAGGAGATCGGGGCGCGATCGCTCGGCTCAGGGCTGTCCCGTTCTAGATGGGGAGCCGGCCCTCGGGGACGTGGAAACGGTCGCGGAATGCCTGGTGGCCGGGTTCTGTCAGTGCCAGAGCGCGGCCCGTGCCGATTCTGGTGACCCAGCCCGCGTCCAGGGCGTGGGAGCAGATCGCGGCTCCGACGGCGCCGCCGAGGTGGGGGCGGCGCTCGGTCCAGTCCAGGCACGAGCGCACCGGCGGGCGCCGGGTGGCGGTGGGTAGTGCGATGCCGTGCTCGGCGAGGCGGGCCGCTCCTGTCGGGGTGAGGCGTGGTTCCGGTTCCCAGGTGATCAGGCCGTCCGCGACCATGGCGTCCGTGACGGCCAGGCCGAGGGTGCCGGCGAGGTGGTCGTAGCAGAGTCTGGCGCGGGCCAGGGCGCGGGCCCGGCCGGTGGCGCCCAGTGACGTGGGGCGGGTGGGGCGGCGCGGGGCGAGTTCGGCCAGGCTCTCGATCAGTGCCGCCGTCTTGGGGCCCGCGAGCCGCAGATAGCGGTGGCGGCCGTGCCGTTCCTCGGCCAGGAGACCGCCGTTCACCAGCAGATTCAGGTGCTCGGTGGCCGTCGAGGGCGCCACCCCGGCGTGCCGGGCCAGCTCGCGCGCCGTCCAGGCCCGGCCGTCCAGCAGGGCCAGGCAGATGTCGGCGCGGGTGTCCTCCGCGAGCAACCGCGCCACCGCGGCGAGGTCGATGCCGACATCGTCGTGTGCCTTGTCCGACCTGCCCGCTCTGTGAGCCGCCATGCCGCAAGTATTCCGGAGCGTCGGTTCGGCCGGAACCGAACCGACGGCGTTCTACGCTCCCCGTCCCGTACCGCCCTCCGAAGGAGCACGAACACCCGATGGAGCGATTCACAAAGCAGTACCTGCGGCGCTGCACGGTGCCCGGTGCCCACGCCGCCAGTCCGCTGGCCCCGGTCGCGGATGCCGCTCTCGCCATGGCCCGCACGCCCTCGCACGCACCGGATCTGCCGAGCAAGCTCGCGCTGGAACTCGTCCTCACCGATGCGCCCCGCCCCGGTGACACGGCGGTGATCTCGAACGCCCTGGACCGTTTCAACATCGACATCACCGGAATCGACGACCGTCGTCCCCTGGCCGTCCTGGTCCGGGCCCCGGGCACCCGCCGCGTCCTCGGCGGCCTGACCGGCCGGACCTCCCTCGGCCTGTTGTTCATCGACCTCTTCCACCTGCCGCCCGAGCTGCGTGGCTCGGGTCTGGGCAGCGAGATCCTGCGTCGGGCCGAGGAGGAGGGGCGGGCGCGGGGCTGCCGGGCTGCCGTCCTGTACACCATCAGCTTCCAGGCGCCCGCGTTCTATGAGCGCAACGGCTGGCGCCGCATGGGGGAAGTACCGTGCGTGCCGGCCGGCACCAGTCGCGTCTTCATGACCAAGGAGCTCTGAGCCCCTCATGCCGCCGGGGGCGCGGTGAACTCATGACCGGCCGAGAGCCGGTTCGCGGCCCACCCCGGGGAGCTCATGCTCGGAGTCCGGCAGGAGTGGGATCCGGCAACCGGGCGCGTGGCACGTGAGCTGGACTTCCCCTCGGGCAGCGTCCGCTGCGAGAGCTGGAGCGGTGACCTCCGCGTCCTGGCCGTGGACAGACCGCGAGCCCGACCACGCCAATGCCCATGATCTTGGAGTGGCTGGTGTGATCACGGCGTCAGAGCCGTCCTGGATATCCCCGTTCACCGGGCTGGGCCCGCGCGACTTCCACAAGCTGATCACGATGCTCCGCCGTGAGGGCGCCGACACGGTACGCCGCGGCCGCCCGTGGAGCCGGCCACAAGCAGGTCCGTGCCCGCGTCGAGCACGTGACGGCGTCCACCATGCCATGCTCGGCATCGCCCGCCTGCACAACCTCCTCCAGGCCGCATAGGCGGAGCCCACCCAGAGGCGGATCACCCCGCCCCGATCCACTAGAGATCAATTACGGGACACCCCTTAGGGGGCTGGACATTCGCATACGCGCGGAACGCGGCATTCAAGGTCCGGAAATGCCGGACGGATGTGAGTGGTGCGCCGTTCGACGGTCGGGGGCGGCCCGTCGACCGTACTCGACGGGCCGCGCCACCCCTCTGCAGAGTTGCGCGGCAGCCACGCCCTTTTCGACTCTGGCCTGAAGGCGAAGCGGTGGGCGGGGCGGCGTGCAGGGGTGGTGGGGGGCGGGTGTCGGGGCGGCGGCTGGAAAGATCTTCGGGAGGAGTCGCCGACCGATGTCGAGGACCCGCCCGCGGCTCCGACCGGAGGGTGACGGCGCGCCGACGGGGCGCGCGGGACACGGATGGAGACACCGCCATGAAGTACCTCGCGATGATCTACGGCAACCAGGCCAAGTGGGAGTCCTTCCCGGCCGAGGAGTGGCCGGAGGCGATCGCCCGGCAGGAGGCGTACAACGCCAAGTACCGGGAGACCGGCGAACTGCTCGGCGCCTACGGGCTGGCCGACGCGGCCGCCGCCCAGCTGGTCCGGCGGGCGGAGGGCGTGCCCGCCGTCACCGACGGGCCGTACCTGGAGACCAAGGAGTACATGGCGAGCTTCTACCTGCTGGACTGCGAGAGCCTGGAGCGAGCCCAGCAGATCGCCGCCGACATGCCGTTCGCGGACACCGACCCGGTGGAGCTGTGGCCGATCCTGCACGAGTCCCCGGGGAACGAGTGAGCCCGACCGGCCGCGACGCCGAGGACCTGCTGCGCGAGCTGGCGCCGCAGGTCCTCGGCGTGCTCGTCCGGCGCCACGGGGCGTTCGACGCCTGCGAGGACGCCGTCCAGGAGGCGCTGTTCGCCGCCGCTCTGCAGTGGCCCGCGGACGGGGTGCCCGACAACCCGCGGGGCTGGCTGCTGACCGTGGCCACCCGCAGACTGGTCGACCAGGTGCGCAGCGACTCGGCGCGCCGACGGAGGGAGGAGGCGCTCGCGCTCGCCACCCCGCAGTCGGCGCTGCTCGCGCCCCCGGCGGACGACGACGCCGTCCAGCAGGACGACTCGCTCGCCCTCCTGTTCCTCTGCTGCCACCCGGTGCTCTCCGCACCGAGCCGGATAGCGCTGACGCTGCGCGCCGTCGGCGGCCTCACCACCGCGCAGGTCGCCGCCGCCTTCCTGGTGCCCGAGGCGACGATGGCGCAGCGGATCAGCCGGGCGAAGCAGGGGATCAGGGCGGCCGGTGGCGACCTGCCGCCCGGGTCGGGGTCGGGGACGGGGATTGGGGCGGGTTCGGGGGGGGGGGCGGACGGCGAGCGGCTGGGCGAGGTCCGGCACGTGCTGTACCTGATCTTCAACGAGGGCTACACGGCGAGCGGCGGCGAGGAGCTGACCGCGCCGCCGCTCGCCGCCGAGGCGATCCGGCTGACCAGGCTGCTGCTGCGCCTGGTGCCCGACGACGCCGAGACGGCCGGACTGCTGGCCCTGATGCTGCTCACCGACGCCCGTCGCGGCGCCCGTACCGGGCCGTGCGGCGAGCTGGTCCCGCTCGCGGAGCAGGACCGCGACCGGTGGGACGGCGAACTCATCTCCGAGGGGCTGGAGTTGATCTCCTCGACGCTGCCGCGCGGCCGGCCCGGGCCGTACCAGGTGCAGGCCGCGATCGCCGCCGTGCACACCGAGGCCGCGAGCGCCGACGCCACCGACTGGCCGCAGATCCTCGCCCTCTACGACCTGCTGCTGCGCTTCGACGCCAACCCTGTCGTCGCGCTCAACCGGGCGGTGGCGGTGGCGATGGTCCACGGACTGGCCGCCGGTCTGGACCTGCTCGCGGAGCTGGCGGCCGACAAGCGGCTGACCAGGCACCACCGGCTGCTCGCCGTCCGCGCCCACCTGTCGGAGCTGCGCGGCGACGATCCGGCGGCCGCCGCGCAGGCGTACCGGGAGGCCGCCTCCCGTACGGCGAGCGGCCCCGAACGCCGGTACCTCCTCGGGCGGGCGCAGCGGTTGGCGGGCGCGGGGCCTGACGGGCGGTGATGCGGGTCGGGGCGCCTGCGGCCTGTCGCGGTGCGGTCGGGCAGGGTATCGCTATTGGGTGCGCGGGGCGCGTGGTGTCGCGGGGGCGGTGTCCGGCTGCCCTGCCGGGACTGGGGCGGCGACGGCGTACCCGTCGTACTGCTGCGCGGCTGGCCGGGGGGACGTGTCGCGGGCCGCGTACACGGCCGACGCAGGCCGGGCTGCTCGGGGGCCGGCGTGCAGGAGCGGATCGGTGAGTCGCTGGACTCCTGGCTGCTGCCATTCCCCTCGCCGGAGTCGGCGGCGGACTTCGTCGGCGGCGGGCCGGCGAGGGAGGGCTGGGCGGCGGGCCTGGAACGGGCGCGCCGACGGCTGGTCGCCGCGCTTCGAGCGGCACGTGCTCGTCGCCTCGCCGGCGGAGTGCGCCCGGCGCTCGTCCGGGACGAGTGGGAACGCATCGACTGCTCGACGCTGGTGGTGCTCGCGCAGTCCGGAATCATCCCCGCACCGGACGTCGAGGGCGAAGGTCGAGTCGCCGACGCGGCTGGTGGGTGCGTACCGGGCCACGCCGGTAGGCGCCGGGGAGGGCTCAGTCGCCGACGGAGTCGAGCCAGGCGAGTAGCCGGTCGCCCTCGCGGGTCATCAGGTCAGGGTCGCGCAGGGCGTTGGCGAGCAGGGACATGCCCTGGTAGCCGGCGACGAGGGTGACGGCGTGGCCGTCCGGGTCCGGGACGCCGAGTTCGCGGAACTGCCCGGCCGCCCAGTCCAGTAGACGGCGGATGACCTGCGCGGCGGCCCGGTCGAGGCCGCCGGAGGGCTCCGGGTCGCGCTTGTCCAGCTCGACGGCGAGGGTGCCGGTGGGGCAGCCGTAGCGGGCGGCGGTCTCGCGCTGGGCGACCCAGGCGTCGACGAGGCCCTTGAGCCGGGCGCGGGGGTCGGGGATCCGGTCGAGGTCGTCGGTGAGGGTCGTGACGTGGGCGGTGTGCTCGGCGAGAGCGGCCTCGACCAGGTCGTCCTTGGTCTTGAAGTAGTAGTACACGTTGCCGACCGGGACGCCGGCGGCCTGGGCGATGTCGGCGATGGCGGTGCGCTCGACGCCCTTCTCGTGCAGCACCCGGGCGGCGGCGGCCGTGAGGCGGCGGCGTTTGGCGGCCGCGGCGGCGGCTCGGGAGGAGCCCTTCGATGCTAGTGAGTCAGTCACCCAACTCACTATAGACAGCGCTCCCCGTGGCGCGCTACGGTCGGGACCGCAACAGAACTGAGTCAGCCAACTAACTCATGAATGTGGGGGAACCGTCATGATCGTTGTCACCGGAGCCACCGGAAACGTCGGCCGCGCCCTGGTGCGGTACCTGCTGGCGGCGGGCGAGCAGGTCACGGCCGTCTCGCGCCACGCCCCGAAGGTCGCCCTTCCGCCCGGCGTCCGACACCACGCCGCCGACCTCGCCGACCCGTCGGCCGTGCGGCCCGCGCTGGACGGCGCCGACGCGCTGTTCCTGCTGGTCGCCGGCCCCGACCCGGACGGACTGCTCAAGCAGGCCGCCGACGCCGGCGTCCGCAGGGTCGTCCTCCTCTCCTCGCAGGGCGTCGGCACCCGGCCGGATGCCTACGGTCACCCCGCGGCCTTCGAGTCGGCGCTCGCCGCGAGCGGACTGGAGTGGACGGTGCTGCGCGCCGGCGGCCTGGCCTCGAACGCCCTCGCCTGGGTCGAGCCGATCCGCAACCACCTGGTCGCCGCCGCGCCCTTCGGGGACGTCGGCCTCCCGTTCGTCGACCCCGACGACGTGGCGGCGGTCGCGGCCGTGGTGCTGCGGGAGGACGGGCACCACGGCGCCACGTACGTGCTCACCGGGCCGGCGCCCGTCACCCCGCGCGAGCGGGCTTCGGCCATCGGCGAGGCGATCGGCGAGACCGTCGACTTCCGGGAGCAGACCCCGGACGAGGCCCGGGCGCAACTGGCGGCCGTGATGCCGCTGCCCGTCGTCGAGGGCACCCTGGCCATCCTCGGTGCGCCCACCCCGGAGGAGCGGCGGCCCAGCTCCGACGTCGAACGCCTCCTCGGCCGCCCGGCCGGCTCCTTCGCCGCCTGGGCCCGGCGCAACGCGACGGCGTTCCGCTGAGGGAGGAGGGCGGGCCGGCGATGACACCGGCCCGGCGCTGGCCCGGTGTTGGCCTGATGCTGCTCCGGTCCGACCTCACCTCACCCTGGCCGGACGGCGGCAGGCGCCCACTCTGCGCAGGAAGTCGACCAGGTCGACTTCCTGCGCAGGGAGGCGACGGGCGGAGCCGAGGAACTGGCGCGGAGAGAAATATGTAGGCCGGTCTACTGATTTCATTGCTCATCGCGGCTTGCATGCCCCGTGCCGCGCCGCAGGAAGTCGATCAGGCCGACTTCTGGCGCGGGAATGGTGCGTGCAGCGAGAGAAATATGTGGGTCGGTCTACCTATTTCTGTTGTCCGGCCCGATGTCCTGCCACATTTCACCCCCCTGCCTCTGGAGCGAGAAGTCGGCCCGGCCGACTTCTGGCGCGGTCGGCGGCCCTTGGCGGGAGCGAATATGTCGGTCGGTCTACTGATTTCAGGCCTCCGCCCCGGCGTCCATGCTTGCGTGTGCTTGCGTGTCGTCGCAGGAAGTCGGCCTGGCCGACTTTTGGCTCGGGGGCGGAGGCTTGTGAGTGCCGGGCATGAATATGTAGGTCGGTCTACTGATTTTTCTCCCGCACCACGCACGGGCGTGGTGCGGCCCTGCATGCCTGCACGGGAAGTCGGACCGGTCGACTTCCTGTGCAGCCGCCCTGAGGGCTACCCGGCGGCGACTGAAACGGGGGTGCCCGCCTGCCTCGGCCGGTCGGGCGCGGACGACCGGGGCAGCAGGGGCAGCAGGGGCGACAGGGTCGGCCGGACCGCACGCCAGATCGCTCGCCGGACCCGCCCGCCGGATCGAGGAGCGGCACAGGGAGCGTCGAGGAGGCTTCCAACGCCGCTGGGTCGGCCCCATCATGGGCTCCCGGTCAGGGTCCCCGGTCGAGGGGCTCCGGGAGCGGCCCCAGGAGGCAGAAGCGATGACGATTCCACCCCCCGTCCGGATCCAGTCCGCCGTCGTCCGGGCCGCGTACGCGCTGCCGGAGCGGCTGCGGCGGGCGATCGCAGGCCCGCCGGTGGTGCGGGACGGGCAGACGCTGGCGCTGGACGCGCAGCTGATACTCAAGCTGCAGCGGATGTCGAAGGCCGCCCTGGTGATGCCCGGCGGCGTCGGGCCCTCGCGAACCGCCATGGAGCACGCGCGCCACCTGGTGGGCGGTGCCACGATCGAGCCGGTGGCCGTCCGGAGCATCGGGATCCCGCAGGAACAGGGCGAGTTGGCGGCCACGCTGTACACGCCCGGCGGTCTGGCGGCCGGTTCGGGCCTGCTGGTGTACCTGCACGGTGGCGGGTGGGTGGTCGGAAGCCGGGCGAGCCACGACCACGTCGCGCGGTTCCTGGCGCAGCGGGCGCGGGTGCGGGTGCTGTCGGTGGAGTACCGGCTGGCGCCCGAGCAGGTGTTCCCGGCGGCGGTGGACGACGCGCTGGCCGCGTTCGACTACGCGTACGCGAAGGCGGCCGACCTGGGCGCGGACCCGGAGCGGATCGCGATCGGCGGGGACAGCGCGGGCGGGAACCTGGCGGCCGTCACCGCGCAGTCGGCGGTGCGCCGCGGCGGTCCGGCGCCGGTGTTCCAGCTCCTGCTGTACCCGGCCGTCGACGCCTCGGTGCGGCGGCCCTCGCGCGAACTCTTCGGTGACGGCTTCTTCCTGACCGACGCGGACATGGACTGGTTCCTGGACCAGTACGCGCCCGAGCCCGCGGACCGCACCGATCCGCGCCTGTCGCCGCTGCTCGCCGCGGACCTGGGTGACCTCGCCGGCCTGCCGCCCGCGTACGTCGGCACGGCGGGCTTCGACCCGCTGCGGGACGAGGGGGAGGCGTACGCGGAGGCGCTGCGGGCGGCGGGGGTGGCGGTGCGGCTGAGCCGTCAGCCGGACCTCATCCACGGGTACGCCAACTACATCGGCGTCGGCCACCGGTTCCGCGAGGCGACGGCCGAGGCGGCGGAGGCGCTGAGGAAGGCGTTGGGTGCCGGGTAGTGCGTGCGCGCCCGGATCCGGCGCCCGGATGTGACGCCCGGATCCGGCGCCCGGATGTGACACCCGGACGGGGCTCGTCGGAGGTTTCGGCGGGCCCCGTCCGGCGTTTCGGCTGCCTGTCGTGCCAGGGCGCTCGTCGGTGGCCGCGCGCCCGCAGGGGCGTGCACCTGTCGGGTGCTGCGCAGGGGGTTCTCGGGAACGGGCTCTTATTGTACTGTCCGTCTAATAAGCGGGTGAGCGGGCACCCGCAGGAGCAGGCCCCTGGAGGCAGCCATGGCTCTCACCGACGCGACGACCGGAGCGACCACGGGCGGGACCACCGGAGCAACGGCCGGTGCGTCGGTCGACGCGACGACCGGGGCGCCCGTCGGTCGTCCCGACCGCTCGCACGCGCACACCGCGGCCGACGACGACGTCTCGAAGCGGCTGCTGGAGTCCGCCGCCACCCTCTCCTACGACCCCTCGACCGAGATCGACTGGGACGCGCCCCTCCCGGACGAGCACTACGGCCTCAACCCGGAGTGGAGCACCCTCTACGGCACCAGGTTGTGGGACGAGATGACCGAGCAGCAGCGGGTCACCCTCACCCGGCACGAGGTCTGCTCGATCATGAACACCGGGATCTGGTTCGAGATGATCCTCCAGCAGATGGTGCTGCGCGACCAGTACCTCAAGAACCCGGCCAGTGCCGAGTTCCAGTTCGCCCTCACCGAGATCGCCGACGAGTGCCGGCACTCGATCATGTTCGCCCGCGCCTGCGAGAAGATGGGCGTCCCCGCCTACCGGCCCAACAAGCTGATCGCCCAGGCCGGGCGTGCCTTCAAGGCGCTCGCGAAGGGCGAACTCGCCTACGGGGGAATCCTGGTGGCGGAGGAGGTGCTCGACGTCATGCAGCGCGACTGGATGCGCGGCGAGAACGTCCTGGAGATCGTCCGCGGCACCTCCCGGATCCACGTGGTCGAGGAGTCACGGCACATGAAGTTCGCCCGGCAGGAGATTCGCGAACGCATGCGCCACGCCGGCCCCGGCCGCCGGCGCGCCTCGGCCACCGGGATCGCCGTCGGCGCGTACGTCATCGTCAGCAGCATGGTCCACCCCGGCGTCTACCGGGCCGCCGGGCTCGACGTCGAACGGGCGCTCGCCGAGGCGCGGGCCAACGAACACCGCAAGGCGATGATGCGCACCAGCTCCCGCCACCTGATGGCCTTCCTCGCGGAGACCGGCCTGATCACCGCCCGGTCGGCCGCCATCTACCGCCGGGTGAACATGCTCTGACGTTCCGTCAGTCCGTCGACCCGGGCGCCCGCCCACCCCACCACCGCGCAGCGAGGACCCCACCCGCGCCATGGCCTACGCGATCACCCAGACCTGCTGCAACGACGCCTCCTGCGTCTCCGTCTGCCCGGTCAACTGCATCCACCCGACCCCGGACGAACCGGAGTTCGGCACCACCGACATGCTGTTCATCGACCCCGCCGCGTGCATCGACTGCGGTGCCTGCGCGGACGCCTGCCCGGTCGACGCGGTGTTCCCCGTCGACCGGCTGCGCGGCCCCGACACCGTGTTCGGCGACCTCAACCGGGACTGGTACCGCGACCACCCCAGCGACCACGCCTGGGGCGCGCCGACCTTCCCGCGCAGTCTCCCCGACGGCCTCGGCACCCTGCGCGTCGCCATCGTCGGCACCGGGCCCTCCGCCGGCTACACCGCGCAGGAGCTGCTGCGCAGCACCGGCGCCGAGATCACCATGATCGACCGGCTGCCCGTCACCGGCGGCCTGCTGCGCCACGGCGTCGCGCCCGACCACCAGTCCACCAAGCGGATCGCGGAGAGCTTCGCCAGCGTCTTCCACGACCCCAGGCTGCGGATGCACCTCAACGTGGAGGTCGGCACGGACCTCACCCACGAGGAACTCGCCGCCCACCACCACGCCGTCGTCTACGCGGTCGGCGCGGCCGCCGACCGGCGGCTCGGCATCCCCGGCGAGGACCTGCCCGGAAGCCTGCCCGCGACCACCTTCGTCGGCTGGTACAACGCCGAGCCGACGGTGCCGGCCGACGCCGTGGACCTGACCGCCGAACGGGCCGTGGTCGTCGGCAACGGGAACGTCGCCGTCGACATCGCCCGCATCCTGCTCACCGACCCGGACCGGCTCGCCGCCACCGACATCGCCGACCACGCCCTCGCCGCGCTGCGCCGCAGCCGGGTGCGGGAGGTCGTGCTGCTCGCCCGGCGCGGGCCCGGACAGGCCGCGTGGACCAGGGCGGAGTTCCTCGCGCTGCGGCGCCTGCCGGGCGTCGAGGTGGTGGTCGAGGACCACCCGGAGGTGCGGGCGGCGATCGAGACGGCGGCGCCGGACTCGCAGGCCGCACTGCTGGCCGGGCTGCCGCTGGTGCCGTTCGACGGAGGCGACGCACCGCGGCCGGGGCGCCGGATCGTGCTGCGCTTCCTGTCCGCGCCGACCGCCCTGAGCGGGGCGGCGGAGGCGGACGGGTCGGTCGCAGCGGTACGGCCCGGAGGTGCCGGCGCTTCCGGGGCGGTCGGTGTGGTCGGTGCTGCCGGGGCGGTCGGGCGCGGGCGGGTCGAGGCCGTGAGTGTCGTCCGGACCACCATGGCGGCCGGCGACCGGGCCGAGCCCACCGGGGAGACGGATGTCCTCCGGGCCGGACTGGTCGTGCGGTCCATCGGTCACCGGGGCGTGCCGGTGCCGGGCCTGCCCTTCGACGAGCGGACGGCGACCGTCGCGCACCAGGGCGGCCGGGTCGTCGACCCGGCGACGGGGCGGCCCGTGCCGGGGACGTACGTGGTCGGTTGGGCCAAGCGCGGACCGTCCGGCGGGATCGGCGCCAACCGGGCCTGCGCCCGCGAGACCGTGGACGCGCTCCTCGACGACGCCGCGGCCCGGGTGCTGGCCGCCCCGGCGGGGACCCGCAAGGACCTCGACCGCCTCGTCCACCGCCGCCGCCCCGACGCCGTCGGCCTCAGGGAGCTGCGCGCGGTGGACCGTGCGGAACGCGCCCGGGGAGAAGCCGAGGGCCGCCCCCGGGTGAAGCTCGCCACCGTCCCGGACCTCCTGGCAGCCTCTCGCCGGAAGTAGGCGAGCCCGGGCGGGTGGGGCGGCCTCAACGAATATGTAGGCCGGTCTACAGATTCATTGCTCATGGGGTAGAGGGCTGAGCCCGTGCGTCGCACGGTGGGCGCGAGAAGTCGGACCGGCCGACTTCTCGCGCTCTTGCCTGCGACCGGGCGGGATGAAAGCGAATATGTCGGTCGGTCTACATAGTCACTGTTGCTGGGTCGAAGATGGGCCAGAGCGCGTAGGAAGTCGGCTGGGTCGACTTCCTACGCCAGCGCGGCTGCGGGCCCATTCCTGTAGACCGGTCTACATAATTCCCCCCCCGCGTAGCAATTTGGGCCCGTGGCGGGGTTGATGCCGGGGCCGTGGGGTTGACACCGCCGTGTCCCGGTGTGGGTGGGGTGCGTTGGGTGGGTGTGAGTGGTTTTGGGGTGATGCCGGCGTCTCGACGGGAGCCGGTCGAAGAAACGTTCCTGCAGGACGCTGAGAGCTCGCTGCAGTTCGAGCCGGACGCGCCCATCTATGCCGAACTGGCACGGGCGTGGCGGGCCGAGGGGCGGACGGTCCCCGGGTTGCCGGATCCGGTGTGGGAGGCGCTCGCCGAGCCGGGCGGGTACGGGTGACCGGCAGCAGGAGCGGCCCTCAGCCTGAGCGCTCTGCTTCCGGGTCGGCTTCCGGGGCGAGATCCGGGTAGAACTGCCGGGCCCAACGACGGAACAGCCCGATAGACCGTTCCCCGGGGACGAGCCGCGGCTGTGCCAGGTACCGCTTGTGGGCCAGGACCGGCCGGTCCTGCTTGATGATCCGTACGGAGGCCTGCAGCGCCACCCAGGAGGCCAGTCGGTCGGCAGCCCCGGAGACCAGACCGGAGAACGGGCCGGAGGCCCCACCGGTGAGGTCGACCGTGCCCGCCGTGCCACCGGTGGAGCCGGTCGCGACCGCGAACCGCACCCTGGTCCGCCAGGGCCCGACCGGCGTCGGCAGCACCCACACCCGCAACGTGGCCCCCAGCTCCGGCAGTTCGGCGACCAGCCGCATCATCCCGAGCCCCGCCAGCGTCACCGGCTGGTCCAGGGCGACCGCCCCCAGCCCGGGGAACCGGGTGGTGGTGCGCTGGTGGACGGTGAACAGCGGTCCGTCGACCTCGGGCGGCGCCGTCTCCCGGGTGTCCAGCCCGTGCAGCACGGCGACGTGCCGGAAGTCCACGCTGTTCTCCATCACCTCCTGCGGGTGGGAGAGCACTTCGCCGCTCCACCACGCGCGCGGCCGCACCCCCACCGGCGGCGGCAGCTGCCAGGTGGGCGGCCCGTCGTCGGGTCCGCTCCAGACGAACAGTGCGCCGTCGCGTTCGCACAGGTGGCGTCCGGTCAGTCCGGCCCGCAGCAGGGCGCCGTCCGGCGCGCCGGTGCAGGAGCCGTCCAGGCCGAAGGCGAAGCCGTGGAACGGGCAGACCAGTTCCTCGCCGCGGACGGTTCCGCCCGCCCCGAAGTGCGCGCCCAGGTGCGGGCAGTGCGGCCCGATCGCGCGCACCACGCCCCGCCCGGTCCGGTACAGCACCACGTCCTCGCCCATCAGCCGGGCCGTGCGCACCCGCCCGGGCGGCAGGTCCCGTACGCGGCCGACGCAGAACCAGCCGCTCGGGTACGGCAGCGGGGCGGGGCGGTCGGCGCGCTGGGCCATCGGTCACCTCTTCGGCTCGGGTCCTGCCGGGCACGTCTCCCGGGCCGGCTACCCCGCGGGATCCGGGCCGACCACTGGTCCGGCCGGTACGGCCCGCGGCCCGGTGGCCGGGCGGGCGGCCGGTTTGACGGCGGTGTGCACGTACCAGGCGATGTACTCCCGGACCGCGTACATCTCCACCGTGGAGCGGAGGTTGAGCCAGCGCGCCGGATCGCCCACCCGACGCAGCACCGCCCACGGCAGGCGGAAGTACGCGTACACCGCCTCCGAGGTGGGCTCGTAGTACGGCGTCGCGTCCAGCGCCTCCTCGACCTCGAAGCCGGCGTCGGCGAGCAGCTGCGGCATGTTGCGGGCGTGGTAGATCTTCGCGCCGGGGAACACCATGGCGTCCAGGTACGGTTCGAGCACCGAGCGGGCCTGCGGGGTGAGTTCGTCCAGCGGAACGGTGCTCATCGGGCCGAGCAGCACCAGCCGCCCGCCCGGGCGCAGCACCCGGTGGAACTCGGCCAGCGCGCGCGGCGGGTCGTAGGAGTGGACGAGCGTCTCCATCGAGTACGCGCCGTCGAAGGTGTCGTCCTCGAAGGGGAGTCGGTGGTAGTCGCCCCAGGAGAACGACGGCGGAGCAGCGGCCCTGGCTCCGGCCCTGGCCCCGGCTCCGCCCCCGCCCGCGGCCCGGGCGCTGAGCCGGCGGGCCTCGGCGAGGTGGATGTCGAGGACGTCGACGCCGGTCACGGCGAGCCCGAACCGGTCCGCCATGGCCCGTGCCACCACCCCCGCCCCGCACCCGGCGTCGAGCACCGAGGCGCCGGCCGGCAGTGCCAGCTTGCGGCCGAGCACGTCCTCCAGCTGCCGCTGGGCCCGCCACAGCCGCCACTTCGACTGCCCCGGTTCCGTCCACCCCCAGTGGCGGGCGTTCCTGGCCACCCGGGTGTAGAAGAGCCGGCTGCCGGTGCGCCCGTAGACCCGGCGCAGCCCGGTGAGATCGAGTTCCTGAGCGCCCATGCGGTCAAGCTAGCCGCGGGCCGCGGTTCCATCCGGTCGCGCCACGCGCGGAGGGCTCGCGGGGCGCGATAGTGCGGTCGTAGGACCAGCTGATCACGAGACTGGTCTGTTCGGCCCGGGGTGAGACCCGCGGGCGCCGCAACCTCCCTGGCCGCGCGGCCTTGAACCGCCACGAACCGGCAACGAACCGGCCATGAACCAGCCGTGAACCGGCCATGAACGACAACCACGTGCCGCTCGGCGCCCGGCCGGGTCTCTCGCCGGCGGCGGACACCCGAGCGGCTCCCGACCGCCACATCACCAAGGCGCGCCACGTCGTGGCGATCGACGGTCGCCGGGTCGCGCCGATCGAGGCGACCGAACTGATGGCGCTCGCCGACATGCCCGATGCGGCGGTCGTGTCGGGGAGCCGGCGGGGCCACCGGTCGGAGAGCGCGGGGAACCGGGACTTCGCGGCCACACTCCGACTGCGGCCCGAGGAGGCCGGCGTGGTCGGGCCGCCCGTCGTCCTCGGGGTGGAGAGCCTCCGCCGGGCGCCGGGCCGCCGCGGCGGCGAGGGCCGACTCGGCCTCGCGGGAGTCCAGTGCATCGACGGATTCCAGCGGCTGGTCCCGATCGCCCACCTCGCCCGCGAGCTGCCGCCGGAGGTGCCGGCCCGGGCGGTCCTCCGGGTCGCCATCGTCGCCGGGGAAGATCGCGACCGGATCCGCGAACTGTGTGACGAAGCCGCCCATCGCCTCGACCCTCTCGTACCCCGGGACGACCTCGCGCGGTGTCCGCGCCTCCTCGTCGTGCGGGAGGAGTCCCGGAAGGAGGGCGGCTACTTCGATCCGCGGCGGGGCATCCTGGCCGGACCGCACCCGGTCGGGTGGACGGACCTCATCCACGACCGGCTGCCGGCGGAGACCGACCGGATCGCGCACCTGCTGATCGCCTCCTACGAGCGCCTGCGCGGGTCGAACCACATGTTCGAGTCGGCGGCACCCGAGCGCGACCTGTGGCCGGAGCTGGCGGACGCCGTCCTGGGTCGGTCGTCGCCGTCACTGCTGCCAGGGGCGCCGCAGCTCCTCCCAACGGGCCGCCTGGGGCTCGGTGAGCCGGCCGCGGAGGGCGGCGAGTTTGAGGAGCTGGGCCTCGGCGTCGGCGCCGAGGGGCTGGGCCTCGGCGCGGTAGTGGTCGGTGAGCAGGGCGTCGAGTTCGGGGCGGGTGAGGGCCGGGTCGAGGCGCTGGGCGAGTCCGGTCATGGTGCGGTAGGAGCCCTGCAGGAGGAACGGCGGCTCGGTGCGGGTGCGGTCGTCCTGGGCGGCGGAGGCGAGGTAGGCGCGGTTGACGTCGAGGACGGTGGCGCGCAGGTGGAGCAGGCCGGCGAGGGTGGCGGTCATCCGTTCGACCTCGGCGGCGGGCCAGGAGCCGGTGAGGGTGCCGGGGGAGGCGCCGGGGGTGCCGGCCGCGCGGGCGAGCAGGGTGTCGAGGTCGGCGCGGTCGGCGGTGGCGAGCGGGGCGAGGTGGGGGTTGGCGGGGAGGGCGTTCTCGACGAAGCTGAGGGCGAAGAGGTCGTCGCGCCCGGCGATGACGTCGCCGAGGTTCCAGACGTCGGCGCGGTTGGCGAGCATGTCGGGCAGTCGGAAGAGCCGGCCGGACTCGGTGTACGGGTTGGCGGCCATGACGACGGCGAAGCGCTTGCCGCGCAGGTCCCACTCGCGGGCCTCGCCGTCCCAGACGCCGTCGATCCTGCGCTGGGCGTCGCAGAGCGGGATGAAGCGCTGCAGGAACTCGGGCGAGGTGTGCTGGACGTCGTCGACGTAGAGCAGCACGTTGCTGCCCGCGTGGAGGGCGAAGTTGAGCTTCTCGAGCTCGCGCCGGGAGGTGGCGTCGGGGGCCTCGGCGGGGTCGAGGGAGGTGACCCGGTGGCCGAGTGCGGGGCCGCTGACGGTGACCAGCAGCAGGCCGAGCCGTTCGGCGAGGTACTCGACGAGGGTGGTCTTGCCGTAGCCGGGCGGGGAGACCAGGAGGAGCAGGCCGCTGCGGTCGACGGGGCCCCCGGTCGCGGTGCCGAGCTGCTTGGCGAGGTTGTCGCCGACCAGCGGCAGGTAGACCTCGTCGATGAGCCGGTTGCGGACGAAGCCGTCGAGCGGGGCCGGGCGGTACTGGTCGAGCCGTAGCCGGGCGTGCTCGGTGGCGAGCAGATCGCCGCGCAGGCGTTGGTAGGCGCGGTACCCGGGGGCGTCGTCCCGCTCGAACTCGGCCACCCGGGCGAGGAGTTCGTCGAGACGGAGGTCGAGGGCGCCGGCGCTGACGCGGGGGTGGTCGCCGAGGAGTCCGGTGGGCCGGGCGGTGACGGCGCCGTCGGCGGGGCGGCGCGGCAGGTCGGGGCAGAGGAGGACGGCGGTGGCCTCGGCGAGGTCGGCCGGGTCGGCGTCGGCGCTGCCGGAATCCAGCCAGGCCCGGGCGAGTTGGCGACGGGCGGGGAGGAGCTCGGGCTCGTCGGGGAGGGCGGCGAGGGCCTCGGTGAGGCCGGCCGACTCGGCTGCGGCGCGGAACTTGTCGAGCAGGGCGGACGCCCCGGGCGATAGCGCGAACGCCGGTTCTGCGGAGGCGAGTTCGGCCACCAGATAGGGGCCGGCACCGGCTGGGTCGCCAGCGCCGCCCGCGGGCTGGCCGCCGGGGCGGGCCCCGGGCAGCACCTCGGCCGCGAAGTCGGCTACGGCGGAGTCGAGTTCGGCGGCGAGCGCGTCCAGGGCCGGGACGGCGCCGAAGGCCTGGCGGGCGAGGCCGAGCGACCGGGCCCGCGTGTGCCACACCAGTCGCTGCCGCTGGTCGGCTCCGTGCGCCCAGTACAGCTGCGCGGCTGCCCGGGCGGCCGCCGGGTGGCGCAACAGGCCCGCCTCGGCGTGGAGTTCCAGCAGGGTGCGCAGCAGCAGCGCCGCGTCGTGGTCGTGCACGCCGCGCTGGTAGCCCTCGTCGGGCCGCCGTTCGACGGCGCGGCGGACCACCTCCAGCAGGTCGCCCTCCGCCCGGAGCGCGTCCAGCCCGTTCGGCCCGCCCGACCCGCCCAGGCCCTTCGGCCCGTCGAGCCCGCCCAACACGCCCGACCCGCCCGACCCGCCCGACCCGTCCAGCGCACCAGGGCCGCCGAGCCCGCCCGCCCCACCGGCCCCACCCGCCTCGGCCGCCAGCAGCAGGCTCGCGGCGAGGTACTCGGCCCGGTAGAGCGCGGGCGTCTCGGAGGGCAGCGGCCGGTCCCAGTACCGCTCGGTGGCGGCGAAGGCGGGGTCGGTGACGGGGGAGCGGTAGTCGGTGCCGGTGAGGGTGAAGGCGGGGCGGCCGCGCCAGGGGACGAGGGTGAGTTCGGGTCGGTGGGTGGTGACGGCGAACAGGTGGCGGCCCAGCCGCAGGGTGCCGGGGCCGTCGCCGGCGAGTTCGGCCCGGTCGCGCAGCGCGCGGTGGGCGCGGCTGCGGGCGGCGCGCAGCCGTCCGGTCAGCTCCTCGGCCCGGACGCGGTCGCCGAGCGCGGTCAACTGGGCGGCGAGGTAGCGGAGTTTGACGGCGGTCGGATCGGCGGCGAGGGCCGCGTCGATCTCGGCGGGAGCGTCCAGGGCGGACAGCCGGCGGTGCAGGGTGTCGAGGACGCGCTCGGCGGAGGCGGCGAGCCGGTCGGCGCGGCGGGCCCGTTCGTCGAGCAGGTGCTGGCGGCGGGCGGTGAGGGCGTCGTGGACGGCGGTGCGCCGCTCGGTGAGCTGTTCGCCCAGGGCGGGGTCGGCGTCGGCGAAGCGGGTCTCCAGCTGCTCGATCCGCAGCAGGAGCCGGCCGAGCTGGTCGTCGCAGTCCTCGGGGGTGTCGGCGGCGGCGAGCGCGGCGGTGGTGGCCTGGGCGAGCAGGGCGGTTTCGGCGGCGAACTCGGCGGCGGCCTCGCGGGTGCGCAGTTCGCGGCGGCGGACGGTGAGGGTGGCGCGGGCGCGGTTGAGCAGGCCGAGGACGTCGGCGAGCCGGTCGAGGATGGCGGTGCGGGTGGTGGCGTCGGCCAGGTCGAGGGTGCCGACGAGTTCCGAGACGGTCTGCAGCGTCTCGCCCTGTTCCGTGAGCCGCGCGGCCAGCGGGTCGGCCTCGGCGGCGGTGGCGATGACGGCGCACCGGTCGGCGAGTTCGTCGGCGCGCCGCCGGTGCGGGGCGAAGGCGTCGGGTTCGGCGAGCCGGTCGACGGCGCGGGCGGCGGCTTCGGCCAGGCCTTCGGCGAGGTGGGCGGCGAGCGCGTCGATCCGGTCGGGGTCGGTGCGGGGCTGGTCGCGCAGGGCCTCGACCCGGCCCTGGGCACGGCGCAGCCCGGCGAGCCGGTCGACCCATTCGGTGGCGTCGGCGAGGGTCTCGCCGCGGGCGGTGCGCAGCAGGCCCTCGACGTGTTCGGCGCACTCGTCGGTCTGCCGGGCGGCGTGCGCGGTGAGTTCGGCGACGGCCTCGTACTCGGCGATGACCTGCCGGGCGGTGTCGCGGATCTCGGCGAGCGGCGCGGCGAGGTCGCCGAGGCCGGGCTGGCCGAGCCAGTGGTGCCGGTCGGCGGTGCGGGTGCAGGCGGCGAGGACGGCCTGGTGCCCGGCGGGGGTGTCGGCGCCGGCGGCGGCCAGCCGGGCCAGCGAGAGGCAGTCGGCGAGGCCGCGGACGAGGTCGGCGTTGCCGATGCGGGCGAGCGGCCCGGTGCCGGGCGGCTGGGCGGCGGCGTACTGCTCGCTGGTGAACGGGGTCTGCCACAGCTGGACGGGGTGCAGCCGGGTGGGGCCGCCCTCGGCCGGTCGCAGCGCGATCAGGGTGCCGTCGGGGAGCAGCGCGTACCCCTGGCAGGGCAGGGGGGCGGCGGTGTCCTGGCGGACGCTGTTGTACGGCTGGAGCAGGGTGCGGCCGTCGGCGGGGGAGCGGAACTCGTACAGCACGTCCTCGCCGTTGGGCGAGACGAGGGTGCGTTCGTAGGCCAGGCCGTCGACGGGCTGGTCGAAGGTGCGGACGGTGCCGTCGGCGAGGTGGTGGCCGCCGGGGAAGGCGACGCCCTGGTCGGCGGGCAGCCGCAGGCAGGCCTGGCCGAGCGCGTCGATGCGGGTGATCCGGCCGGTGGGCAGGTGGCAGACGAGGTGCCGGACGGTGTGCTCCTGGTAGGGGCGCACGCGCACCAGCAGCAGGGGGCCGAGCCGGGTGTGGGCGATCTGCGCGTCGGCGAGGGTCTGCAGGGTCTCCGTGAGCGGCTCGTGGTGCAGGTCCCGGCCGTCGGGGGTGCCGAGGGTCAGCCGGCCGCCGTCGACGCCGATCCGCAGATCGCCGCCGAGGTCGGCGCGGGGCGGGCTGCCGGGGGCGCCGGGCAGCTGGTCGTCGCGGGTGAGGGCGGTCCAGGCGAGCTGTTGTCCGTCGGCGGGGGTGTGGTCGCGTTCGCCGCGGCCGTCCTGGTAGACGGGCCAGCCGTGGTCGGCGAGCTGCCAGCGCAGGGCCCGGACGTCGCTCGCGGCGGGGCCGGTGCGGAAGACGGCGAGCAGCCGGCCGCCGACCGGGCGGAGCCGTTCCAGCCGGGCGTCGCGGAAGTAGCGGCGCAGGTCGGCGAGGTCCTGGCGCAGGCGCGGGTCGTCCAGCAGGGTGCCCTCGACGCGGGCGGGGGTGAGGTCGGGGTGGTGGAGGCTGAGGACGTCGGCGAGGCCGCCGGCCGTGCCGCCCGGCCCAACGGTGCCCGCGGGGCTCTCCGCGTCGGACGGCGATGCGGCGGAAACCGGGGACCCGGGGGACGCCGGGGAGCCGGGGGACGCCGGGGAGCCGGGCGCAGGGTCGGGGGAGCCGCCGCCCGGCCGGGTGCCGAGCAGCAGCAGCCCGCCGGTGGCGGTGAGGTCCTGCGGGAGGCGCTCCCGCTCGGTGGTGAGGCGGCCGGTGCCGGTGAGCCGGAGCAGGCCGCCGCCGAACTCCGCCACCCGGCGGGCGTTCAACGCCTGGGCCCGGTCGGCGAGTTCGGCGGCAGACCGGGCGAGCCGGCCGCGCAGGACCTCGTAGGTGCCGGCGTCCGGCCGGGCGTCGAGGGGGTCCACGTCAGTTCCTCGGTCTCGTGCGTCGCGATGGTGCGGTACGTGCGGTGCGTGCGGGTGCGGGTGCGGGTGCGGGTGCCGCGCGAAGCGGTGCTGGTGCTGGTGCTGGTGCCGGTGCCGGTGCCGGCGCGGGTGGGGTGCGGTGCGGCCGTCCGTCGCCGGCCGCACCCCCCCGCACCGGTGGTTCACCTGCTGCCGTTGACCGCCGCCAGCGACCCGACCGGGGTCTCGGCGAGGCCGAGCTTCTGAGCGGTGGACAGCAGCTGGCGCAGCTGTCCGGCCTGCTCGCCGCCGCCCGAGCCGATCATGCGCATCAGCAGCGCGGACACCGTCAGGTTCTGCACGTCCGCGGTGGAGACCGAGGAGAGCACCCTGGTCAGGTCCTCGGTGAAGCTGGCGCTGCCGTCCAGCCAGGGGGCGGCGAGCGCCTGGGCGGTCTGCGAGTGGCCGACGAAGGCGTCGACGCTCTTGGCGGCCGTCACCGACTGCACCAGGCGGTCGAAGAACACCCCGTCCCCGCCCACGATGTCGATCTTGGCCTTCTCGAGGCCGGCCGCGACCAGCGCCGCCTGGGCCTCGGCGATCTGCCGCTGGGCGTCGAGCCCGGCCAGCCGGACGTCCTTCTCGGCCGCGAGCCGCAGCCGGTACTCCTCGTGCCCGCGCGAGGCCTCGTCGAGCTTGGCCATCGCCGCGGCCTTCTCGGTCAGGCCCTCGGCCTCCGCCTTCAGCCTGGCGCCGACCTCCAGGGCGGCGGCCTTCGCCTTCTCGGTCTGGACGACGGCCTCGGCGCGGCCGACCTTCTCCACCGCGGCGGCCTCCTGCTCGCGCACCTGCACCTGGGCCAGACCCTCGGCGGCGGCCTCCGCCCGGATGCCCTCGGCCATCCGGATCTTGGCGGTCGCGTCCAGTTCGGCGGCCTGCTGACGGGCCTCGGCCATCACCAGGGCCTCGCGGGCCTTGTGCGAGGCGGCCTGCTCGGCGGCCTCGGCGGCCTTGATGTCCTTGACGAGCCGCTCCTGCGCCTCCGCCTCGGCCTGGATGACCACGGCCTTGCGCACGCGCTCCGCCTCCTCGGTGGCGCGCAGCGTCTTGACGGCCTCCTCCTGCTCGGCGACGGTCCGCTCCACCGCGACCCGCTCGCGGACCACGTCGGCGACCTCCCGCCGGCGGGACTCGACCTCCTTCTGCTTGGCCATCGAGGCGAGTTCGGTCTCCCGGTCGCGGCCGATGACCTCCAGCAGGCGGTCCTTCTCGATCCGCTCGTTCTCCACGGCGATCACCCGCTCGCGGTTCTTCTGCGCCACCGCGACCTCGCGGGCCTGGTTCTCCCGCTGCACGCCGAGCAGCTCCTCGGTGCGCAGGAACGCGGTCTGGGCGTTCAGCCGCTCCTCCTCCTGCACCCGGGCGATCACCGCGTCCTCCTTGGCCCGCAGCGTCTCGATCTCGCGGCGCTGGCGGATCTCGGCGTCGGCCTGGCGGCGTTCGAGTTCCAGGACGGTCTCCCGGGCGTCCACGTTCTGCCGGGTGATCTCCTTCTCCTCGGTGCGCTGGTACTCGTTGGTGCGCACGTGCTCGATCGCGGTCAGCTCGGTGATCTTGCGGATGCCCTGGGCGTCCAGGATGTTGTCGGCGTCCAGCTGGCTCATCGGGGTCTGCTCGAGGTGGTCGATGGCCGCGTCCTCGAGGGTGTAGCCGTTGAGGTCGGTGCCGATGACCGCGATGATCTGGTCCCGGAACTCGTGCCGGTGGGTGTAGAGGTCGGTGAAGTCCAGTTGCTTGCCGACGGTCTTCAGGGCCTCGGCGAACTTGGCGGCGAAGAAGTCCTGGATGGCGGCCGGGTCGCTCGCCCGGACGGTGCCGATCGACTGCGCGACCTTGACGACGTCCTCGACGGTCTTGTTGACGCGCACGAAGAACGAGATCCGGATGTCGGCCCGGATGTTGTCCCGGCAGATCAGCCCGTCCCGGCCGGCCCGGTGGATCTCGACCGTCTTGGCGGTGATGTCCATCAGTTCGGCCTTGTGCAGGATCGGCAGGACGATCGCGCCGGTGAACGTGACGTCCACCTTCTTCGTCCGGGAGACGATCAGTGCCTTGCCCTGCTCGACCTTCTGGAACAGGCGTCCCACGAACAGCAGCAGGGCGAGCACGATGAGCAGGACGACGGCGACGAGAACGCCGAAACCCACGGCGATGGTGTCCATCACGGAGTCCTTTGACGAGATGGTGCGAAGGTGAGAGGTGGTCGGTGGGGCGGTGTGGTCGGGCGGTGCGGGTGGTGGGAGGCGCCGGCCGGAACGGCACGGGGGCACGGGCGGTCCGGGGGCGGCCGGTCCGGGGGGGGGCGGTGCACCGGCCCTCCTGCCCGCCCGCGCAGGCCGGGAGCCCGGGAGCCCGGGAGCTCTACCCGTCGGGGAGGTCCGGGTCGAACGGCGCCACCAGGAAGTGCTCGCCGTCGGTGTCGTAGTCGAAGATCAGCGCGGTGCGGCCGGCCGTCAGCCCGGGCTCGTCGCCGAGCGTCCGGACCTGGACGGTCGCGGTGGAGCCGTCCCAGGCGGTCACCTCGGCCTGTCCGAAGCCGGTCGTCACCCGGCCGGTCCGGACCACGCAGACGCGGCCGACGAAGTCCCCCCGGGTCACCGGGCGGTCCTCGGGGAACAGCCGGGACAGCGGCCGGACGAGCAGCCGCGTGCCCGCCCACGAGGCGACCAGCGCCACGGCGAACACGCCGCCGCGGGCCGGCGCCCCCGAGGTGAGGACGGTGCCGGCGAGGCTGACGAACCAGGCGAGCGCGACCAGCAGCGAGACCGCCACCGTCACCGGCACCCCGCCGAGGCCCAGCGCGCCCAGCACACCCCCGTGGTGATGGGCGCCGCGACCCTCGCCGTCGTGTCCGCCCCGCTCGCCGGAGCCCCCGTTCCCCCCGTGCGCCGCGCTCCCCCCGGGCGCGGCACGCCCCCCGTTCCCCCCGTGGGCCGCGTGCCCCCCGCCACCGTGCCCGCCATGACCGGCCCCGAGGTGCCCGCCATGACCGGCCCCGAGGTGGTGACCGGCCCCCAGGTGGTGTCCGGCGTCGAGGTGTCCGCTGCCGTGCCCCGCGTGCGGGGCGTGGAAGCCCAGCCCGCCGAGCAGCATCAGCAGCCAGTAGCCGACGACCACCACCAGCGCGAAGCTGAACAGCGCCGTCGGGAAGGCCAGCGCGGCCGCGAAGAAGTCCCCCGTCCCGGCCACGCCCCCCACCTCTCCGACGGCGCCGCACCTCGGCGCCACGGAGATCGTGACAGCGGACGGGCCGTCCGCACATTGCCAGGACCCGGCAATCTTTACGGCCTGTTGACACCCTGGAACGAGCGTTCCGCCCGCCACCGGAACGGCCCGGCAACAGGACGGCTGCAGAACCGCGACAGCGACCCGGTCCCGCCGCCCCGCGCCGCGGACGCCCCCGAGGCCCGCCGGCCCCGCGTTCCCGCCGTGCCGCCCCCGCTACAGCGGCTCCTCCGGCCAGTTGAGAAGCCGGGCCCCCATCGCCGCCGTCTCCAGGGTGAAGCGCTGCAGCGCGTCCGACGGGTCGTACCCGGTGAGCGCCTTGATCCGTTCCAGCCGGTAGCCGAGCGTGCGCACGCTCAGTCCCAGCCGGCGGGCCGCCTCCGCGTTCACGTACGCCGCCTCCGCCTGCACCGCGATGGTCTCCAGCAGCGGACGGGCGCCGCCCCGTGCCTCGCTCAGCGGGCCCAGCACGCTGCGCACCAGGTCGGCCATCGCGGCCCGGTCGCGCATCAGCACTGGGAACACCAGCAGTTCCTCGGCCTTCAGTTGGCGTGCCGGGAGGTCCAGCCGGCTCGCGTAGTCCAGTGCGTCCAGGGCCTCCTCGTAGCTGCGCAGGACCCCGCTCGCCCCCGAGTGCCGGCGCCCGGTCGCCACCCGCAGCACCGGGCGGTAGCCGGGGCCGGGGCGCAGCGTCAGGTCCGCGAACGCCTCCAGCACGGCCCGCTCGGAGTCCGGGGCGATGCACACCAGCCGGCCGTCCTTGCTGGCCAGCAGGACGTCCCGTTCGCCGAACCGCCCCACCAGTTCCCGTTCCACCCGGTTGACGAGCGGGTGGACGTCGGCGAACGGCTGGTCGCCCACCGCGACGGCCACCGTGTAGGCGCCCGCGAGCCGCAGCCCGAACCGCTCCGCGCGCTCGGCCAGCAGGCCGAGGTCCGCCCGGCCGTACAGCAGGTCGTCGATGAACTCCCGCCGGGCCGCCTCCTCCTGGCGGACCGCCATGCGCTGTGCGCGCTCGTGCCCCTCGCCGAGTGCGGCGAGCGCGGCGTCGGCGGCGGTCAGCACGGCGTCGCCCATCCGCCGCAGCTCGCCGACGGCGCTCGCGGCGGTGATGCCCGGCAGCGTCTGCCAGGCCCGCCGGGTGGCCGACAGGCAGTGCGAGACCAGCTCGCGCAGCCCGTACCCGGCCTCGGCGCTGTGCTCGCCCAGTGCGCGCAGGCGGTCCAACTCGTCGCGGCGCAGCAGTCTCCCGGTGCGGGAGACGTCGGCCAGCAGTGTGAGGTACACCTCGGCCAGTTCGGCCGGTACGTCGTGCGCCATCCCTTCGGACATCGCCGTGCTTCGCCCCCCGTGACACCTGATGATCCGGCATGATCCGGCGCGGAACCCTAGCAGGATCCATACGGCCCGAACCGTTGCGGGGTGGGCTCCCGGTCTGCTGCCGCCGGAGCCGCGGCCAGGGCCGACGGACGTGCCGGAGAGCGGACGCGCCGCCGTTCCCGACCCCGCCGTTCCCGCGGACCCCGCCACCCCGAACCCGTCGCTCCCGCGGACCCCGCCACCCCGACCCCGCCGTTCCCGCGGACCCCGCCGCCCCGACCCCCGCTCGGGGCCCCGCCTCACCGCTCCCGCCACCGCCTCCGTCAGGGCTCGCGGAAGTGCAGCACGAAACGGGCGCTGCTGCCGTCGATCCGCCGCCGTACGTAGAGCGCCGGCGCGCCGTCCGGGGTGCAGCTGACGCCCTCGCGGACCAGCAGGGCGGTGCCCGGCGGGACGCCCAGCAGCTCGGCGTCGGTGAGGTCCGCGCCGACCGCCCCGAAGGCCCGCCAGTCGTACTCCAGCTTCACCCCGGCGGCCCGGGCGAGGTCCAGCACGAGGTTCCCGGGCCGTCCGGGGCGCACCAGGTCGGCCGGGAGCGGGCCGAACGGCACCCAGTAGCTGCACGCGGCGCGGGGCCGCCCGCCGAGGCGGATGACGGTGTCCACCCGGGACAGTTCGGCAGTGCCGCGCCCCAGCTGCCGGGCTGCCTCCTCGTCCTCCGCCGAGCCGGCCACCGGCGGGGCGCCCAGCACGAACTCGCCGTCGCCGCCCGGCGCGTCGGGCAGCGCGGTGTGCACGCTGCCCAGGTCGAACCGCTGGCTGCGCGGGTCGACCGCGATCGACACGCGGACGGCGGGCGGGCGGACGAAGGTGCCCACGCCCCGCCGGATCTCCACCACGGCGGCGCGCTCCAGCTCCGCGACCGCCTGCCGGACGGTCAGCCGGTTCACCCCGAACTCGGTGCTCAGCTCGGGCTCGCTCGGCAGCCGGGCGCCGGCCGGGTAGGTGCCGGCGTCGATCCGCTCCTGGAGGCGCCGGGCCAGCCGGCGGTAGAGCGGGGTATCGGGAGGGTTCGTCGCCATACGCCCGATCCTACGAAGCCTCCCTCCGTTCGACGGGACTCGTGCGCGGGAGTGGGATGGAGGGGTGTCGCGGTCCGCGTCGGCTTGCCCGGCACCCCGGGGAGGGGCTAGACATCTAGACGTCTAGATGTCCTGCTCTTCCCTCGTCCGGCTCCACCCGAAAGGCCCGCGCATGTCCCTGGTCAACTTCCGCGACCCCGCCGTCCTCAGCGACCCCGACGGCCGGCGGATCCGCCCCGGGGTGCTGTTCCGCTCCGCGCAGCCCTTCCCGGCCGCCGACGAGGCCACCGTCGCCCAGCTGCGCGGCTGCGACATCCGCACCGTCGTCGACCTGCGCGACACCCGCGAGACCGACCCCGCCGACTGGGCCGCCGCCGAGGCCGCCGGGATAGCCGTCGTCGCCGCCCCGGTGAACCCCGCCACCGACGGCCTCACCGAGCGGATGCGCACCATGGCCACCGCCGCCGACCTCGGCGACTGGTACGTGCTCCTCGCCGAGTCCGCCCCCGGGGCCGTCGCCGCCGCCGTCGAGGCCGCCGCCCGCCCGGGCGCCGTCCTGCTCCACTGCGCCGCCGGCAAGGACCGCACCGGCCTGCTGACCGCCCTGCTGCTGGACCTCCTCGGCGTGCCCGCCGAGCGGATCGTGGCCGACTACGCCCGCACCGCCGACGCCCTCCCGCAGATCTTCGCCGGCCTCGCCGAACGCCACCGCACCGCGCTCAACGACCGGAAGGCCCGCGTCACCGACTCGGCCGGCCGTGAACTCGCCATCCCCGCACCGCTGCTGGAGGCCCCGGCCGAGGCGATGGCCGTCTTCCTCGACCGCGTCCGCACCCGTCACGGGGGCGCCGAAGCCTTCCTCCCCGCCTGCGGCGTGCCCACCGCCACCCTCGCCGCCTTCCGGGCCAAGGCGGCCGTCGTGACCGTCTGACGACGCCGGCCCGGGGCCGGGGACGCCGCACGGCGCTGCCCCCGTCCCGGGCCTGCGCCCGACCCTGGCCCTGCCCCGGCGTACGTTCGGGCCCTTCCTTGCCCGGCCTGCGCCCCCGTCCGCGGCCCGGACCCCGCCGCCGCGAAGGGACCCCCGACGCCGGCCCCGGCGCCCCGGCGGCAAATCCCGTTGCGGCGGCGCCCGCCCCGCTGGCAGCCTGCGATCCACCCGCACGGGGGCGAGGGGGACAGGAACCGATGACCGCGCTGCGCGAGATCCGCGCCGACTTCGACGACCGGACGATCGTGCTGTACCAGGCGTACGCGCCCGCCGTCGCCGAACCGGCGCTGGCTGCCGGGCGCTTCGTACCGCCGTTCTCCTTCGGGCGGATGACCTGGATCAAGCCGTCGTTCCGCTGGCTGATGCACCGCAGCAACTGGGCGCAGAAGCCGGGCCAGACCCGGGTGCTGGCCGTCCGGATCACCCGCGAGGGCTGGGAGGAGGCGCTCGCCCGGGCGGTGCCGACCACCGCGGACCCGGCCGGACTCGGGCGCGCCGAGGTGCACGTGCAGTGGGATCCGGAGCGGACGCTGCGCGGGGCCGCTCTCAACCACTACAGCATCCAGGTGGGCGTCGGCCGCTCGCTGATCCGCACCTTCGCCGAGGAGTGGGTCACCGGCATCACCGACCTCACGCCACGGGTGCACCGGATCGCCGCGCTGGTCCGCACCGGGCAGTCGGCGAGGGCCCAGCGCCTGCTGCCGCCCGAGCGGCCGTACCCGGCACCCGCCGCGCTCGCCGCCCGCATCGGCCTCGGCTGACGGCGTACGGCGTACGGCGTACGGCGGACGTCTGACGGCTGACGTCCGGCCACCCGATCGTCAGCAGTCCGGCCCGCTCGGCCTGGCCTCGCCGCCCCGCCCGCCGGCCCCGGGCAGCACCGCCACCGCGAGCAGCGGGAACACCGCCGCCAGCCCGTACGCCCAGCCGTACCCCGCGGCCCCGATCAGCGCGCCGGCCGTCGGCGCCACCCCGGCCGCGACGGCGTTCTGCACGGTGGTGTGCACCCCGAGCGCCCGGCCCGCCCAGGCGCCGCCCGCGTACTCGGCGACGGCGGTGAAGGACAGTCCGTTGGTCGAGACCGTCAGCACCCCGGCGGCCATCAGCGCCGCCGTGGCGGCCGCCGAGTGCGCGAGCGCCCCGGTGGCGAGTGCGGCCAGGACGGCCGCCGCGGTGAGCGCCAGCCGCCGCATCGGGCCGGTGCGGCTGCCGGCCAGGTCGGACCACCGCCCGGCCGCGAGCCGTGCGCCCGCCCCGGCCACCTGCACGCCGGCCAGCAGCGGACCGGCCGTCGACGGGGACCAGCCGCGTTCGTCGACCAGGAAGACCAGGGCGAAGACCGACACGGTGAACTGAGGCACCACCAGCAGCGTGGCCGCCCCGTGCAGCCTCCACAGGACCGGGGTGCGGTACGGATTGGCCGCCCGGCCGCCGGCGCCCGGTCCGGGCCGTGCGGGATCGCGGACCACCGCCGCGACCAGCAGCGCCGAGGCCGTGCTCAGCGCCCCGAGGACCGCGAGCGCCGTGGCCCGTCCGTGCGCGGCCAGCGGCGGCAGCAGCAGGGCGGCCAGCGCGACGCCCAGCGGCAGCGAGGTCTGCCGCAGGCCCATCGCGAGGCCGCGCTGCCGGGCCGGGAACCAGCCGAGGATCAGCCGCCCGCTCGACGCGTGGGCGGAGGCCCCGGCCGCGCCCGCCAGCAGGAAGCACGCGCCGAGGGCGACCGTCCCGTGCACCGTCGTCGCGGCCAGCAGCACCAGCCCGCCGAGGCCGAGGCCGGAGGCCAGGACCCACCGCTCGCCCCACCGGTCCGCGGCCGCGCCCCAGGCGGTGAGCGTCAGGACCAGCCCGGCGGTCGGGCAGGCGGCCAGCAGCCCGGCCTGCGACAGGGAGAGGCCCTCGTCGCGCAGGGCGGGGATCAGGTAGGGCAGGCCGAACTGGAACGCGCAGCCGGAGATCATCGCGACCATGCCGACGGCGAGCACGATCCACCGCTGCCGGCCGTCCTGGTCGTCTCCCATGCGTCGCAGCTCATCAGAGGGACGGGCGATCCGGCAGGTGTGTCTACCAGTTGGACGGGGCGGCGGACCGGCCCGCCGGCGACCACCCCGCTCCGCCCGTCACGCCGACCGCTCGCCGAGCCGCCGTGGCGGCTCCACACCGCCCCGTCAGGGCTGCCGCACCAGGACCGCGACGCAGACCGCGACGCAGACCGCGCGCCGCTGCCGTACCGAGACCGCACGCCGCCCCGTCACGGTTGCTCCGCGATCTCCCCGATCCGCATGATCCGGCCGTGCGAGTCCAGCACCACGTCGTACGCGTTCCCGTAGCAGCCCTCGGTGCTCCCCGGGTCCCGCTCGCCCAGGCACTCCTCCAGGTGGCCGAGCACCTCCTCCAGCCGCACCGGCTTCGTCGGGTCGACGTTCGGCCGGTCCACCAGGCTGGCCTCGACCCCCGCCGACGCGAAGCCGTAGCGGGCCGGTTCGCCGGAGGCCTCGTAGCGGGCCTCGTCGCAGAGGTAGCGCGCGGGCTGGGCGACGACCTCCGTGCCCTCCACGGCGACGACCACCAGGACGGTGTGGCCCGGGCGTTCGGTCGGGGTCGGGGTGGCGCACTCGACGACCGGCGCGGGGGAGGTGTCCATGGTGGGCTCGGGGCCGCCGAGGTCCCCGTCTTGGTCGTCCTCGTCGTCGTACGCGCCGTCCGCGACGGCGGCGGCCGAGGCGGCGGCCACGGTGGGCGCCGAGTCGGCGGGGGTGCAGGCGGAGAGGGTCGCGGCTGCAGCGGAACAGGTCAACAGGGCGGCGAGGAGGGTTCGGTGCACGGCCATGGCACTAGTGTCTCCGAGCGGCGGGCGGACGTCGTCACCCAGGTCTCACGCCCGGTGCACGGGGCGTGGTTCCCGCCCCCGCCGGACGTGCGGATCCGGCGGGGGCGGGGGTCTCAGGGGGTGGGGGTCTCGGGAGACGGGCGCCTCAGGAGGCGGGGAGGCGGCCACCGCCCCGGGCCGGCCCGCGGCCGGCCTCAGCGCACCGGCTCGGCCACCGGCCGCGGCACCTCGTACGCCTCGCGCACCCGGGCCTGCGCCCCGGCCCCGGCCCCGAGGTGGTCGAGCCCCAGCAGCGCGGCGCCCAGCACCGGCGGTGCGACGACGACCCGCGGACGGGCCAGCGGGGCCGCCCGCGCCAGCCGGGCCGTCAGGTTGTCCAGCAGCAGCGGCTGCCGGGAGGCGAGCACTCCGCCGCCGAGGACCACCGGGGCCGGGCTGTCGAGCAGGTCGAGCCGCCCGAGCGCCACCACGGCCAGCCGGACGATCTCGTCGGCCTGCCGGTCGATCAGCTCCAGCGCGACGGCGTCCCCGTCCCGGGCGACCGCGAACAGCACCCGGACGATCTCGTGCAGCCGGTCGGGCGGCAGCTGGCCGAGGTGGACGGCCTCGGCCACGGCGCCGGCGCTGGGCAGCCCGAAGTGCGCGGCGATGGCGGGGGCGAGCGCGGTGGGCCCGCCGCGCCCGTCCTCGGCGCGCACGGCGTGCCACATGCTGGTGGCGGCGAGGCCGGAGCCGCCGCCCCAGTCGCCGGTGAGCTCGCCGAGGGCGGGGAAGCGGGCGGTGCGGCCGTCGGGCAGCAGGCCGACGCAGTTGATGCCGGCGCCGCAGACCACGGCGACGCCGCGCGGGCCGTCGGTGCCGGCCCGCAGCAGGCCGAAGGTGTCGTTGACGACGGTGTTGCTGGCGCCCCAGGGGTGGGCCTCCAGCGCCCTGCGCAGGCCCTCCTCCTCGACCGGCAGGTCGGCGTTGGCGAGGCAGGCGCTGACGTGGCTGGTGAGGACGCCGTTCCAGGACGGGTGGCCGGCCGCGGCGGCGGCCTCCCGCACGAGCGGGGCGAGGCCCGCGACGGCTGCGGCGCCGCCGATCCGCTGGGGTGCGAAGCCGCCGCCGCGGGCGGTGCCGCGGACGGTGCCGTCGAGCCCGATCAGGGCGACATCGGTCTTCGAGTTGCCGGCGTCGATGGCGAGGACGCCGGGCAGGAGTGGTTCGGGCTGGTGGGTCATCAGGTCCCCGCGGCTCGTACGTGGCCCGGCCGTGGTCGTCGGCCGGGGGTGCCCGGCCGTGTACCGGCCGGGGTGGTCGGTCTCCTCGCACCGGCCCGGCCCGCGACACCCTCGTCTCGCGGGCCGGGCCGTCTCCGGGGCGTCAGGCCCAGGCGAGGTGCTCGCGGTTGTGGGCGAGCAGCCGATCGGTGAGCCGGTCGGCGAGTTCGATCTGGCCGACCAGCGGGTGGGCGAGCAGGGCGTCGAAGACCCGGTCGCGGCCGCCGTGCAGGGCGGCGTCGAGGGCGAGGTGCTCGTAGGCGGTGACGGCGGCGACGAGGCCGGCGTAGAGCGGTTCGAGCGGGCGCTGGGGCAGCGGGCGGACGCCGTCGGGGCCGACCTCGGCGGGCACCTCGACGACGGCGTCGTCGGGCAGGAACGGCAGCACGCCGTCGTTGCGGGTGTTGACGACCTGGACGGACGTCCCGCCGTCGGTGCCCAGCAGGGCGGCGATGAGCTGCACGGCGGCCTCGGAGTAGAAGGCGCCGCCGCGCTGGCCGAGCAGCTCGGGCTTGGTGTCGAGGGCCGGGTCGGCGTACATCTCCAGCAGCCGGCGCTCGATCTCGGCGACCTGGGCGGCCCGCGAGCCCTGGGCCCGCAGTTCCTCGACGACCGCGTCGTGCTGGTAGAAGTACCGCAGGTAGTACGAGGGGACGACGCCGAGGCGTTCCACCAGGGGCTGCGGCAGGTGGAGGTCCGCGGCGATCTCCTTGCCGAAGCCGCGGAGCAGTTCGGGCAGCACCTCGCGCCCGCCGGCCGCGCCCGGCGCGTCGAGCAGGGTGACCCCGCGCTCCCAGGTCAGGTGGTTGAGCCCGACGTGGTCCAGCCGGATCAGCTCCGGGGCGACGCCCAGGTGCGCCGCGAACTTGCGCTGGAAGCCGATGGCGACGTTGCACAGGCCGACGGCCTTGTGGCCTGCGCCCTGCAGGGCGCGGGTGACGATGCCGACGGGGTTGGTGAAGTCGACGATCCAGGCGTCCGGGTTGGTCCGGCGGACCTCCTCGGCGATGTCCAGGACGACCGGGACGGTGCGCAGGGCCTTGGCGAGCCCGCCCGCGCCGGTGGTCTCCTGCCCGACGCAGCCGCACTCCAGCGGCCAGGTCTCGTCCCGGTCGCGGGCGGCCTGGCCGCCGACGCGCAGCTGCAGCAGCACCGCGTCGGCGTCGGCGACGCCCGTCCCGACGTCGGTGGTGGTGGTGACGGTGGCCCGGTGGCCCTCCTTGGCGAAGATCCGCCGGGCGAGGCCGCCGATGAGCTCCAGCCGTTCGGCGGCCGGGTCGATCAGGACGAGTTCGCCGATCGGGAGGGTGTCGCGCAGCCGGGCGAAGCCGTCGATCAGCTCCGGGGTGTACGTCGAACCGCCGCCGACGATGGCCAGCTTGAGCGCGGACTTGCGTGCGGACATCAGCCCTTGACCCCTGTCAGTGTCACGCCTTCGATGAAGGCCTTCTGTGCGAAGAAGAAGAGGACGATCACCGGCGCCATCACCAGCAGGGTGGCGGCCATGGTGAGGTTCCAGTTGGTGTGGTGGGCGCCCTTGAAGGACTCCAGGCCGTAGGAGAGGGTCCAGGCGTCGTGGTTGTTGCTGGCGTAGATCTGCGGGCCGAAGTAGTCGTTCCAGCAGTAGAAGAACTGGAACAGCGCGACGGCGGCGATGGCCGGTCTGGCCATCGGCAGGACGACCCTGAGCAGGGTGCGCAGGTCGCCGCAGCCGTCGATCCGGGCGGCCTCGATGTACTCCTTGGGGATGGTCAGCAGGAACTGGCGCAGCAGGAAGATCGAGAAGGCGTCGCCGAAGGCCATCGGGATGACCAGCGGCCAGAGCGAGCCGCCGAGGCCGAGCTGCTTGGCCCAGAACAGGTACATCGGGATGACGGTGACCTGCGGCGGGAGCATCATCATGGCGATGACGGCCATCAGGGCGAGGTTGCGGCCGCGGAAGCGGAACTTGGCGAGCGCGTAGGCGACCGGCAGGCTGGAGACGACGGTCAGCAGGGTGCCGAGGCCGGCGTAGAGCAGGGTGTTGCGCCACCAGGTGAGGAAGCCGGGCGTCTCCCAGACCTTGCCGTAGTTGCCCCACTCCCAGGAGGTGGGCCAGTAGTCGGTGGTGAGCGCCTGCTGGTCGGTCATCACCGAGGTGAGGAAGGCGAAGACGAACGGCAGCAGGAAGAACAGGGCGGCGGCGATGGCCAGGGAGTGCACGGCGACCCAGTTGAGCAGGGCGCGGCGCCGGGCGGCCCGGGCGGCGGCCGTGCCGGGGGCGCGGGGGGTGCCGGCCGGGGAGGGCGCCTGGGTGAGCGTGGAGCTGAGAGTCATGATCGGGTCCTCACTGGTCCGCCGGGTCCGTCGATTGCTGCCGGCGAGCGCTGGGGCTTGTCTGACGATCCCTAGTCATCGCTCGCCGTGAAGCCGGAGTTGCGGCGGAGCAGGACCGAGGTGACGGCCATCGAGATGGCGAACAGCACCAGGGCGACGACGCACGCCGCGCCGTAGTTGAAGCGCTGGAAGCCGAGGTTGTAGACCATCTGCGGCAGGGTCCAGGTGGAGCCCTGCGGGAACCCGGGTTCGAACTGCTGGCCCGAGTTGCCCGCGATGCCGCCGGCGACCTTCCCGGCGACGATCGCCTGGGTGTAGTACTGCATGGTCTGGATGACGCCGGTGACCACCGCGAACATGATGATCGGGGAGATGTTCGGCAGCGTGACGTACCGGAACCGCTGGACGGGGCCGGCACCGTCCAGTTCGGCCGCCTCGTACTGCTCCCTGGGGACGTCGAGCAGGGAGGCCATGAAGATGACCATCAGGTCGCCGATGCCCCACATGGCGAGCATGGTGAGCGCGGGCTTGGACCAGTTCGGGTCGGCGAACCACCCGGGCTGCGGCAGCCCCAGCTCCCCGAGGAAGTGGTTGACCGGGCCGGTGCCGGGGTTGAGCAGGAAGGCGAAGGCGACGGTGGCGGCCACCGGCGGTGCCAGGTAGGGCAGGTAGAAGGCGGTGCGGAAGAAGCCGACACCGGTCTTGACCTTGGTGATCAGCAGTCCGATGCCGAGGCCGAAGGCGACCCGCAGGCCCACCATGACGACGACCAGCCACAGGGTGTTGCGCAGGCCCTGCCAGAACGCCGGGAGGTCGTTGAAGACGTAGTCCCAGTTCTGCAGGCCGTTCGGGGTGGGGGCGCCGAAGCCGTTGTACTTGGTGAAGGAGAAGTAGACGGTGGAGATCAGCGGGTAGAGGAAGAAGACCGCGAAGCCGATCAGCCAGGGGGAGAGGAAGGCGAGGGTGCGGGCCGCCTCCCGGCGGCGCTTCCGGCGCAGCAGGTGCTGCGTGGAGGGCGCCGCCGGGTCGGTGGGGCCGGTGCCCTTGCGGGTGCCGAGCGCGAGTGACATGGGAGCTCCGTGGGCGGTGCTGCTACTTGGCCTGGGCGATGGCCGAGTCGATCTCCTTGGCGGTGGCGGCCAGGCCGGCCTGGAGGTCGGCCTGCTTGCCGGACTCGTGGGCGTACCCGAGGTTCTGCAGGGAGACGATGTAGCCGCCGCCGTTGACGCTCGCCGGGGTGGTGCCCGAGCCGGGGTTCTTGGCGATGTCCAGGAAGGTCTTGAAGTTCGGGTCGCTGATCAGCTTCGGCGAGTTGAGCGCGTCGAAGGTGCTCGGCACGTTGTGGATGGCGTTGGCGAAGTTGACGACCGCGTCGGTGTCGGTGGTCAGGTACTTGACCAGCTCCCAGGCGGCGGCCTGCTTCTTGCTGCCGCTGGCGATGCCGATGATGGTGCCGGTCTGGTAGCCGCGGCCGTAGGTGGCGGCCTGGTCGTCCGGGACGGGGAACGGCGCGGTGGCCCAGTCGAAGTCGGGCTTGTTCTCGGCGAGCGAGGCGGTGCGCCACTCGCCGTCGATGGCCATCGCGACCTGGCCGGTGTGGAAGGGGTTCTTGGCGCTGAACTCCTCGCCGAAGGCGGAGCGGTACTTCTCCAGCTTGTCGTAGCCGCCGAGCTTGTCGACCAGGCCCTTCTGCCAGGTGAGCATCGCGCCGACCTTGGGGTCGGAGGCGATGTTGGACTTGCCCGCGGCGTCGAAGTACGTCGGGCCGTACTGGCCGAGGAAGTGCTCGGTGGTGGACTCGTAGCCGTGGTAGAGCGGCATGAACCCGAGCTGCTTGTAGCCGTCGCCGTCGGCGACGGTCAGCTTGGCGGCCGCGTCGGCGAACTCGCTGAAGGTCTTCGGCGGAGCGGTGATGCCGGCGGCGGCGAAGGCCTTCTTGTTGTAGTAGAGGCCGAAGGCGTCGCCGAGCAGCGGCAGGGAGCACTGGTTGCCCTGGAACTGCGTGTAGTCGAGCATCGCGGCCGGGAAGGTCTTGGCGGCGTCGATGCCGCTCTTGGCCAGGAGGGGCTTGAGGTCGGCGAAGGCCTTGGTCGAACAGAACATGCCGACGTTGTTGGTGGTGAAGGAGGAGACCACGTCGGGCGCGTCGTCGCCGCCGGCCCGCAGGGCCTGGTTGACCTTGTCGTCGGCGATGTTGCCGACGGCCTTGACGTGGATGTTGGGGTGGGCCTTCTCGAAGGCGGCGATGTTGTCGTTGATCGCCTTCACCTCGTTGTCCTGGCTCCAGCCGTGCCAGAAGGTGATGGTGACGTCCTTGCCGCTGGCCGAGTCGTCGTTGCCGCCCGCGTCGTTGCTGCCGGTGCAGGCGGTGGCGAGCAGGGCCAGGACGGCACCGCCGGTGACGGCGGCGAGCGTGCGGCGGCCTCTGCGGGAGGTGGTGGGGTGCACTTCGAGGTCCTCCTGGGGGTGCGCGGGCAGGCGTCATTGCCTCTGGTCCCGCGTTCGGGGGTTGGGGAGAGGTGGGTGCAGGGGGGCGTTCGGGGGGCAACGGGTGCGCAGGCGTCGGTGGGTGGGCGTCCGGGGGCGGCGTCGGTGGGCGGTGTCAGTGGGTGGTGAAGACCGCCTCGCGGGCGTCGGCCAGAGCGCGTTGCAGCGCGCCGAGCAGGACGGGCGAGTCGGGCAGGGCGCTGCTGCGGACTTCGGGCCGGGCGATGGAGAGCCGGGCGAGCTCGTCCTCGACGAGCGCGCGCAGGCGTTCCCCGCCCGCGCTGGGCACCGCGCCGGAGAGGACCACCAGCTGGGGGTCGACGACGGCGACGATGACGGTCAGCCCGACGGCGAGCCGGCCGGCCAGCTCGGTGAGGAACGCGTCGCCGGCGCCCGGGGTCTCCAGGGCCTTGGCGATCGACTCCTCGGCGGTGGGTGCGCCGAGTCCGTGCTCGCGGGCGAGGGCGCGGACGGCGGGTGCGCCGACCAGGGCCTGGAACCCGCCGAACTTGCGGCGGCGCGCGTCCCACTCGACCGGTGAGCCGGGCACCGGCATGTAGCCGACCTCCCCGGCGCCGCCGGTGAATCCGCGGTGCAGCCGGCCGGCGATGACGATCGCGGCGCCGGTGCCCGCGCCGGCCCAGAGCAGGACGAAGTCCTCGGAGCCCCGGGCCGCGCCGGAGGCCTGTTCGGCGACGGCGGCGAGGTTCACGTCGTTCTCGATCGACACCGGCGCGCCGATCGCCGCGGAGAGCTCCTCGACCAGGTGCGGCGAGTGCCAGCCGGGCAGGTGGGAGGCGTAGCGCAGCTTGCCGGTGACGGGGTCGGGGGCGCCGCCGACGCCGATCGCGGCGGTGCGCAGGCAGTCCTCGGGGAGCCCGGCGGCCCGGACGGCGGCGGCGACGGCGGCGGCCACGGTGGCGACGGTCTCGGCGGCGGGCACGCCCTTGGTGGGCACGGTGTGCTCGGCGAGCGTGGTGCCGGTGATGTCGGCGACGGCGACCCGGATCCCGCTGTTGGTGACGTCGACGCCGGCGACGTGCGCGGCGGCCGGGTTCACCTGGTACAGCTGCGCGTTGGGGCCGGGGCCGCCGGCGGTGGTGCCGACCGGCAGGACCAGCCCGGCGGCCTCCAGCCGGGCCAGCAGCTGGGAGGCGGTGGGCTTGGAGAGGCCGGTCAGGGTGCCGATCTGGGTGCGGGAGAGCGGGCCGTTCGCCAGCAGCAGTTCGAGGGCGGCGCGGTCGTTGATGGCGCGCAGCAGGCTGGGGGTGCCGGCGAGGGGGGCCTTGGCCGTGGTCTTGGTCACCCGCGAATCCTCCTCTTCCGGCTGGTCGGGCGCGCTCCCGGGTGGCTCCCGCGGGGGCTTCGCGCGAACTGTTAGGAAACTTTCCAGTCGCTTGGGAAGGACCGTACGGTTCCCGTCAGCGGGGTGTCAATGGCCCGCGGGCCGGAGGATGCCGAAGCGTTACCGGACAGCACGGAGCCCCGCCCCACCGCCGGGGAACGCGTGCGGTGGAACGGGGCTCGGGGCTCCGGTCCGGCCGTCGGAGGCCGGGGGCGTGCCGCTAGTCGCCGGACTTCGGCATCGGTATCGCCTCGGCCGCCTTGAACCGGGCCGAGTTCGGATCGCTGAGCGCCGACGGCGGGGCCGGCTCGGAGGCCGGCGCGATCACCACACCGGTGGCCGGGGGTACTGCGGCGGCGGCCGCTGCGGCCGCTGCGGCCGCCGTCGGGGTCTCCTCCTTGACCTTGATCCCGGCCTGGTCGAAGGCGGTCTTGAGGCGCTGGCGCAGCGCCCGGGAGACCACCGACGACTTGCCCGGCGCCGTGCGGGCCTCGATCCGGACCATCACCGAGTCCGCCGCGACCGACTCCAGGCCGAGGATCGACACCGGCGCCCAGATCAGCTCGTCGTACGGAGCCTCCTTGGACAGCGACTCGGCGGCCTCCCGGATCAGGTCCTCGACCCGCAGCAGGTCCTCCTTGTACCCGACCTGGACGTCCACCGAGGCCGTCGACCAGCCCTGGCTCATGTTGGCGATCCGCTTGACCTCGCCGTTGCGGATGTACCAGATCTCGCCGTTCGCGCCGCGCAGCTTGGTCACCCGCAGGCCGACCTCCAGGACCGTGCCGGTGGCCACCCCGGTGTCGATCTCGTCGCCGACGCCGTACTGGTCCTCCATGATCATGAAGACCCCGGAGAGGAAGTCCGTCACCAGGTTGCGCGCGCCGAAACCGATCGCCACACCGGCCACACCGGCGCTCGCCAGCAGCGGGGCCAGGTTCACGCCCAGCGCGGACAGCACCATCAGCGCGGCCGTGCCCAGGATCGTGAACGAGGCCACGCTGCGCAGCACCGAGCCGATCGCCTCCGAGCGCTGCTGGCGCCGCTCCGGGTTCACCACCCCGGTGTTCGCCAGCAGCCCGCCGAGCCGGCTCTCCTCCTGGTGCTCGTGGGAGCGCGCCATCCTGGCTATCAACTGGGTGATCAGCTTGCGCACCACGGCCCGCAGCACCAGGGCCAGCAGCACGATGAAGACGATCCGCACCCCGCCGGCCAGCCAGCCCTGCCAGTGCGTGTCGAACCAGCTGGCGGCCTGCTTGGTGGTGTCGCTGACCTCCTGCGCGCTGGTCGGGATTCTCAGGTCCAGCTGCGGCAGCTGCGGCGCGGTCGGGCTGGGGGCCGGCGTCGGGGTGGTGAGCGTCGAGGACGCGTCGGCGGGGCCGGTGGCGCCGGAGCGGAACACGTGCGGGACCTTCCTGCAGGGGGCGTGGCGGGCCCGCGCCGCGGCACGCGGCCCGCGGACCGTCCGGCTTAGCCTAGCCGCCACCGGGCACCCGCCCCGACACGCCGGAGGGCGTACCGGACGGCCCGGACGCCCCGTCAACGCCCCGGTGCGCTCCCCCGGCCGCCGGGGCCCGGGGCTGCTCCGACCGGCCGAGTCGTCCTCCGGGAGGGCTCCCGGGGGCACCCCGGCGGCACCCGGGTGCAACCCGACCCTCCCCAGGGCATACCGGCTATGACAGAGACCACACCCGCAGTTCCGGTCAGGTCCGTTACACAGGAGTGGTGGCGCCGTACGAAGGCGTAAGGCGACACTGGGGGAGATCACACACCAGTTGTGCGATCCAACCGCTCGTCCCGGCGCGAGCCACGCGCCGCAGGCGTCCAAGGAGGCATCCGTGCCGCATGTCCTGGTCCTCAACGCGTCCTACGAGCCACTCGGCGTCGTATCGATGCGCCGCGCACTCATCCTGGTCCTCAACCACAAGGCGGTCAGCCTGGAGGACACGGGAGTCACTCTGCACAGCGCCACCAGCGCCCTCCCGGCGCCGTCCGTCGTCCGTCTGACCCGTTTCGTCCGGGTCCCGTTCTGCGGGCCCGTCCCGCTCACCCGCCGGGCGCTGTTCGCCCGCGACCACGGCCGCTGCGTCTACTGCGGGGCCGCCGCCACCAGCGTCGACCACGTCATCCCGCGCAGCCGGGGCGGCCAGCACCGGTGGGACAACGTGGTGGCGGCCTGCCGCCGCTGCAACCACACCAAGGCCGACCGCCACCTCACCGAACTCGGCTGGCGGATGAAACGCCAGCCCGCCCCGCCCAGCGGACTCGCCTGGCGGATCATCGGCACGGGCATCAAGGACCCGCGCTGGCGGCCCTACCTGGAGCCGTACGGCGGAGCCGACCAACTGCGCGCCCCGCAGTGGGGCGAGTACGAACACCTCGACCATACCGAGCCCGGCCACACCGTCCCGCTCGGCCGGGCGCACGCCGCCCACCCCGCCCCGGTCCGCCGCGGCGAGCAGCCCGAGCCGCTCTCCGCCTGATCCCGTTCCACAAGGGCTTGCCCGTCACACCGTCGGTACGCCTCATGGGCCGCCGCGCCCCCCACCGGGGAGCGCGGCGGCCCGCCGCGTTGCGGGCGGCCGGGCGCGGTGCCGGGCGGAGGGGCCCGACCCTACGGCTTCGGCGCCGTCGTACCGCTCGGGGTGGCCGCCGGCGGTGCGGCCGGGGCGCTGGGGGTCGTCGTCGGGGTCGGGGTCGGCGCGGGGGTGGCCGGGGTGCCGCCCGGCTGGACCGGCGGTGTGACCGGCGGCTGCGGCTGCCCGGGCGTGGTGACGGCGTACAGCTCGACGCCCCACAGCGAGTAGCCGTACTTGGTGGCCCGCGAGACGCCCTGCATGCGCACGAACCGGGCGCCGGGCGCGTCGAACCGCACGGTCTCGTCGCCGCCCTTGCCGTTGTCCACCGTCGCCGCGTCCGTCCAGGTGCTGCCGTCCGCCGAGACCTGGATCTTGTACGAGGAGGCGTACGCGGACTGCCAGTGCAGCACCGCCGCGCCCAGCCTGGTCGCCTGCGGCAGCTCCAGCTGCACCCAGGCGTCGTCCTTGGCCGGCGAGGACCAGCGGGTCTTCGGGTCGCCGTCGACGACCGACGCGACCGGGAAGTCCGCCGTCTCGTCGCCCGAGGAGGTGGCCTTGGCGCCGCGCGCCAGGTCGGCACCGCCGGTGGGCGGCACCACGTGCACCTGGAGCACCTGCTTGACGGTGGTCGTGCCGGCCACGAACTGCACCGGCACCTGGTACGTCCCGGACGGCGTGCCCGGGGCGGCGCTGACCAGCAGCGGCACGCCCACCCGGCCGCCGCGGGGCACGGTGACCCCGCCCGCGGGGGCCACGGTGAGGCCCTTGGCGGCGGCCGGCACCTCGGTGCGCAGCTCGCCGCTGGTGCCCTCGGGCCGGCCGGCCTCGACGGTGGCCCGGGCCTGGGCGGGGGCGGCCGCGCCGGTCACCACGTCCACGGACGGGTCGGTCAGGCTGAGCCGGGCCGCCGGGACGTCGGCGTACCAGGGGATGACCTGGTTGACGACCGGCGGGTCGCCGCCCGGCTTCCAGGTGAGCCGGAACGCGTCGGCGAGCTGCCCGCCGGCCTGCAGCTCGTTGTAGCCGGGCTGCACGGTGCCGATGTCGGCCCAGGTGCCGTCCTGGCGGCGCACCGCGACGGTGGCGGTGGCGTGCACGTTCGGGTCGGTGAGCACGGTGAGCCGGTCGAGCGGCCGGGCCGAGCCCAGTTCGACGGTGAGCGGCTCGTCCTGCGCGGTCGGTGCCTTGGCCGCGCGGTACGCGGTGTCCGGGTTGCCGTCCAGGACGGCGGCCGCGGAGGAACCGGGCAGCGCGGCGGGGCCGCCGGTCACGCTGGTGGGCGCGTCCTCGGGCGCGGTGACGGTGAACTCGCGGACGGCGACGGCGGTCTTCTGCGCCGCGGTGGCGCGCAGCCGCACGGCCCGGACGACGGCGCCGGCCGGCAGCTGGGCGCTGACGGTCTTCTGGTTCCGGACGACGGCGAGCTGCTTCCAGCCGCCCTCGCCGGTGGAGTACTCCAGCACGCCGTCGCGGATGTAGTCGTCGACGGCGGTCCGGCCGTCCTGCCCGCTGCCCCAGGAGCCCATCAGCACGGTGACGCTGCCGACCGGGCGGCCGCCGCCCAGGTCGACGCCGACCGCGTCGCCGGGCTGCGGGGGAGCGGAGCTCCAGTAGAAGGTGTCGGCCACGCCGTCGGTCATCAGCGCGGGCAGGTGGTCGTGCGCGGTGCCCATGGTGCTGGTGGGGGTGACCCCGCCGCCGACCACGCCGGCCCAGTTGTCGGCGGCCCGGACGGCCCGGTCCAGGAACGGGTCGAGCACGCCCGCACCGATCGTCGCCGGGCTCTGCGCGAGCAGTTCGCGCCGCTGGTTGAGCTGGACCCGGGCCTTCCAGGCGGCGGCCCCGTCGCCGCCGCGCTGGGCCAGCAGCATGTCCAGGGCGGCCTGTCCGGCCAGCCCGTAGTCGTGCAGCGGGGCGAGCCAGGGCGCGGCCTCGGCGGCCAGCTGGGCGGTGGCCTCGGTGCCGGAGAGGGTCTGCTGGGCGGTGGCCATCGCGGTGAAGGCGTCCCGCACCGGCGCGGCGGCCTCTATCAGCTTGGCGAGGTCGGGGGCGGCGCCCGAGGTGGGCTCGGCGGCGGCCCAGAACCGGTCGAGCAGCGGCGTCAGGTAGCCGGACTCCTGCTTGGACAGCGGCGAGGAGGAGCTGTTGCCGGCCAGCGCGGTGACGGCGGACAGCGCCGTCCCGACGGGCGTGGCGCTGGTGCCGTTCGGCCCGGCCAGCGAGCGCACCGCGGCCTGCCAGGACTCCTCCGGCTTGTACCCGGTCGGGTTCCAGGCGAAGTCCCCGGCGGTGGCGAGGGCTATCCGGGAGGCGACGGGCTGCTGCATCGCGCCGGTCAGCATCACCGCGGAGCGGGTGGCCACCTCCGGCTCGCGGCCGGTGTAGGCGCCGAGGAAGAGCCGGTCCGGGTTGGCGTCGTTGACCGGGTAGTTGTCCATGGTGACCAGCGGGTGGCCGTACAGGTCGCCGGTCTCGGCGGCCTGGGCGCCGGTGATCTTCTCCGGGATGACGCCGACGCCGCTCCACGCCACCTGCACGCCGCCCGGCAGCGCCGCGGCCAGCGCCTTGCGGTACGGCGTGGCGCCCTGCTTGTGGTACTCGGTGGGCACCACGGACAGCGGGGCCAGCCCCGGGTTCCGCGCGATCAGCCGGTCGTTCACCTTGGCCACCAGGGCGGCCTGGGCCTTGGCGGCCGCGGCCGGCCCGGTGCCGTAGGCGGAGCGGTCGTCGTCGCAGTGCCACTCGTCGTAGCTGACGTCCAGGAACTGCAGCTGGAAGGCGGTGAAGCCGAGCTTGCGCAGCCCGTCCAGCTTGGCGACCAGCGCGTCGACGTCCTTGCCGGAGCTGAAGCAGAGCGACTGCCCCGGGTCGATGGCGTAGCCGAGGGTGACGTGGTTCTGGCGGGCCCGGAAGCCCAGTTCGCGCAGCTCGTCGGCGCGGGCGGCGGGGTAGGGGTCGCGCCAGCGGGAGAGCCGGAACGGGTCGTCGCCGGGCGCGTAGAGGTAGAAGTTCTGCTTGGAGCGGCCGAGGAAGTCGACCTGGTCGAGGCGCTGCTGGGCCGTCCACGGGCTGCCGTAGAAGGCTTCCGCGGTGCCGCGCACCGGCGCGCCGGTCGGCCAGTCCCGCAGCGTGATCCCGGGCAGGCCGAGCCCGGCGGCGCCGGCCGCCTGCCCCTGCCCGGCCGGGACGGCGGCGAGCAGCTGGCGCAGGCTCTGCGCCGCGTAGAAGGTGCCGGTGGCGTCGGCGCCGGCGAGCACGACCACGCCGTAGGTGCCGCCGCCCTGGGCGGGCAGCTGACCGGCCGACAGCACGTAGCCGCCGGTGGGCATCCCCGTGGTCGAGGGCACGGCGGTGCCGGCCGCGGCGGCCAGGTCGTGCAGCACCCCGTCCACCGCGCCGTCGGCGTCCTCGGCGGCGCCGCCGACGTACACCACCAGCGATCCGGCGGCCGGCGTGCCGGCGTCGGCCTGCGAGGTCACGGTCGTCGCGCCGGCGACGCCCAGCACCTCCCGGACGGCGTCGACGGCGCCGCGGTCCGCCTTGGGCGCGGTCACCAGCGCCACCGTGTCGGGGACGGCGACGGCCTTGCCGGCCACCGTCTGCTCCTGCGGGCGAGGGAACACCTGCGGGTTCGTCATGCTCCCCAGCGGGGTCTGCGGCGCGGTGCTGACCACGTCCGGCCCCGGCACCGCCGCGTACGCCGCCGACGGCACCGGCCCGGCGAGCATCCCGCCGAACACCGCCGCGGCCGCGACCCCCGCCGCGATCTGCATGGTCCGGCGCCCCGGCCGGCCCGCCGCGCGCCCGGCCCGTTCGGCCCGCACCGAGGCCAGCAGCGGCTCGGTGCCCTTGAGGTCGGCGATCAGCCGGTCCGCGGTCTTCGGGGCCAGTTGACGGCACGTCCGGGCCGTGGCCCGCCGCGCGGCCAGGGCCGCCGGGTGGTGGAGCACCTCGCGCAGTGCCGGGGCCTGCTCCAACTGCTGCCGCAGCCGCCGCCCGGCCGCAACGGAAACTCGGGCTTGCACAGGAGCCTCCTCGCCAGGCCTGGACCACGTCGCCGCAACCCCACCAGCTGGCCAACCCGGTGTCAACGTCGCCGACGGCTATGACGGGTTTGTCCTGATTGGAGAATTCGGTGAAGCCCTCGCGCGCACCTCGTGCCGGTCGCCCGTTCCGCCTCCCCACTCGTGTCGCACAGGGTGGTCGGGGCGTCACGCGGGTAGGACTGTGGTCGTCCTGACCAGGCGTTGCCGAGACATCGCAGGAGCCGCGAGTGGCCGCTTATCTCGACCGTGACGGAGCCGACGGGCTGAAGGTGCCGGCGCAGGACGCGCCCCCACCACCGGCCGAACTGGTGGCACTGGCGCAGGCGTACGGGGTGGACACCCGGCACCCGGGGCCGGGCGGGTTGACCGTGGGGGCGCGGACGCTGGTCGCGGTGCTGGCGGCCCTGGGGGTGGCGGCCGGCACTCCGGAGCAGGTCCACGAGGCGCTGGAGCGTCACCGCACCGCCCAGCGGGCCCGGTTGCTGCCGCCGTGCGTCGTGGTGCGGGCCGGCCGGCGCACCGCCCTGGACGTGCCCGCCGACGCCCGGCTGCACGTCGAACTGGAGGACGGCGGCGTCTGGGAACTGCCGCGCGGACACGCGCACTGGCTGCCCGCCGACCTCCCGCTCGGGCGGCATACCCTGAAGGCCCGGACGGGCAAGGGCGAGGCCGAGGCCGCGCTGATCGTCGCCCCCGAACGGCTGCCCGCGCTCCCCGGCCGCGGCTGGGGCTTCCTCGCCCAGCTGTACTCCGTCCTCTCCGACCGCTCCTGGGGCATGGGCGACCTCGGCGACCTCGCCGAACTCGCCCAGTGGGCGGGCGCCGGCCTCGGCGCCGCCTTCGTCCAGATCAACCCGCTGCACCAGGCCCTGCCCACCGCCCCCGCCGACCCCTCGCCCTACCGGCCCTCCTCCCGCCGCTTCGCCGACCCGGTGCACCTGCGCGTCGAGGCGCTCCCCGAGTACGGGTACCTGACGGCCGGCCAGCGCGCCGAGGCGGAGGAGCTCGGCCGCCGCGCCGCCCGGCTGCGCGACGAGGTGCTGGTGCACGACGGCCTGATCGACCGGGACGCCGTCTGGGCGCTCAAGCGCGAGGCCCTCGAACTGCTGCACGAGGTGCCGCGCGGGGCCGGCCGCCAGGCCGCCTACGAGGCGTACCAGCGCCGCGAGGGCGAGTGGCTGCGCCGGCACGCGCTGTGGAACGCGCTCGCCGAGGAGCACGGCGCCGACTGGCACGGCTGGCCGAAGGGGCTGCGGCACCCGGACGGCCCGCAGGTCGAGCGGGCCGCCAAGGAGCTGGCCGAGCGCGTCGAGTTCCACCGCTGGCTCGCCTGGCAGGTCGACCAGCAGCTCGACACCGCCCAGCGGGCCGCACGGCAGGCCGGCATGCCGGTGGGCCTGATCCACGACCTGGCCGTCGGCGTCCACCCGGACGGCGCCGACGCCTGGGCGCTCCAGGACGTGCTGGCCGGCGGCATCTCGGTCGGCGCCCCGCCGGACGCCTTCAACGCCCACGGCCAGGACTGGGGCCTGCCGCCCTGGCGCCCGGACGCGCTGGCCGCCGCCGGCTACGCCCCGTACGCGGAACTGCTGCGCGCCGCGGCCCGGCACGCCGGGGCGATCCGGATCGACCACGTGATGGGCCTGTTCCGGCTCTGGTGGGTGCCGGACGGGCACCCGCCGACCGAGGGCGCCTACGTCCGCTACGACGCGGAGGCGATGCTCGGGGTGCTGGCCCTGGAGGCGCACCGGGCCGGGACGGCGGTGATCGGCGAGGACCTCGGCACGGTGGAGCCGGGCGTGCGCGAGGAGCTCGCGTCGCGCGGGATCCTCGGCACGTCGGTGCTCTGGTTCGAACGGGACTGGCAGGCGGCCGGCGAGGTCCTCGCCCCGGACCGCTGGCGCCCCGGCTGCCTGGCCACCCTCACCACCCACGACCTGCCGAGCACCGCGGCCCGGCTCTCCGGCGAGCACGTCGAGCTGCGCCACCGGCTCGGCCTGCTGGCCCGCCCGCTCGGCGAGGAACAGCAGGAGGCGGCCGCCGAGCTGGCGGACTGGCGCGCGGTGCTGACCGGCCGGGGGCTGCTCGCACCGGGCGAGCCGCTGTCGATGCCGGCGCTGTACCGCTTCCTGCGCGCCACCCCGGCGGAGCTGATCGGGGTCTGGCTGCCGGACCTCGTCGGCGACCCGCGCCCGCAGAACCTGCCCGGCACCTGGGACCAGTACCCGAACTGGCGCCTGCCGGTCGCGGACGGCGCGGGCGGCCCGGTCACCCTCGACCGCCTGGCCGCCACCCCCGCCGCCCGCCTGCTCGCCCACCTGCTGGCCCCGCCCAGCCCCCACCCCACCGTCTGACCCCCCGCGCCCCCGGGCCCCACCCCGGGGCCGCCCCACCCCCACCCGCCCCGCGCACCCCCCGCCCCCCGGAGGGCCGACCTCGTCGAACCTGGTCCTCTCCGGTGCCCCCCTCCCCGCCGCCCGCAGGGCCACCCCCGCCGTCAGCCGCCCCCGCGCACCCCCACCCCCCGGAGGGCCGACCCCGACGCGCGGAGGCGCATAAGCGGCGGGTAAGTTGGAAACGTGGACAAGAGGAACGCTTTGCGAGCCGGCGCGGTCTCCGCAACGGTCACGCTCATGATGCTGCTGTCGTCGCCCGCCATGGCCTACACCCGGGACGACGGTGACGACCCGGGTGCCGGCCTGAGCATCGGCCAGACCATCGGTCTGTACGTGCTGCTCCCGATCGCCGCCTTCGTGATCATCGCCGCGCTCGCCGGCATGCCGTACGGCAAGGCCAAGAAGAAGTAACCCACCGCGTCCACCAGGACCGCACGACGCCCGAGGGGGCGCCGGACACCGTCCGGCGCCCCCTCGGGCGTTCCTGTGCGTCCGCGGATCAGCGCCCGCCGGCCGCCGTGTCGACGGCCTGCGCCTTGAGCGCGCGCTCGATCCCGGCCCGGGCCTCGACGACCTGGCGCCGCAGGGCGGGCGCCGGCTCGGCCGAGGCCAGCCACGCGTCGGTCGCGTCCAGGGTGTCCTGGGTGACCTGCAGCGCCGGGTAGAGCCCGCCGATGATCCGCTGCGAGATCTCGTGACTGCGGGTCTCCCAGACCTCCTTGACGGCCGCGAAGTACTTGGCCGCGTACGGGGCGACCAGTTCGCGCTGGTCGGCCTGGTGGAAGCCGGCGATGACGGCCTCCTGCACGTAGTTGGTGAGGGTGTCCGACTCGACGACGGCGGCCCAGGCCTCGGCCTTGGCCTCGGCGGTGGGACGGGCGGCGCGGCAGGTGGCGGCGTGCTCCTGGCCGGCCGCGGTGTTGTCGCGCTCCAGCTCCTCCGCGATCCGGGCCTCGTCGGCGAGCCCGGTGGCGGCGAGCCGGGTGAGCAGGGTCCACCGCAGCTCGGTGTCGACGGCCAGGCCCTTGATCTCGACGGTGCCGTCCAGGAGGCCGGTGAGCAGGGCGAGCTGCCCCTCGGTGCGGGCGACGGAGGCGAGGGTGCGGGCCCAGGCGAGCTGGTGGTCGCTGCCGGGCTCGGCGGCGCGCAGGTGCTCCTCGGCGGCGGCGGCCCAGCGGGCGGTGCCCTCCTCGCGCCACTGCGGGTCGGCGTACGCGTCGAGGGCGAGCTTGACCTGCCGCTGCACGGACTGCACGACGCCGATGTCGCTCTCCCGGCCGATGCCGGAGAGGGCGAGCGCGAGGTAGTCGCGGGCGGCGAGCTCGCCGTCGCGGGTCATGTCCCAGGCGGAGGCCCAGCACAGCGCGCGCGGCAGGGAGTCGGTGAAGCCGCCGAGGTGCTCCGTGACGACGGCGAGGGAGTCCTCGTCGAGCCGGATCTTGGCGTAGGAGAGGTCGTCGTCGTTCAGCAGGACGACGGCCGGGCGGTGCCGCCCGACGAGCTCGGGCACCTCGGTGCGCGGGCCGTCGACGTCGAGCTCGACGCGGTCGGTGCGCACCAGCGCACCGTCGGCGAGCTCGTACAGGCCGATGGCGATGCGGTGCGGCCGCAGCACGGCCTCGCCCTTGGCACCGGCGGGCAGCGCGGGCGCCTCCTGGAGGACGGCGAAGGACTCGATCTCGCCGTCGGTGTTCAGCGTGATCGAGGGCCGCAGCACGTTGATGCCGGCGGTCTCCAGCCAGGCCGCGGACCAGGTCCGCAGGTCGCGGCCGCTGGCCTCCTCGAGGGCGCCGAGCAGGTCGGGGAGGCGGGTGTTGCCCCAGGCGTGGCGCTTGAAGTACGCCTGGACGCCCTGGAAGAAGGCGTCCTGGCCGACGTAGGCGACCAGCTGCTTGAGCACCGAGGCGCCCTTGGCGTAGGTGATGCCGTCGAAGTTGACCTGGACGTCCTCCAGGTCGTTGATGTCGGCCATGATCGGGTGGGTGGACGGCAGCTGGTCCTGCCGGTACGCCCAGGTCTTCATCTGGTTGGCGAAGGTGGTCCAGGAGTGCGGCCACTGGGAGCCGGGCGCCTCGGCCTGGCAGACGGCCTCGGCGTAGGTGGCGAAGGACTCGTTGAGCCAGAGGTCGTTCCACCACTCCATGGTGACGAGGTTGCCGAACCACATGTGGGCGAGCTCGTGCAGGATCGTCGCGGCGCGGGCCTCGTACGCGGCGTCGGTCACCTTGGACCGGAACACGTACTGGTCGCGGAAGGTGACGGCGCCCGCGTTCTCCATCGCGCCGGCGTTGAACTCCGGGACGAAGAGCTGGTCGTACTTCGCGAACGGGTAGGGGAAGTCGAACTTCTCCTGGAAGTAGTCGAAGCCCTGGCGGGTGACCGCGAAGATGGCGTCGGCGTCGAGGAACTCGCGCAGCGACGGGCGGCAGTAGACGCCGAGCGGCACCTTCTGGTCGCCGTTCTCGTAGCTGTCGAAGACGCCGACGTACGGGCCCGCGATCAGCGCGGTGATGTAGCTGGAGATGCGGCCGGTGGGCTCGAAGCTCCAGACCCGGGTGTCGCCGTCGCCGACCGGGGTGGGGGTGGGCGAGTTGGAGACCACGACCCAGCCGGCGGGGGCGGTCACGGTGAAGGTGAACGCGGCCTTCAGGTCGGGCTGCTCGAAGTTGGCGAAGACGCGGCGGGCGTCCGGCACCTCGAACTGGGTGTACAGGTAGGTCTCGCCGTCGACCGGGTCGACGAACCGGTGCAGGCCCTCGCCGGTGTTGGTGTAGGCGCAGGTGGCGACGACGCGCAGCTCGTTCTCGGCCGCCAGGTCGGGCAGCGGGATCCGGCTGTCGGCGAAGCTCGCCGGATCGAGCTGCGCGCCGTTGAGGGTGATCTCCTCGACGCCGGGGGCGACGAGGTCGATGAACGTGTCCGCGCCGGGGGTCGTGGCGGAGAACCGGACCACGGTGGTGGACCGGAAGGTGCCTCCTTCGCGGGCCGAGCTCAGGTCGAGCTCGATGTCGTACGCGTCCACGTGGAGGAGGTCGGCCCGGGTGCGGGCCTCCTCGCGGGTCAGGTTGGTGCCGGGCACTCGCTGCACTCCTTCGTCAGGCTGATGGTGCGAATCCTCCCACGGCCCGGCGGGCGGGCCCCCGGAAAAGCGCGAGCGGGGGGGGGGCGGGGGGGGCGGGCCCGCCCCCCCCCCCCCCGGGGCCCCCGGGGGCGCCCCCCCCGGGGGCCCGGCCCCCGGGGGGGGGGGGCCGCGCCCCGGGGGCCGCGCGCCGG
>NZ_JBITCO010000025.1:0-113138 GCF_044453265.1 Kitasatospora sp. NPDC051705 | reverse complement strand
TCCCGGGGGGCGGCCTCGCCCCCCCCGCCCCCCGATCCCCCCTTCCCCGGTCGCGGCGGGCGCCCCCGCCCCCCCCCCCGCGGGGGCCCCCGGGGGGGGGCCGCCGCCCGCCCCCACCCCCCACGCCGGACACTCCCGAGGACACCCCTAGCCCCGCAGGACCCGGGCGCGGAGGTAGTTGCGGCGGCCGAAGTTGGGCTCGTCGACCGCCGTCAGCTCCTCGACCTGGAAGCGGTACAGCGCCGCCGCGCCGCCGCCGGTGAGGAACTGCCGCCGGACGGCCTCGTCCCGGGCGAAGGCCGGGTAGCGCCCCTGGTAGGCGGCCAGCGCCGCCTCCGCCTGCCGCCCCCAGGCCTCGCCCGCGCTGCCGGTCAGCTGGAGGCCGCGCAGCTGCTCGCCGAAGGCCGGTGGCGGCAGGAAGACGGTGGCGGCGGCGCGGGCCTCCTCGGCGAGGTGGTGGCTGTGCCGGGTGGAGCGCTCGCTGACGAAGTAGAGGACGAGGTCGTCGTCGTACGCGAAGAAGGCCAGGTTGGCGTGCGGGCCGTGTTCGTGCCCGGCGGTGGCGAGGGTGAGCACCATGGTCTCCTGGAGCAGGCCCTCGACGCCCTTGTGCGGCGACCCGCCCGGCCACTCCCCCTGCGTGATGTCGAGTCGGTACGGCATCGGCACTCCCTCCGCTGGCACGCCCGGCGCTCCCGCGCCCCGGCACGACTGAGCCGGGCGGGGCCCCCGCGGAGGGGTCCCACGCCCGGCTCACATGCTCTACCCGCCACCCCGGCCGAACAAGGGTCGGGCGGGTTACGGAATCAGTGCCGCGGCGTCTCGTACGGTGAGTGCCCGCGGGCCACCAGCGGCAGTGCGCCGGGGCCGAGCAACGGGCGCAGCGCGCCGCCCCGCATCCGGTCGACGAGCGGTCCGCAGCGCCGGGCGAGCGCGGCCAGCACGAGGGCGACGAGGACGCCGACCAGTGCGCCGACGGCCACGTCGTGCGGGTAGTGCACGCCGACCCAGACCCGGGAGGCGCCCATAAGCACGGCGAAGAGCCCGGCGATCCAGCCGAGCCGCCGGTCGACGAACCAGAGCGCGGTGGCGGCCGCGAAGGCGATGACCGTGTGGTTGCTGGGGAACGACCAGTCGCCGGTGCCCGGGCAGGCCTCCAGGGAGACGCTGCCGGGGATCTGGGCGCAGGGCCGGACCTCCTCGACAGTGCTCTTGAGGGCGGAGTTCGCGGCGTACGCGAGGACGACGATCACCGGCGAGGCCAGCACCCCGGCCATGACCGCCGAGTCGGCGCCGCGCGCCCGCCACCAGGCGTAGAGCATGAAGACGGCGAACAGGCCGAGTCCGACCGCGGACCACAGTCTGATCAGTTCGTCGAGCCAGTGCGGGGCCGCCTGGGCCCACTCGTTGACCCGGGTGTAGAGGCCGCCGTCGATGCCGCTGCCGTCGTACACGGCCAGGGCCCGGGAGGACATCACACGTCACCTCCGTGACGGCGCGCCTTACGGGCGCGGAACAGTTCGAGAACGATGGGGAGCACGGAGACAACTACTACCAGACCGATGATCGGTAGCAGATATTGGTCGATACTGGGGACGGATGATCCGAGCGCGTACCCGGCGAGCACCACCCCGACGGTCCAGACCGCTCCGCCGATCACCTGCCAGAGGGTGAACGAGCGCACCGGCACGTCGAGCACGCCGCAGAGCGGGTTGAGCACCGTCCGGACCACCGGGATGAAGCGGGCGAGCACGATCGCCTTGCCGTGGCCGTACTTGGCGAGCAGCTCCTCGGCCCGCCGGGCGCCCTCCTGGAGGCTCCGGCGCTTGGAGCGGCGCAGCAGGGCGGTGCCGCCGCGCCTGCCGATCAGGTAGCCGACCTGTGCGCCGAGCAGCGCCCCGGCCAGGGCCGCGGGAAGCACCTGGTAGAGCTCCAGCTGCGGGCCCTTGGTGGCGCCGGGGACGCAGAGCAGGCCGGCGGTGAACAGCAGCGAGTCTCCGGGCAGGAAGAAGCCCACCAGCAGGCCGGTCTCCGCGAAGAGGACGACGGCGATCCCGAGCGCGCCGAAGGCGGACAGCAGCGAGGACGCGTCCAGCGGGTTCACCGCGAGGTGGACGGCCGGATCGGGGGGGAACTGGAGCAAGGCTGGCGGACCTCCCGTACGTTGGGGGGCGGTTCGCAGCGGAACCCGCCCCGACCGTCTACAGTGACGTAGACGGTCTACATGACTGTAGACGAAACCTGGAGGAAGCGCCGCCATGTCCGACGTACCGTCCGCCCGCCGGCCCGCCGGCGAGTTGGAGGCCGAGGTGCTGGCCGCGCTCTGGGCGGCCGGGCAGCCGATGACGCCGCAGGACGTCCAGACGGCGCTCGGCGGGGACCTCGCCCGCACCACCATCGCCACGATCCTCGCCCGGCTGCACGACAAGGGCACCGTGGAGCGCACCCGCGCCGGCCGCGCCTACGCCTACACCCCGACCGTCCAGGACCCGGCCGGGCTCGCCGCCCGCCGGATGCACACCGAGCTCGGCCGCGAGGCCGACCGCTCCACCGTGCTGGCCCGCTTCGTCTCCGACCTCTCCGCCGAGGACGAGCAGTTGCTGCGCGCCCTCCTGGGCGACGGCCACCCCGGCACCGGTCCCGGCCCCGACGCCACCGGGCCCGGCCCGGACGCCACCGGGGCGGGCCGCCCGTGCTGATCGCCGTCTGGGCCCCGCTGCTGCTGCCGTTCCTGGCCGTTCCGCTCGCCCGCCGCCTCGCCGAGGCCCTGCCGCCCCGGGCCGCCGCCTGGACCCTGGCCGGCACGGCCGCCGTGCTGGCCGGCGGCACCCTCTGCTCGCTCGGCCTGCTCGCGGCCGCCGGGCTGCTGCAGCTGCCGCCGGTCGCCGCGCTCGGCCACCTGTCGCTGCCCTGGCTCACCGCCGCCGCCCCCGGAGCACCCCTGGCCGCGGCCGCGGCCGGGCTGGTGCTCGCCGTGCTGACCGCCCGGGCCGTCCGCACGGCCCGCCGCCACCGGCTGGAGCTGCGCACGGCCCGCGCCGCCGTCCCCGCCGCGTCCCCGGCCGCCGCCCAAGCCACCACCGCCACCGCCACCGCCACCACGACCGACGACCGGCATCCGGACACGCGCCCTCGACGCGCCACCGTGCGCCGGGCACGCACTCCGCGGGCCGCGCTGGCCCGCGCCCGGGCGCTGCTCCAGCCGGGCGAGCACCCGCTCGCCGTCCTCGACGACGAGCGCGCCGACGCCTTCGCCCTGCCCGGACGGCTGCCGCTGCCCGGTCGGCCCGCCGAACCCGGCCGGATCGTCGTCACCTCCGGCATGCTGCGCGCCCTCAGCGGGCCCGAGCGGGCCGCCCTGCTCGCCCACGAACGGGCCCACCTGGCCGCCCGCCACCACGTCTTCCTCGCCCTGGCCGAACACGCCGCCGACCTCCACCCCGCGCTCGGCGCCCTGCGCACGCCGCTCGGGTTCCACCTGGAGCGCTGGGCCGACGAGGTGGCGGCGGCCCGGGTCGGCGACCGCACGGTGACGGCCCACGCGGTCGGCCGGGCCGCCCTGGCCGCCGGCCGCTCCCCCTGGCCGGCCCGGCCCCGGCTGGTCCCCGCCGCGCACTCCGGGCCGGTCCCCCGCCGGGTGGCCGCCCTGCTCCAGCCCCGCCCGGCCGCCGCCGGGACCCGCCGCCGCGCGGTCGCGCTCGCGCTGGCGGCCTGCCTGGCCCTGAGCACCGCCGCCACGCTGGACGCCACCGCCGACCTGCACCACACGGTCGAGGCGGCCCAGCGCGGCAGCGACGCGGAACGCTGACCCCGGGCCCGGCACCCGGCACCCGGCACCCGGCACCCGGCACCCGCACGACCCCGCCGTCAGGCCCGACCGGCACCACACCGGCACCCCACCCGCACCCCCGGCAGCCACCCCGTCCCGGCCCACCCGCGCACGCCGCCCCGCCCCCCGCAACCACCCCCCGGCCACCGCGCCCCACGACCGTCCGGGGGCACGGCGTAGCCATCCCGGCCCGGCATGTCCACTCCCGTACGGCCCGGTATGCCGAGTTGGCAGACCCCATCCCCAGGAACCCACCGCACCCGTACTCTTTCGTCAGCGCGTCGGCCCCGGCGCGACCTCGAACGGCGGCGAGGAGCAACGCGAGTGCGGCAGACCGGACGGCAGTCCCGACGACCAGAGCGCCGCACCCCGCCGACCGCGACGGAGCTGGCCAAGGTCCACGACCGCACCCTCGCCGACGCCGCCGCCCGCGAACTGACCCAGCCCGCCTTCCCCGAGGCCGGCACCACCGGCCTGCTCGACCCCCGCCCCGAGATCGGCGACTCCTGGGCCCGGCTGCGGCGCCTGGGCCTCGACCCCGACGCCGGCGCGGCCGCCGTCCACCTCGGCCCCGCCGAGATCGAGCAGCGGCGCCGCGCGAGCGGCCTGGACTCCGTCATGCCGGTGCTGCGCGACACCCTGCTGGAGCCGGTCGGGCAGACCCCGCTGATCCTCGCCATCGCCGACGCCGAGGGCCACGTGCTCTGGCAGGAGGGCGAGCGCGGGCTGCGCCGCAGCGCCGACCGGATCGGCTTCCTCACCGGCGCCCGCTGGACGGAGGAGAGCGTCGGCACCAACGGGATCGCCGTCGCCCTGCGGGCCCAGCGCCCGATGCAGGTCCACTCCGCCGAGCACTACCTGCGCAGCCACCACTCCTGGACCTGCGTGGCCGCCCCCGTCCACGACCCGGGCACCGGCCGGCTGGTCGGCGCGATCAACCTCAGCGGCCCGGCCCGCAGCGTCCGCCCGTACCTGCTCCAGCTCACCGCCACCGCGGCCCGGCTCGCCGAGACCGAGCTGCGCGCCCACCGGCTGGAGGCGCTGCACCGGCTGCGCACCCTGGCCGCCCCGCTGCTGGCCCGGGTGGCCGGCCCGGCCCTGGTGGTGGACGCCGCCGGCTGGACGGCCGCCGCGGCCGGTCTGCCGCCGCCCGGGCGGCTGCGGGTGCCGGTCGACGGCTGGGGCACCACCGCCGTGCACTGGGTGCCCGGTCTCGGCGAGTGCGTGCTGGAGCCGCTCGCGGACGGCTGGCTGGTCCGGCCGGTGCGCCCGCCCGAGGAGGACGGCTCCGGCACGGTGACCGCGGAGCAGGCCGAGGGCGCCCGGCTCCGGCTCGACCTGCGCCGCCCGGACCGCCCGGAGCTGACCGTGCGGGGCGCGGCCGGCAGCTGGTCGCAGGCGCTCAGCCCGCGCCACGCCGAACTGCTGCTGCTGCTCGCCACCGGGCGGGAGGGCAGCAGTGCGGCCCAGCTCGCGGAGGCGCTGTTCGGCGACCCGGGCCGCACGGTGACGGTCCGCGCCGAGCTGTCCCGGCTGCGCCGCTACCTGGGCGGCCTGCTGGCCCACCGGCCGTACCGTTTCGCCGAGTCGGTGCTGGTCGCGGTGGACGGACCGGACGATCCGTACGACCTGCTGCCGGCCTCCTCCGCCCCGGCCGTGCGCCGGTTGCGGGCGGGGCTGGCCGCGGGGACGGTCCGGCTGCCCGGCGCGGCTCCGGCCGTCCCGCCGCCGCGCGGGCCCGGGGAGCCGCTGGCGGGGGAGGTCCTGGCCGGTGGGGCCCTGAGCGGAGAGGCCCTGAGCGGGGCTCAGCCGCCCGCGAGCAGCGCGGCCAGCTGGGCGTCGGTCGGGCCGCAGTCGCGCTCCGCCTCGGCGGAGACCAGCGCGTAGGTGCGGTCGAGCCAGGCCTGCACCCGGGGCTTGGACGCCTCCAGCAGGGCGCTGCCGTGCGGCGACTCCAGCGCCAGGTGCAACGTCGAGCCGTGGCAGGGGCAGTAGGCCGGCCACAGCTTGACGTCGCCCTGGCCGCTCAGCGTGCACAGGCCGTCGCGCAGCAACTCGCGCGAGAAGACCCAGTCGGCCTCGTCGGGGCGGCCCTGGTGGAAGGTCAGCAGCACCTCGTAGGGGCGGGCGGCCTCGAAGCGGAACCGGGTGCGCACCTCGCCGACCACCTCCTCGCCCAGCGAGATCCGCAGGGTCAGCACCTCCTCCACCGCCGCCGGAGCGGCGGTGGAGCCGACCCCATCGCCGCCCGTGGGGGTAGCGGCGAGGGGTGCACTGGAGGCTGCGGACAGCGGGTCGGGCGGCATGACGGTCTCTCCGGGACGGCGTGGGATGACCTCAGCCTGCGCCACCCGCGCCCGGGCGGGCAAGGGTTGCAAGGAGGTTGCAATAACCCCCGACCGCGCTGGCCGACCCTTACCCCAGCTTGTCAGACGGACCGTCAACTTCCGTCTGTCGAACGGATGTCCGTGGAATGGATGGAATCGGTCCGAGGTCCGGGCAGCCGCTGGTACGCTCTCCCCCTCCCCGCACGGGCCCGCCCGCACCCGGGCGGACCGCCCCCGGGCGGCCGGCACGGCCGGCCGACGGCGCGTGGGAGAATACGGCGACCGCTACGGCGACTTCGGGGAGGGAAGGGGTCCGGTGGCTGTGCGCGAGGACACCGCGCGGGACGTGCAGCACGAGCCCGCACGGCACGGCCGGCACGGGCGGCCACGCCCGTTCGGCGGCCGGCTCCGGCTGCCCACCCTCCGCTTCTCCGGCGCCGCGATGGCGATGTCGACCGTCGTGGGCATCAGCATCGCCACCACCCTGCTGCTCAACGAGCAGCAGGGCGTGGGCCGGCGGGCCGGGGTCGCCCGGGTCGGCACCACCCCGCCGGCCACCCCCACCCCGGGCGACCAGGCCGAGGCGGCCTCCGCCCGGACCCCGGCCGCACCGACGCCCACCGACGCCCCGGCCGACCACGCGGCCACCGGCCGCCCCGCGGGCTCCCGGCCCTCACCGCACCCCTCGGGGGCGGCGCCGGTCGCGGCCGCCGGCTCCGCGTCGCCCGAGGCCACCGGCGACCGCTCGGCGACCCCGGACGCCACCGGCGGACGGACCTCCACCGGGCACGGCCACGAGGCCGACTCCTGGACGGCCGGCAGCGAGGAGCCCGGCACTCCGGGGACCACCCCCTCGGCCGGTCCCACCCCTGCGGCCCGCCCCGCCGCCGGGCAGCCGGGCAGCGACCCGGCCGCCGCCGACCGGCCGACCGCCTCGCCGTCGCTCTCCCCCTCACCGGCCCCGCCGACCTCGCCGACCGCTCCGCCCGGGCCCCGCCCGACCGCACCGGACCAGCCCACCCGGCCGCCCGCCGCCGTGGTGCCCGGCACCGACGCCCCGCCGACGGACCCGGCCCCCGGCGAGCCCGCCACCCCGGGACCGGGCACCGCCCCGGACACCGACTCCGACCCGGACGCCGACCGGGTGCTGACCGGCGTCGCCCTGGTCACCCCGGTCGGACGGGACGGCCTGCGGCACCAGCTCGACCTCACCGTCACCGAGCGGGTCACCGCCCTGCAGGCCGAGTTCCGGCTCTCCCCCGGGGACCTCGCCCCCGGCACCGGCACCGCCTGGACCGACCTGCCCGGCGCGGTGGTGACCGTCCAGCAGGACCGCGGCACGCTCGTCTACCGCTTCACCACCCCGCCCGGCACCGACGTCGCGCCGGGGCACTACACCTTCGGCGTGCGCGGCACCCGCCCGGCCGACGGCCCGTCCGGGCCGGCCACCGGGGGTGGCCGGGGTGCCGGGTCCACCGACGGCGCCGGGACCGGCAAGGCCGCCGCGACGGAGAGCTGGAGCGCCGCCGCCTTCGGCATCGACCGCCCCCGCGCGGTCGCGACACTCGGCACCTTCGCCCCGGCGGCCCAGCAGAACGCGGCGCAGCAGAACGCGGCCCAGCCGCCCGGTCTCCCGCCGCGCGCCCCGGCGCCGACGACCGCGCCGCCCTTCGTCCCCGCACCACCGGCCGCCCCGGCGCCGACGACCGCACCGCCGGTCGGCGCGACCCGCTGAGGCCCCGCCGCTCCGGTCGGACGGTCCGACGATCCGACAGGTCACCGCCCTGGACGGGCTCATCCCGGCACCACTGTTCGTTACTGTGGGCAGCTACCGGCCCGGCGGCCCCAGCGGCCCCGTCCCGCCGTCGTCCCGCACCCGAGGAGGAGTCCCGTGTCCACCGTCCTGACCCAAGGCGGCAACGCCCCGCTGTCCGCCGCGCGGGTGACCGTCGAGGTCACCGCGCCCAAGGCACTGGACGTCTCCGGTCTGCTGCTGACCGACGCCGGAAAGGTGCGCTCGGACGACGACTTCGTCTTCTTCAACGCCCCGCACGGCCCCGGGGTCAGCCACCGCCCGGCCACCTCCGGGGCCCCCGACGCGATCACCGTCGACACCCTCGCCGTCCCGGCCGGGATCACCAAGATCGTCGTCACCGCGAGCCCCGCCGACCAGTCCTCCACCTTCGCCGGGATGGAGCCGACCGCCACCGTCCGTGACGCGGACACCGGCCAGGTGCTGGTCACCTTCACCCCGCCGCAGCTCGGCCGGGAGACCGCGCTCATCGTGGTCGAGGTCTACCTGCGCGGCGGCGCCTGGAAGGTGCGCGCGGTCGGCCAGGGGTACGCCAACGGGCTGGCGGGGATCGCCACCGACTTCGGTGTCACCGTCGACGACTCCCCCGCACCGCCGTCGGCCCCGGCCACCCGGTCGGCCCCGGTCGCGGCCCCGCCGGCACCCCCCGCCGCTCCCCCGGTGACCCCGCCCGTACCGGCCGCCCCCGCCGCCCCGCCGGTCGACCCGCGGATCGCACTCGCCGCCTCCGCACCGGTGCCCCCGGCGCCCCCGGCCGCACCGCCGGCCCCGCCCGCACCCACCAAGATCACCCTGGACAAGGGTCGGGTCAGCCTGGTCAAGGGCAGCTCCGTCTCCCTGGTCAAGAACGGCCGCCCGTTCCTCTCCTCGGTCCGGATGGCCCTCGGGTGGGAGCCCGCAGGCCGCGGCCGCAGCGTCGACCTGGACGCCTCCTGCATCGCCTTCGACAGCCGGCGCAACAAGCTGGAGACGGCCTGGTTCATGAAGCTGACCGTCTTCAACGGCGCGATCGCCCACTCCGGCGACAACCTCACCGGCGGCGGCGAGGGAGACGACGAGTCGATCACCGTCCACCTGGACGGCCTCCCGGCCGAGGTCACCGGCCTGGTCTTCGTCGTCAACTCCTTCTCCGGCCAGCGCTTCACCGACGTGAAGAACGCCTACTGCCGCCTGCTGGACGCCGGGACGAACGAGGAGCTGGTCCGCTTCGACCTCACCCACTCCGAGGCCCGCACCGGTGTGGTGATGTGCAAGCTGGTCCGCCAGACCTCCGGCGAGTGGGTGATGACCGCGCTCGGCGAGTACGTCGACGCCAAGACCGCCCGGGCGATGGTCGACCCCTCGGCCGCCCTGCTCTGAGCCCCCGCGTTCGTCACATCCCTGACCGCGAATTCACCCTCCTGGGGCATCAAGTCGTCCACGGACCGACTCGATTGACACTCAGGGGGGTGACTCGCACTCTCCCCGCGCCCGTCGAGGAGAGCCCGTGCCACGCTTCCTGTCCCGCCTCGCCGTCACCGGCACCGCCGCCGTCCTCGCCGCCGGCCTGATCACCCCCACCGCTGTCGAGGCCGCCGCCAGACCGACCGACCCCGCCCGGACGCTGAAGTGGGCCGCCCTCGGCGACTCCTACACCGCCGGCGTCATCGAGGCCACCGGCGGCCTCACCGCGCCCCGGGACGGCTGCGCGCGTACCACCGGCTCCTACCCCGAGATCGTCCGCCGCGGCCTGGGCGCCCTGGTCGACCTCCACAACGTCAGCTGCAGCGGCGCCACCAGCGCGGACGTCGACACGAACAAGCAGAGTCCGATCGGCCGCCCGCTCCCTCCCTTCGGCGTCGACCCCGCCGCCCCGTACCCGCCCGTCCCGGCGCAGATCGACGCGGTCGACCCGGACGAGGACGTGATCACCGTGGGCGTCGGCGGCAACGACCTCGGCTTCGGCGAGATCCTCGGGGACTGCATCGCACTCGGCGCCACCCACCTCGGCCTGGGAAGCCCCTGCAAGGACAAGTACGACGCCCAGCTGGCCGGCCGCTTCGACCGGCTGCGCACCGGCTACGGCGCCATGCTCACCGCGCTCCGGCAGAAGGCCCCCTCCGCGCGGATCATCACCGTCGGCTACCCGCACCTGGTCCCCGAGGACGCCACCCGCTGCCGGTTCGGCGACCCGCTGCAGTTCGCCACCTTCACCACCGGCGACCTGGCCTGGGCCCGCACCAGCATCCTGGAGCCGCTCAACCAGGCCATCGAGCAGATCGCCTCCGCCCGGCAGGACACCTTCGTCGACCTCTACGCCGGCTCCGCCGAACACAGCGTCTGCGACGCCGACCACTGGCTGGACGGCGTCCTGACCAGCGTCATCCCGCTGAAGTACGCCCTGGTGCACCCCAACGCCGACGGCCAGTCCTTCGCCGCCACCCGGGTCGGGGCCGCCGTCCGCGGCACCTGAGCGGAAAACCGGTGGGCCCACCACCCGGGCCCGGGGCATCCTGAGCGGATGCTGATCCGCGAAGCCACCCCCGAGGACTGGCCGGCCGTCTGGCCGTTCTTCCACACCGTCATCGCCGCCGGCGAGACCTTCCCCTACCCCCTCGACATGTCGTCCGAGCTCGGCCGGGAGTGGTGGATGAAGACCGCCCCGGACCGCACGGTGGTCGCGGTGGACGAGGACGGTCGGATCGTCGGCACCGCCGCCATGAACCGCAACCGCCCCGGCAACGGCGCCCACGTGGCCAGCGCGAGCTACCTGGTCGACCCGGCGCACCACGGCCGGGGCATCGGGCGGGCCCTGGTCGAGCACTCCCTCGACTGGGCCCGCCGATCCGGCTACCGCGCCATGCAGTTCAACGCCGTGGTCGCCAACAACCGCCACGCGGTGAAGCTCTACGAGTCCCTCGGCTTCACGATCGTCGGCACCGTCCCGGAGGCCTTCCTCCACCCGGTCGACGGCTACGTCGGCCTGCACGTCATGCACCGGCCCCTGTAGGCCCGGGCCTACTCCTCGATCGCCCCGCCGACCCGCCGCAGGTGCTGCCGGAAGCTGTACGAGGGGTCGGCCGCGCGGCGCTCCAGGTAGTCCTCGAAGGCGGTCTGGCGGCGCAGGGTGTCCCCGGCGGCGATCCGCCCGGCCTGCGCGCGCTCCGTCCGGGCGATCGCGGCGGCCGTCTCCAGCACCTCCGCGGCCCGGTCGGCCGGGACGAACAGCACTCCGTCCGCGTCGCCGAACACCACGTCGCCGGCGCTCACCACGTGCGGGCCGAAACGGGCCGTCAGCAGCGCCTCCGGCTCCCGGTCGTCCAACCGCAGCGGCCCGAGCGGCAGCGCACCGTAACTGAACACCGGAAGCCCGATCTCCAGCAGTTCCGGGGTGTCCCGGTGCAGCCCCCACACCACGATCCCGGCCACCCCGGCGGCGCGCGCCTCCAGCACCGCGAGGTCCCCGATGCAGGCCTCGTCCGTCCGCCCGCCGTTGTCGATCACCAGCACGTCCCCGTCCCGGGCGGCGCCGTACGCCTCCAGGAACACGTCGACGCTGCCGTAGTGCCGCACCGGCAGCACCGGCCCGGCCACCCGGCCACCCGCCACCACCCCGGCCACCCCCACCGGCGCCGCCCGCAGCACCACTCCGAGGCGCACGCACGCGTCCGCCACCAACGGCGTCGACAGCCCTTCGAACTCCTTCAGCATCCCCAACTCCTCCCGCCGAAACCCCAGTTCACCAGCACCGGATCCTAGGGCAGCCCTCGGACCCACACCATCGAGTGAACATCCACCGTGTCCTGCACAACCACGACCGACCGCGATCAGCGTGACGCCCATCTGAAGGAGGGGCATCATGAGTGCTGTGGCGCATGAGCAACCGATCACGGGTTCCCCATCGCAGGCCGACATCCTGCTGGAGAGCCGCCTGAAACCGTTCCTCTGAGCCCGGGAACGCGGAAACGGCCCGCACCCCCTCCCACACAGGGGGTACGAGCCGTTGGTCGTGGCGCCGGACGCGTCAGCCGCGGGTGGCCATGGCCCGCAGGAAGAAGGTCAGGTTGGCCGGGCGCTCGGCGAGGCGGCGCATGAAGTAGCCGTACCACTCCTGGCCGTAGGGCAGGTACACGCGCATGGTGTTGCCCTCGCCGGCGAGGCGCAGCTGCTCCTCGGGGCGGATGCCGAAGAGCATCTGGTACTCGAAGGAGTCCCGCTTGCGGCCGTTCCACTGGGCGAGCTGGCCGGCGATCTTGATCATGTTGGGGTCGTGCGAGGCGATCATCGGGTAGCCCTCGCCGGCCATCAGGATCTTCAGGGCGCGGACGTACGCGAGGTCGACCTCGTGCTTGCCCTGGAAGGCGACCGACTCGGGCTCCTTGTAGGCGCCCTTGCACAGGCGCACGCGGGAGCCGGCGCCGGCGAACTCGCGGCAGTCGGCCTCGGTGCGGCGCAGGTAGGCCTGCAGCACGACGCCCAGCCACGGGAAGTCGGCGCGCAGCTCGCGGGCGATGGCGAGGGTGGAGTCGGTGGTGGTGTGGTCCTCCATGTCGAGGGTCACCGTGGTGCCGGCGTCGGCGGCGGCCGCGCAGATGCGGCGGGCGTTCTCCAGCGCGATCTTCTCGCCGTCCACCGGGAGGAACTGGCCGACGGCCGACAGCTTGACGGAGACCTCGGCACCGGCCGCGAGGCCGGTCTCCTTGAGCGCCTTGAGCAGGTGCTCGTAGGCCTCGGCGGTGCCGGCGGCCTGCGCGGCGTCCTGGGTGTCCTCACCGAGGTGGTCGAGGGTGACCTTGCGGCCGGTGGCGACCAGGTCGTCGCAGGCCGTGACGGCGTCGTCGAGGGCCTCACCGGCGACGAAGCGCTCGACTATCGCGTGGGTCGGCGGGAACTTCTCGACCACGGTGCGGACCTGCGGCGACCGGGAGGCCGCGAGAAGGGCGGTACGGAGCATCGTGACTCCTGGAGCTGGTGCTTCTAAGGGTGGCAGAAGGGGGCCGGGGCGCCTGCATCAGGCGTGCCGCACGTCCCGAGCGGGGTGACGGCCGGCGACGGCACCAGGCGTGCCGCGCGCAGCGCGTCCCCCGGAGGGGCCGGGGCGACGGGCGGGCGGGTGGGCCCGTCGCCCCGGCGGGCGACGCCGGCTGCGGGGCCGGGCGTCGGGGTGACCGTTGTGGTCGGGTGGGGCACTCAGCCCATGTGCGGGTAGCGGTAGTCCGTCGGCGGGACGAAGGTCTCCTTGACCGAGCGGGTCGAGGTCCACCGCGCCAGGTTCTGCTTGGCACCGGCCTTGTCGTTGGTGCCGGAGGCGCGGCCGCCGCCGAAGGGCTGCTGGCCGACGACGGCGCCGGTCGGCTTGTCGTTGATGTAGAAGTTGCCGGCCGCGAAGCGCAGCTTGTGCATGGCGTCCTGGGCGGCCGCGCGGTCCTGGGAGATGATCGAGCCGGTCAGGCCGTAGGCCGACACCGACTCCATCTGGGCCAGCATCTCCTCGTACTTCTCGTCCTCGTAGACGTACACGGCGAGGATCGGGCCGAAGTACTCGTCGCGGAAGTACTCGGCCGCCGGGTCCTCGCAGACCAGGACGGTCGGGCGGACGAAGTAGCCGACCGAGTCGTCGTAGGTGCCGCCGGCCAGGACCCGGACCTTCGGGTCGGCCTGGGCGCGGTCGATGGCGGCCTTGTTCTTGGCGAACGAGCGGTCGTCGATGACGGCCGACATGAAGTTCGACAGGTCGGTGACGTCGCCCATGGTGAGGCCGTCGACCTCGGCGGCGAACTCGTCCTGGAGGCCGGCCCAGAGGGAGGCGGGGACGTAGGCGCGGGAGAGCGCCGAGCACTTCTGGCCCTGGAACTCGAAGGCGCCGCGGGTCATCGCGGTCTTCAGCACGGCCGGGTCGGCGGACGGGTGGGCGACCAGGAAGTCCTTGCCGCCGGTCTCGCCGACGATCCGCGGGTAGGTGCGGTAGCCGGCGATGTTGGTGCCGACCTCGCGCCACAGGTGCTGGAAGGTGGCGGTGGAGCCGGTGAAGTGGATGCCGGCCAGCGCCGGGTGCTTGAGCGCGACGGCGGAGACGTCCAGGCCGTCGCCGGTCACCATGTTGATGACGCCCTTGGGCAGGCCGGCCTCCTCCAGCAGCTGCATCAGCAGGTGCGCGGAGTACTGCTGGGTCGGGGACGGCTTCCAGAGCACCACGTTGCCCATCAGCGCGGGCGCGGTCGGCAGGTTGCCGGCGATCGCGGTGAAGTTGAACGGGGTGATGGCGTAGACGAAGCCCTCGAGGGGGCGGTGGTCGCTGCGGTTCCACACGCCGTCCGAGGAGATCGGCTGCTCGGCCATGATCTGGCGGGCGAAGTGGACGTTGAACCGCAGGAAGTCGACCAGCTCGCAGGGCGTGTCGATCTCGGCCTGCTGGGCGGTCTTGGACTGGCCGAGCATGGTGGCGGCGGCCAGGGTCTCGCGCCAGGGGCCGGCGAGCAGGTCGGCGGCCTTGAGGAAGATCGCGGCGCGGGAGTCGAAGGAGAGCGCCTGCCAGGCCGGGGCGGCGGCCAGGGCAGTGTCGATGGCGTCCTGCGCGTCGGCCTGGGTGGCGTTGCGCAGGGTGCCGAGCCTCGCCGCGTGGTTGTGCGGCTGGACGACGTGGATCTCGGCGCCGCCGCCCATGCGGCGCTCACCGTTGATCGTCATGGTCAGCTGGACCGGCTCCTGGCCGCCCAGCTCCTTCAGCTTGGCCTCCAGACGGGCCCGTTCCGGGCTGCCCGGGGCGTAGCTGTGGACCGGCTCGTTCACCGGCGCGGGGACCTGGGTCACAGCGTCCATAGAGCGCACGCTCTCCTTCGTCGTTGCGGGGGATGCCGGCGTGGGTCGCACACCGGCCACAGCACGAACGCTATTCCTGCCCGCGGGGCCACTTGATTGGCCGGGCGGCTAAATTCCCCCGTACGGCGTTGTCCGGCCCGACGAAGGGGGTCACGGCGCGGTCACGGCGCGGCGCCGGTGGACCCCCGCGGGCCCTTGCGCCCACCGCCCGCGCACACCGGCCCGCAGCGCTGTCCGCCCGGCTAAAATCGGCCTCGCGGCGTTGTCCGGGCGGATGAAGAGCGGATGGCGAAGAGCGGATGAAGGAGGCCAGGATGACCACCCCCGGTCTCCCGCTCCGCCAGCTGCTGATGTCCCTCGGCGAGCCCCTGGTCGAACTCCAGGCCGCCCCGCAGGGCCTGGACGTGCCGGTCCGCGACGTCGCCATCCTCGACCCGGAGGATCCGCCCACCGCCGCCCCCGGCGAACTCGTCCTGGCCATCGGCGCCCGCGGCCGGGCCGCCCTGCCGGCCCTGCGCGCCGCCGGGCGGGCCGGCGCGGCCGCGGTGGCGGTGAAGCTGGACGGCCCCGGTCAGGCGGACGCGCTGCGCGAGGCCGCCACCGACGCGGGCGTCGCCCTGCTGTCCGTCCGCCGCGAGACCCGCTGGGAGCACCTCGACTCGCTGGCCCGCGCGATCATCGCCGGCCCGGACGCCCCCGACACCCCCGGCGCCCCCGAGCCCAACGCCGGCGACCTCTTCTCGCTCGCGCAGACCGTCGCCGTGCTCACCAACGGCATCGTCTCGATCGAGGACACCTCCAGCCGGGTGCTGGCCTACTCGCGCTCCTCCGACTCGGACGAGGTCGACGACCTGCGCCGGCTGTCCATCCTCGGCTGGCAGGGCCCCGAGCCGTACCTGTCCAAGCTCCGCGAGTGGGGCATCTTCCAGCACCTGCGCACCTCGGACGCGCCGATCGCGGTCGAGCCGCACCCGGAGCTCGGCCTGCGCCGGCGCCTGGCGGTCGGCATCCGGGCCGGGGCGCAGCCGCTCGGCACCATCTGGGTGCAGGAGGGGGCGCGGCCGCTGGCGCCGCTGGCCGAGCAGGCCCTGGTCGGCGCCGCACGGGTGGCGGCCGCCCAACTGGTGCGCCGGCGACGCGAGTTGTCGGCCGATGTCCGGCTCACCCAGACCCTGCTCACCGGGCTGCTGGAGGGCTCCACCGGCCCGCAGTCGCTCGCCACCCACCTGGGCCTGGACGTGCGCCGCCCGGCCACCGTGCTGGCGTACAGCGCGCACACCACCGAGGCGCTGCACCGCTCCGACGTCACCGGCCTGATCTCGGTGCACACCGCCGCCCGGCACCGCACCGCGCTGCTCGCACCGATCGAGTCCCGGGTCTACGTGCTGCTGCCGGAGCTCCCGGCCAACCTGCCGATGGCGACCGTCCGCGGCTGGGCGGACGAGGTGGTGACGGCCGCCCGGGACCACCTCGGGGTGCCGCTGCGCGCCGCGATCGGCTCCACCGTGGACGGCCTGGCCCGGGTCCCGGACTCCCGCGCGCAGGCGGACCGCATCCTGGACGCGATGGGCCGCGGCGGGGTGGACCTCGACGTGGCGGCGCTGATCGACGTCCAGGCCGAGGTGCTGGTCAGCGAGGTGCTCGCGCTGCTGCAGGAGCGCTCCGGCCTGCGCGACCCCCGGCTCACGGCGCTCACCGACTACGACCACAGGCACGGCACCCGGCTCGCCGAGTCGGTGCTGGCCTGGCTGGACGCGCTCGGCGAGGTCCGGGTCGCCGCGGACGCGCTGCACATCCACCCCAACACCCTGCGCTACCGGGTGCGCCGGGCCGAGCAGTTGACCGGCATCGACCTCGCCCAGCCGCAGCAGCGGCTGCTGGCGATGCTGCAGCTGCGGCTGCCCGCGGACGAGTGGTCCGCGGGCAGCCGGTCACGCTCCGAGGGTCACGCGCCGTAGCCCTGGCCGCGCTTGTGCTCGTTCAGCCGGCGCCACGGGCCGGTGATGGCGAGCTGGATGCCCGGGGTCTGGATGTTGGCGAACAGGGTCTTGCCGTCGTCCGAGAAGGTGACGCCGGTGAACTCGCTGAACTCGGGCTTCTCGGCGGTGCCGATGTTCAGCTCGTTGCGGGCGATCGGGTAGACCAGCCCGTCCTCGGTGGCGCCGAACAGGTGCGAGACGCCCTCGCCGTCCTCGCAGATCACGATGCCGCCGTACGGCGAGACGGTGATGTTGTCCGGGCCGTCGTAGTTGTCGTGGTCGCCCCAGACGTCGCTGTTGACGCCCAGCAGGACCTTCAGGGTGATGGTGCGGCGGGCCGGGTTGTAGAACCACACCTGGCCGTCGTGCTGCAGCGGGCTCTCCGAGCGGGCGAAGCTGGAGACGAAGTAGAAGCCGCCGTCACCCCACCACATGCCCTCCAGCTTGCGGGCGCGGGTGACCTCGCCGTCCTTGAACTGCTTGCGGACGGAGACGGTCCTCGCGTCGCGGTCCTGGACCTTGACCCAGTCCACGCCGTAGGTGGTGCCGACCTTGGTGGCGCGGGAGAGGTCGTCGACGAGCTTGCCCTGCGCGTCGAAGACCTTGAAGGCCTCGAGCACGCCGGCGTCGGCGGCGAGCTTGCGCAGCTGGTGGCGGCCGTGCTTGAAGCCGGCCGGCGGGGTCCAGCGGAACAGCAGGCCGTTGGGGTTCGAGGCGTCCTCGGTCAGGTAGACCTGGCCGCGCTTCGGGTCCACGACCACGGCCTCGTGGGCGTAGCGGCCGAAGGCCTTCACCGGCTGCGGGTCGCGGTTGTAGTCGTCGTCGAACGGGTCGACCTCGAAGACGTAGCCGTGGTCCTTGGTGAAGCCGTTCTTGCCGGCCTTGTCCTCGGTCTCCTCGCCGGACAGCCAGGTGCCCCACGGGGTGACGCCGCCCGCGCAGTTGGTGGCGGTGCCGGCGATGCCGACCCACTGCTCGACCGAGCCGTCCCGCTTGGCGTGCACGATGGTGCAGCCGCCGGCCGCGCCCGGGTCGTAGACGTGGCCCTCGGTCAGCGGCACCGGGTGCGGCCAGTTGGCGCGGGCGCCGGACAGCTCGTGGTTGACGACCATGTAGTTGCCGCCGTGCTCGTCCTCGAAGGCGGAGGTGCCGTCGTGGTTGCTCGGGGTGAACTCGCCGGTGCGCAGCCTGGTGACGCCGGCCCGGTTGAGGACGGTGTAGGAGAAGCCCTTCGGCAGGGACAGCAGCCCGGCCGCGTCCTGCACCAGCGGGCCGTAGCCGACGGCGGTGCCGCCGGCCGCGTTGGTCCCGGCGGCCGCGGCGGCCGGTGCCTCGCCGCCGGCCGGGGCGGCGATCGCGCCCGGCGCGCTGGCCAGCGCCTCGGCGCTGCCGGCGATCAGCACGCCGGCCCCGACGAGGGTGGAACGGTTGACGAAGTCCCGACGGGACAGCGACATGGTGACAACTCCAGGGGGATCGGCCGTCGGACCGGGCGGGCCCGGGTGTCCGGCGTACGGGGCGTCGAGGCGGGTTGTGTCGACGCCCAGCAGACTCCGCCGCAGGGGTGAACCGGACGTGACGCCCACCTCACGGCCAGGCGGCCATTTGCCAACCGATGACGAACACATGACCTCCGCTTTGCCAGCCGAGGGGCGGCGGGGGCCACGGAGGCGGGAGTGCCGCCGGGCCGCGGAGACCCGCCGGGGCGGCGGTGCCACCGGGCCGCCCGGCGGAGGTCAGCCCGAGCGCGCCGCCCGCCACTGCTCCCAGGCCGCCAGCCACAGCTGCTCGGCGAGCCGCTCCCCGTCCCGGGCCCCCGGCCCGCCGCCGCCCGGACGCTCCCGCCAGACCTGCGCCCAGGCCCGCTGCGCCGGGAGGCTCGCCACCTCGCTCGCGAACACGGTGTACCGGACGACCTCCTCGACGGCCGCCGCCCCCTCCCCCGTGCCGACCAGCCAGTTCGTCTGCCGGGACAACCGGTCCAGGTGGTTGACCATCGCCGTCACCGCCGCCGTCGCCTCGTCCCGGGTCTCGGTGGCGAGCCGCATCTGCTGGCGCACCGCCTTCTCCCAGCGCACCGCGTAGGCGTCCCCGCGCAGCCCGCGCGGCCGCCGCGGCGTCCGCCCGGCCCGGACCTGCGCCTCGATCGCGGCGGCCTCGGCGACGCTCTGCGCGATCAGCTCGCGGTGCGCCTCCAGCCCGACGGCGGGCGGCAGTTCGCGCTCCTCGACGGGCACCTGCCGGGCCCGCCGGGAGGCCAGCTCGCCCAGCAGTTCGGTCCGGCCGCGCAGGTACGGCTCGAAGTCCGCGATCCCCGCGAGCTCCACGCAGCCGGGGGCCACCCCGCGCCCGCAGACCGTCACGGTCAGCCCGCCGACCCGCAGCCGCCCGGCCCAGACCGGGCCCGGCCCGCCGAGCGCCGCCCCCGGCCAGGGCACCGGCCGGTCCTCGTGCACCTCCACCGGGTGCGGCACGCCGTCCACGGTGATCCACTCGCGCAGGGCCCGCACCCGGCCGGGGCCGTCGCCCTCGTCCACGCCGAGCTGCTCGTACACGCGGTCGCGCTCGTCCTCGACCACGTCCTCCAGCTCCGGCAGCCGCTCGTCGAGCTCGGCGCCCGGCCGGTAGGTGCGCACGGTCACGTACGGGCCGGCCACCGAGCTCCGGTCGCCGGACTGCACCTCGACCCAGCTGAGCGAGTCGCCGGAGGTCTCGAAGGCGCCCAGCGCGTCGCCGCGGTGCTCCAACGCGGAGGCCACCCCGTACACCGGGAAGTCGGCCGCGGCCAGGGCCCGGCGGGAGAACTCCTCGACGGCGGCGAAACGATCCGCCCGGCCCCTCGGGTCCGGGACGCGCGCACGGTCCGTCCGTTCCGCGTTCCACTCCTGGGGCCTGCCGCCGCTCTCCCGCATCACCTGTGCCGCACCCCCGAGTCCTCGCGCCCGCACCGCCGACGCCACCTTACGTGCCCGGGCCTGCCCGGTCATCAGCTCATGGCCCGCGCACCGGCGCAGGCCGTGTCAGGGAGCGCGGTTGTCAGCCGCCCTCCCTACCCTGGCGGCATGACAGCAGAGAGCAGCTTCCCCGCCCGGATCAGCATCGTCACCCTCGGGGTCTCCGACCTCGACCGCAGCGCACGCTTCTACGAGGACCTCGGCTGGCGGCGGTCCACCGCCTCCAGCCCGGAGATCGTCTGGTTCCGCACCGCCGACTCGGTGCTCGGCCTCTTCCCGACGGAGGAGCTGGCCGCCGACGCCGGGGTGCCCGCCACCGGCGAGCCCGCCTTCCGCGGCGTCACCCTGGCGGTGAACCTCGAGTCCCCGGCGCTGGTGGACGCCGCGCTGAAGACGGCGGTCGAGGCCGGCGCCGTCGTGGTCAAGCCCCCGGTCACCACCGGCTGGGGCGGCTACTCCGGCTACTTCGAGGACCCGGACGGCCACCTGTGGGAGCTGGCCCACAACCCTTTCTTCCCGTTCGCCGAGGACGGCTCGCTGGACCTGCCCTGAGGCGGGTCCGACGGTGCCCGCGTGCGGACCGTCGGCCCCGCCCGGCCCGCGGCCTCAGCCCCTGGACCGCGCCTTGAAGGCCGCCTTGCGCGCCTCCTTGGCCACCGCCCGGTCCAGGTGCAGCTCCCCGACGGCCTCCAGGACGTCCGCCGTGTACGGGTGGTCGACCCGCCACAGCTCGCCGAAGTACGACGCCGGATCGCCGGTCACCGGCAGGTCCGCGATCAGCTCGCGCAGCTGCCCGGCGTCGCCGCCGCTGTCCAGCAGCTGGGCGGCGAAGGTGTCGACCACCGCCCACAGCGCCATCGACCGCTCCGGCGCCGGCACGTCCGCGGCACCCAGCGAGGTCAGCCAGGCCCGTCCGGCGCCCCCCAGCTCGGGGTCGTCCAGCACGTCCCGGACGGCCGGCTCCGCAGGCGCCCCCAGCATGTCGAGCGCCGTGACGCAGAGCATCCGCCGCATCGGGCCGTAGGCGTCACCGCCACGGGCCGCCGCCAGCAGCTCGCGCGCCGCCGCGACCGGCTCCCGGCCGGTGATCCAGACCCGCAGCTCCTCCTCCGGCAGCACGTTGGCCGACTCGCACACGGCGCGCAGCAGCTCCGCCGCGTCGCCCTGGGCCAGCTCGCCGACCAGCGGCGCGTCGTAGCCGTCCTCCAGCAGCCACTGCCGGATGCCGTACTGGCCGAGCGGGGTGAGCCGGACCAGCCCGAAGCGGGCCGACTCCTCCTCGTCCAGCGGCGCCTCGCCGACCAGCGCGGGCGCCTCGTCCCCGGCGCCCTCCTCCTCGTCGAACAGCTCCGGGTCGATCGGCCGGTACTCCAGCAGGCCCAGCTCGGCCAGGTCGCCCAGCATCGGGTCGAGGGAGACCATCACGTCGGTGATGTCGCCCAGCAGCTCCTCGCTCGGCTCCTCGCCCTCCGGCACCACCAGCAGTGCCGCCAGCACGCCCAGCGGCACGGTCTCCTGGCCCGGGTCGGCGAAGGCGGTGGTCTCGTAGAGCACCTGCAGCGCCTCGTCCAGCAGCTCGGCGGCTGCGTCCCTGGCCTCCTCGACCTCGTTCAGGCCGTCCTCGTCCTCCTCGCCCTCCTCGTCCGCGGCCCCCTCGCCGGGCTCCTCCTCCGGCAGCGAGTCGGCCTCCACGGCCAGCTCCCGGACGATCCCGGCGGCGGTCAGCCACAGCTCCAGGACGGTCTCCGGGTCACCCTGCTCGGCCGGCTCCAGGTCGGGGCCCGGGACGGCCACGTGCTCGCCGGCCGCGGTCGTCCCGATCTCCACCAGGTCCAGGTCGCAGGCCAGCGACCAGGCCCGCATCGCCTCGATCTCGGCCTCCTCCGGCACCTCGCCCTCGGCGGGGGCCAGGCCCAGCAGCCGCGCCGCGGGTGCCCGGTCCTCCTCCACGAGGTCGCCGAACTCGTCCACCGCCCGGTGCGGGGCGGCCCAGCGGGCCAGCGCCAGCGCGTACCCGAACATCGGCACGGCCTTCGCCTGGGCGGTCAACTCCTCCTCGCCCGGCAGCCGCACCGGCGGCACCAGCACGGCCGCGTCGTCCAGGTCCTCGTCGTCCAGCCCGTGCGCGGCGAACGCCCCGTAGAGGTCCTGGAGCTCCAGGTCGGCGGGCAGGACCGCCTCGGCCGCACTCTCTCCCGCCGAAGCCCCGGCGTTCTTCCGACGTCGTCCGGCCATCGTTGTGCGCTCTCCCTCAGCCAGCGGTCCGCCCATCAGCTCAGCGTCCCGATCCACGACCTCAGCGTATAGGTGCGACACCCCCGATGCCCGGCCTCAAGGGGCGCACACAGGGGCGCGCGCCGAATCCGTGCGCCCACCCCTTATCCTTCGCAGTGGCGCCGTGCACAACCCCGCGCGGGCCGCCGGGCAACGAAGCCCGAATCCTCAGCTCATCCGCTCCACCAGGGAGCCCCGCACCGCGGCCACCACCACAGCGCCTCAGGACGGGCGCGCCGGCACACCCCGCCGACCCGGTGGTGCCCTGCCACAGGAGATCCCTTTCATGGCGGACCTCTCCCCCGCCGGCCCCGGCCTGCGCACCGCGCAGCTCGACGGACGCCGACTGTCGGAGGCCCTGCTCCCCCTGGAGCTCGCTCCACGCGCCCAGCTCCAGCTCTCCGCGATCAGCCGCTGGAACGCGCTGCGCGGCGTACGCGTCGGCCTGGTGGCCGCCGCCCTGCTGTTCATGCTCATCGGTGCCAACCTGGCGACGCCGATCTACCCCCTGCTCCAGCAGCGCCTCGGGCTCGGCCCCCTCGACACCACGATCCTCTTCACGATCTACGTGTTCGCGCTGGTCCCCGTGCTGGCCGTGGTCGGTCACTGGTCGGACCACCTCGGCCGCCGCGCCCTGATCCTGCCCGCCGTCGGGCTGGCCGCCGCGGGCGACGTCGTGTTCGCCACCTCCGGCAGCTTCTGGCAGCTGGCGATCGGCCGGGCCGTCCAGGGCATCGCCGTCGGTCTGTCCACCGGCGCAGCCGGGGCCGCCCTCGGCGACCTGCTGCCCGACCACCCCACCCTGGCCGCCAAGCTCACCCTGGCCTGCTCCGCCGGGGGCGTCGCGCTCGGCCCGATCGTCGGCGCCCTGCTGGCGAACGGCTCCGACCCCCTGCTGACGCCCTTCCTGCTGCACGCCGTCGCCCTGCTCGCGCTCTGCGTGCCGCTGGCCCTCGTCCACCCCCGGATGCCCGGCCGCAACCGCCCGCCGGCCTCCCCGCCGCGCATCACCACCCCGGCCCACCTGCGCCCGCAGCGCCTGCGGCTGCCGCGCACCGGCCGCCGCGAGTTCCTGCTCGCCGCCTCGGCCGGCTTCATCTCCTACGCGGTCTTCGGCGTCTACCTCAGCCTGGCCCCGGCCTTCGCCGCCAAGGTGTTGAACACCCCCTCGCACCTGACCGGCGCGGTGGTCGCGGCCCTGCTGCTCGGCTCCTCGGCCGCCGCCCAGCTGATCGTCCCGCCGACCGCCGACCGCAAGGTCATCGCCCTCGGCATGACCGGACTGGCCGCCGGCCTCGCCCTGGTCGTCGCCGCCGGCTACACCGGCACCCCGGCGCTACTCTTCATCGGCAGCGTCCTCGGCGGCATCTGCCAGGGCGTGGCCTTCCGCTCCCTCTTCACCACCGCCGTCGCCGCACTCGACCCGGAACGCCGGGGCTCCGAGCTCTCGGCCCTCTGGGTCATCGTCTACCTCGGCAGCTCCCTCCCCATCGTCGCCGTCGGCGCCCTGGTCAGGAGCTACGGCCTCCTCCCCGCCGTCAGCGGCTTCGCCACCCTCGCCGCCCTCCTCTGCGCCGGCCTCGCCGTGGCCGTCGCCCGCAAGCCCAGGGCGGCCTGACCCGCACACCAGAACGCCGCTGCCCGGGACTTCCCCTTCGGAAGTCCCGGGCAGCGGCGTTTCCGGCGCCGGGCTGAACACCCGCGCACCAGCCGCTCCGTCGAATGGTTCCACCACCGTTCCCCACCATCCACCCCCCACCCGCCAAGCGGCGGGTGCCCGCCCCTGGCCTGGCCGCGGCGCTGATGGAGCAGGACCACGTACCTGCCGGAAGCCAGTGAGGGCCCGGAGGCCGCCCCGGCGCCGGGGCGGCCTCCGGAACAAGGTCGGAGCCGGTGGCTTTCGCCTCCGCCCGCTGGATGTGATCCAGCAGGCGGAGTGCCATCAGGAGGACCAAGAGCTGACGGACCGTGCCGGAAACTCCCTCGTGCGCGGTGTCGAGAAGCTGCCGCATCTCGGCTCTTGGTACGCGACGGCGAGATGGGGAGGTCGCGCCGGCGGCCGCGGGAGAAGCTCCGTGAAGCCACTGTGAGGCGTGAGCCTACGTGCGGGTCACTCCGTGCTCCAGGTAGACGGTCGCCGCATGCGTCCTGGCGACGCATGCGGCATGGACGCGGCGGGCCAGGCGCGGGATGAGGAGTGCGTCGAGCTGGTCCGTGGCGTGGAAGGCGTACTCACCGATCTCCACCCGGTCGACGGCGATGTTGTCCAACTCGTAGGCCGGGAGGACGCCACCGTCGAAGACGAAGAGGAGCTTGTCGCCCTCGGTGGGGTGAGGTGCCCAGTCGGCGACGAGCAGCCTGCCGATCGGCGGCGTGATGCCGAGTTCCTCCTTGACCTCCCGGGACGCGCCCTCGCTCGGGGTCTCGCCGACGTGGAGGTAGCCGCCGGGGATCTCCCAGCCGGGCTTGTAGGTCGGCTTCACGAGGAGGACGCGGTCCTCCTCGTCGAAGAAGAGCACGCCGGCGGCGGTACGGGGCTGGGCCACGACCTCGTGGGACTGGGAGTCGCTCATGGCGACGACTGTAGCCGCCCAGCCGTGTCACGCGACGATCTGGAGCCGCTGTGCGACGCCTGCCAGCAAGTAGCTCGGTTTGCCGCGCTGTTGGCGGACCCAGTTGGTCACCAGGTGTCGGGGGATGAAGTGGTAGCGGACTTGCTCGGGGGCCAGCTCCTCGGCGTCCAGTACGAGGGCGAGGGCCTCGTCCATGCGGTTCTGTGCGCTGTGGGCGCGGGCGATTTCGAGTGAGTGCCGCACTCGGCGTTCGAGCGGCAGGGCCGAGGAGTCCACGCGCGGCCCTTGGTCGAGGGCGATCTGGACGTCGCCGAGCTCCATGGCGGTCGAGATCCGGTGAATGGCCACGTTGGTGGGCCCGAAGGCCGTCCACATGTGGTTGGCGTCGTGGCCGAGGCGCTGTGCGGCCCGGTCTGCCTCGGCGAGGAAGTCACGCACGGTGCTCCGGTCCTCGATCCTCGCGGCGGCCATCGACCCGACGAGGAACAGGGTGCCGTAGGTCGACAGGTAGGTCGGGGAGCCGTCCTCCAAGCCGGCTTCCAGGAACGAGGCCGAGTTCATGACCAGGTCCCTGGCGGCGGTGAGGCGGCCGTTGCTGAGCAGGCAGTGGGAGACCGAGCGGAACAGCGAGCCGGTGACGACGATGTTGCCCGACTCCTGGGCCGCCGTGAGGCCGCGGTCGGCCGACATCCAGGCGAGGTCGGCTTCGCCTATCTTCGTCAGGACCATCGCGGCGCCTTGGTAGGCCATCGCGAGCAACGCCTTGGCCTGTTGCTGTTGATCGCCCTCGTACATGCGCACCGCGCGCTGGGCCTGGGAGAGGATGTCTGGGATGAGTCTGGTCGCGCGGGAGTACCTGGCGTCCTGGTAGGCGGACCAGGCGGAGCCCACTTCGGCGCGCAGGATGTCGAGGTCGGGCGGCTGTTCGGCGTCGTCGGCCGCCAGGAACGGCGACAGCTGCTTGTAGTCCATGAGCGCTTCGCGCAGCTTCGAGACGGCTCCGCCCTGGGCATCGCCGGGCCAGTCGAGGAGTGACGGCTCCGCCAGCAGGTCGCCGAGCCGGATGTCGAGGGCATCGGCCAGCGCTCTGATGACCGAAAGCCGATCGAGCTCGATGCGGCCGTTCTCGACTTTGCTCAGCCAGTCGGCCGTTCGCCCGACGAGGCCGGCCAGAACCTCCTGGGGCATGCCCCGTCGACGGCGGTACCAGGCGACGCGCTCGCCGATGCTCAGCGTCTCATTCATTCCAGGCATGCTCCCAGCCTGAGGGCGCTCCCGCCGCCTACCCCGGAAGGATTTTCCGGGTTCCCCTCCATCCATCCTCCTAGCGTTCTGACTCACCCTCAAGCAGCTCTGCCTGGAGGGTGATTGGGCAACGAGGAAGGTTGATCGTGGTGGCGCGTCAGGACCTTCGAGTAAAGGAAGCCATCGAGGTGGCCGGCTGCCTGTCGGTGCAGATGAGCTTTCTGCACGCTCACGCCTCCGTGCCCTTGGCCCGGGCGCTGATCAGGAGGGTCGTCGGCACATGGGAGTTCGACAGGCCACTCGTTCAGGACATCGAGCTGGTCGCATCCGAGCTCTGCACCAACGCCGTTCTTCACGGCGCGGCGTCGTGCCTTGGCTGCTTCGACGTCCGCCTGGCACCTCAGCCGCGCGGTCTGCGAATCGAGGTCACGGACGCGGGGCCTGGGCCCGTCGACCGGCCCGCCCCGTCCGCCCTGGCCGAGAACGGCCGGGGGCTCCTCCTGGTGAGCCGGACGTGCGAGAGCTGGGGCGTCGACGCGACGAGCGACGGCACCGTGGTCTGGGCCGAGCTCAGGACCGATGCGGCATGACCGACTACCAGCCGCACGAAGACATCTACCACGCTGCTCACCGGGATCCCGTCGAAGCCGTACTCACCTGGCTCTGGGCGCTCGGCCACCTCATCGTCCTCGCCCTGCTCGGAGTGGCAGCCGACCACCAGCTCAGCTCCGATCACTTCGGCCCCGTCCTGGCGGCCGATCACGAGCCCGACCGCGACCTTGAGCAGCACCCCGCGGTCGAACCCGAGGCCTGACAACGGAGTCACGCCTCGTCGCCACACGCACCACCGAGCGAGAAGGGAACACCGCCATGTCGTCCATCGCGCGCCTGCAGGCGCCCCAGCCTCCGCCTCCTCCGCCCCCGCCGCCGCCGGCACCGCCGACCCCGCAGCCGCCGTACCCCGGCCGCTGAGCGAAGGAACCGTGTGGGCCTGCCGGACGGACACCGGCAGGCCCACACGGGCTCATCCTCCCCGACCAATGGAGGGGAGCGAGGCAGATCCCGCAGAGAACGACGACCAGGGCAGCGAAGCCCGGTCCAGCCAGTGACGGAGAGTGGCTCATGAAAGCAGCGCTCGGCAGCAAACCCGCAGCGGTCCTCACCCTCCCGGCGGTCAGGGGTATGGCGGAGCGCTACGGCGTGCCCGTGGAGGACGCCCTGCTCATCGCGATCAACCTGTTCGGGATCTCCTCCGCCCACGGCCGTCATCGCGCCCGGATCTCGGTTCGTCTCACGACCCGGCCGGACGTCGCCTGGATGGTGATCGTCCCGCTCAACGCCAAGGCGTCGCCGTTCCACTTGGCCGGCGACGAATTGTCGCTGGGCGGCGTCGTAGTCGGCGCCATCGACCGCGTCGCCGCCGACGAGGCGGTCGGCGGGTACTTCAGGGACGACGGGCGGGCCGCGACGCTCAACCCCAATGCCCGCAGCCGCTGTGTGGGGTGCTCGTTCTGCCCGAACACCCTGGAGGCCGCCGCCGATCCCCGTCTCTCCGAGGAGCGGGAGCTGGCCGAACTGCTGGCCGCGATGGTCGAACAGCACCCCCGCCACAACCTGGCCGAACTCCGTGAGGTCACCGTGTCGACCGGCTGCTTCGAGCGGGAGCGGGCGGCCGTTGACCATCTGATAGGACTGCGTGACGTGCTCGCTGCCCACGGGATCGGCGCCCGGATCGGGTTCCTCACCTCGGTCATCCGCACGAGGGAGGTGTTCGTGGAACTGGCGGAGCGCGTCGCCCCGTTCGTGCTGCGGCTTACTGCCGAATGCTTCAGCCGGAGGGACCTGCTCCTCAAAGCGAGCAAGGCGACGCTCACCACCGAGGAGATGCCCGGGGTCCTGCGGCGGGCGATAGGCGCCGGCCACGCGACCTCGTTCACCTACATCGTTGGCCTGGACCGGCTCGCCGACCTCCGGAGCGGTGTGGCCGAGCTGATGCCGTTCGTCACCGAGTTCCCCAACTTTCAGGTGTACCAGGCGCACAACGCCATCATGGCGGGCCTCCGGGCCGAAGGCTCCAACTCCCTGGAGTACTACCTCCAGGCCCGCCGGACCATCGAGGACATCGTCGGGCCGACCGGCCTCCGCCCGGCGGCATGGGAGTGCTACCGGCCGCTGTGGTACTTCACGTTCGGCGATGAGCAGTTGGTGCCGCCATGCTGAACCGGGCCGACGCGCTGTGGAGGGCAGCCACGTATGTGGCGGTGGTGCTTCTGCACCTCGATGACAACCAGCTGCTGACCGAGCCGCTCCAGACCGACCACGTCAAGCCTCGCTCCGCTGGCCACTGGGGAACCGTCCCCGGAACGGCGTGGGCCCTCGCCCACACGGTTCTCGCTGCTGGCGAGCTGGGGCCCGGCCGTGAGCTGGTCCCGGTGATCGGCGCCGGCCACGCGGGGGTGGTCCAGCTCGCCTACGCCTGGCTCACCGGCGAGCTGGCAGCCGTGCGCCCTCAGTACTCCCGTGACGCAACCGGGCTCAGGTGGTTGGCCCGGAACTTCCCTGACGTCGACGTCCTCGGTTCGGAAACCCATCCGCTGCTGCCGGCGGGAGCGGCACCCGGCGGATGCCTTGGTGGCGCGCTCGCGTTCAGCCACGGCATGGCGCTCGACGTTCCCGGGCGGGTCGTGGTGCCCATCGTCGGCGACGGGGAGTGCGAGACCCCCACGACGGCGGCGTCGTGGCTTGCGGCCCGGGCTCTGCAGGGAAGCGCTGTCCTGCCAATCGTCCACGTCAACGGCTTCCGTATGGGTGACCGGTCGCTGCTGGGGGCAATGGGCGACGCCGAGCTCGTTGCATACGCGGCCGGCCTCGGGTGGCGAGGCCGGGTGGTGCGCGTAACCTCGGCCACCGTCGATGAGCATCAGGCGTTCCGGGACGCCCTGGCCGTATCCGCTCATGAGGTCGCTGAGGGCTCACGGACCGCTGTGTTTCTCCGCTGCGTGAAGGGCTGGAGCGGACCGGAGGCGGTCGACGGGCGGCAGGTGCTCGGGACAGCTGCGGCCCACAAGACGCCACTTGACGGGGCCCGGGGGAACGAGGCCCAGCGCGGTCAGCTGGAAAGGTGGTTGGCGTCGTACCAGCCCGCGGAGCTCTTCGACCACGACGGCCAGCCGATCGGCGCTCTGGCCGAAGCCCTGGAGTCGGCCGCGTGGCACTGTGCGGCCGGCCCCGGACTCCCAACCCGTGAGCATCCGAAGCCGGTCGTTCTCGGCAGTGCCGCCCGCTTCGGGGAGGCGGTAGGCAGTGTTCTCCGCAGGCATGCCACGGCCGGTGATTTCCGGGTTTTCAGCCCGGACGAGCTGTCCTCGAACCGCCTCGGCCCACTGCGGGGCGAGTCCTGGGTGTCCGAGGTGCTGGCCGAGGAGGTGCTCCTCGGCTGGCTGTCCGGCTGGATCAGCAGTGGTCGGCGCGGGGTCCTGGTGTCCTACGAGGCGTTCGCCGCGCTTCTGACCGCCGGGATCGTCGGCCACCTCAAGCACCGTCGCCTCGCCGAGGAGAAGGCGTTCCCGAGCCTCAATCTGCTGCTGACCTCGTACGGGTGGCACAACGTCTTCACTCACGGCGATCCGTCGCTCGCCACGGCCCTGCTCGCGACGGAGGACCCTGCGGTGACCGTGCTGGTTCCGGCCGACACGCAGCGGACGGCCGCCGCACTCGACGCGGCGCTGAACTCGACGGGCCGCGTCAACGTCCTGGTCGCGGGCAAGTACACCGAACTGCGGCTCCCGCTTGAGACCGCCGAGGAGGAACTGGCACGCGGGCTCGCGATCTGGCCGCACCTGAGCGACGAGGAGGATCCTGACCTCACCATCGTCGTGGCGGGAGACCTGCCGGCCGAAGCCGTCACGGCGGCGGTGCCGGTACTACGTGACCGGCTGGGCTGCCGAATCCGCGTCGTGGGCGTTCTCGACCTCACCGTTCTCGGCGATCCTGGGCGCTGGCCCAAGGGCCTTACCGACGTCGAGGTCGATCACTACTTGGGCGAGCGCTCCGCTGTCCTGGTCGTCACGCTCGGGCACCCGGCAGCCGTGTGGGGGCTGCTGGCGGGACGCCTGCGGCTGGTTGACGTGCTCGGCTGGCGCGAGCCGCCGGGACCGATGTCGCAGGACGCCCTCGCACGCGAACTCGGCCTGGATACCGCCGGACTGCTCCGGGTGGCCGGTCAGCTGGTTACCAGGCCGGAGGCCGCCCGATGACGGAACTGTTCATCGACAAGGTGGAGACCGTGCCGGTAGGCGTGGCGGAGGCCGGGGACGACAGTGTCTTCGTCGCGGTCCACGGCGCCGGGCAGACCGGCTGGTACGGGCCCGTGAGCACGACGATTGGCCGGGCAGTGGAGGCGATCGGCCCCATAGTCGTAGGAGTCCCGCTGCTCGATCACGACGGCCTCCGACCGCGCATACGGGCAGCCGTACCGGAGGTCTCGGACTGGGCAGTCGGAGCGATCGACTGCGCGGTGTGGGACCTCCACGGTCGCCTGGTCGGCAAACCGGTGGCTGACCTCCTGGCCCCAGGACGGAGGACGCAGGCCGTACCGGCGTACGTCTCCTGGCTCCGCCTGGATCTCAGCGGCCCCGCTAGCCACGGTGCGCTGGCCCAGGTTCTCGAAGAGGGCTGGGCCTTCACCAAGTGGGGGCTGCGTCGGCGCCCGGGGGCGAGCGTCGCCGACGAGGCCAGGAATCTGGTCGCGGCACTGGCCGACGCCGCGGCGGTCATCAGCGAGCCCTTCGCCGTCGACGCGGTGGGCACCTGGAGTCCGCAGCTCGCTGCCGCTGTCGCCGGCCGCCTTGATCAGCAGATGCTGGCCTGGCTGGAGGACCCGCTGCCGGAGCACTACCTGCGCGTCTACAGCCAGCTGGCCGCTGCTGGCGTGCCGGTTGCGGTGGGCGAGCGCCTGCGACCCGACGAGGACCTGGGCACCCTCCTGGACTTCGTTCGGCCCACCGCGCTCACCATCGACGTCGTCGGCTGCGGTGGCCTCACCCGTGCGGTCGAGATCACCACGAACGTTCGCGAGGCCGGTGTCCCCGTCTACCCACACGGTCGCTCGATGGTGCCCGGCATCCACCTCGCCGCCGCCTTCCCCGACGACGTCCCGGCGGTCGAGTACCGCCGCCAGTGGGAGCCGCGCCGCCAACTCCTCTACGCCGAGCCATGGATACCCAAAAGCGGGCTGTTTCCCGCCCCTGACGCACCCGGACTCGGAACCCAACCCCGGAGACTGCGATGACCCGAACCATCGGCACCTTCCCTGTCCAAGGAACAACCCGTCACGACGAACACGGCCTGCTCCTCGTCCTGGACCGACGACTCGACGGGCACGACACCTTCCTCTTCGGCATCCTTGACCTCGGCCAAGGAACGGCGGCCGTACGGATCTTCACCCTCGACGACGTCACCGTGCTCCGACCGCTGGAAACGATCGAGGCGCCCAGCCCGGTCTGGGCCGGAATCCTCCACCTCCCGCACGGACTTCGCCCGCGCGTTGTCCCCGCAGACCTGGCGGACGCCGCCCAAGCCGGCAACCGCGACCTGGACACGCTCGATGCAGCCGAACTGCGGTACGCGCTCACCTTCCTCGGTGAGGCCACGACCGCCCAGATCCGTGCGGCGCGGATCGCCGCCATCGTCTCCGCCCTGCCCCCGGCCGGGGGTGACGCTGCATGAGCGGGTCAGTCGGTCGCCTGGTCAGCCTGGACATCGGGGGAACCCTCGGCAACGCGCAGGGCCCCGGCCTGGCAGCTCGGCTCGCCGCCATCTCACCGCTCGGGCCGAAGCAGGCCCGTCGCGTGATGCGGGACATTCTGCACACCGCCCCGGAGATCACCGACGCTGTGACCGAGCAGGTCTGCGCGGAACTGGACATCAAGCCGTCGGACTTCCCAACGGATCTGCCCGTCTCCCCGCTCGTTCTCTTCCCCGGAGTCGTCGAGGCACTCCAACAGCTCAGCGACAGCGCCACCGTGGTCACGCTCTCGAACGTGACCTGCACCGAGGCCGATCCTGACCGGCTCCTCGCGCTCCTCTCTCCGTGGGTCAGCGCCCACTTCCCGTCCTGCCGCACCGGGTTCGCCAAGCCCGACTGCCGCGCATTCTGGACCGTCGCCGATGCCCACCAGCTATCAGCCAGGACCATGGTCCATGTCGGCGACGACTGGGAATGCGACATCCGCGGTGCCACGGCGGCCGGATTCGCCGCCGTCTGGCTCTCCCACGGCCGTACGGTCCCCGACGAGCACGTCCTCGTTGAACACGACGTGCTCGTCGCCCACGATCTCGCCGACGCAGTCCAGCACGTTCGCCAGCTACTCGATCTGAGGAACCCATGAGCCTGTTCACCGGCACCGCCAGCTACTACCGCCAGTACCGCCCGGGAATCCCGGCAGAGGTCGCGACCGTCCTCGACCAGGCCGTCGCACCGGGCAAGCCCCGCCGGCTCCTGGACATCGGCACCGGCACCGGGCTGGTCGCCGAAGCCCTCCTCGTCCGGTTCGACGACATCATCGCCATCGACAACGACGCCGACATGCTCAAGGCCGCCGAGGAAGCCCTCCGCTCCCAACTCACAGACGGGGCCAGCCTGTCGCTCATTGAGTCGACGGCCGAGGACTTCAAGCCCCCAACCGGCTGGCAGGCCGACCTCGTGACGATCTGCCGGGCCTTCCACTGGCTCGACCAGGCCACCGTGCTCGCCCTCCTCGACGACCAGGTGGCCCCTGGCGGCGCCGTCGCCATCTTCGGCGACAACAGTTTCTGGGCCGCCGACAGCCCCTGGAAGCAGTCCGTGCGCGCGGTCGTCCAGAGCTTCCTCGGCGAGGAACGGCGCGCTGGCAACAGCACCTTCAAGCACCACAACCGGCCCTACAGCGAGATCATGGAGGAGTCGCCGTTCAACCGGGTCGAGGAGATCCGGGTGCCCGTCCACCGGACGTGGAGCACCAACAGCATCCTCGGTTACCTCTACTCCACGAGCTTCGCCGCACCGCACCTGTTCGAAGGCCGCCTCGACGAGTTCGAGGCGGCCGTGGAGACAGCCCTCGCCGAGCACAGCACCGAGGACGTCTTCCCGGAGGACAACGAGTTCCTCATCCGCATCGGCCGACGGGGCACCGAGTGATAGGAGCAGACGGCCCAGCCGCCCGCCAGTACGGGCGGCTGGCCGCACCCGCGGTCTTGACCGAGCTCACCGCCGACTCCGTGCTCTGTCTGCCCATCGGCTCCCACGAGCAGCATGGCCCCCACCTGCCGCTCAACACGGACACCGTGATCGCGGAGCGGTTCACCGGGCTGCTGGTCCAGCGGTACGGCGGACAGCACGACCTGTGGGCGCTGCCGGCCATCCCGTACGGGCTGTCGCTCGAACACGCCTGGTCGCCAGGAACCGTGTCGCTGCGGATCGCGAGCTTCATGTCCCTGCTCGACGCCGTGGTTACGGAGCACCTGCGGGCGACCCCTGCGCGAAGGCTCCTGATCATCAACGGCCACGGCGGCAACCGAGGAATCCTGGAGCCTGCCCTCCACGAGCTCAGACGTGCGCACGCCTTCTCGGTCTGCGTCATCCACCCGGCCTCGCTGTCCACTGTCCAGGGCGGCGGCGAGACCGTCCCGGAGATCCACGCGGGAATCCGCGAGACGGCCATGATGCTCGAACTCGCGCCCGAGGACGTTCATCTCGACAGCCTCCCAGCGGACTTCACCGCCAACGGTGCCGAGACGAAGCGGCTCGTCCTGGACCGCGGCACGACCTGGCCGTGGACCTCCGGAGACACCATGATCGCCACCTGCGGCGTCATCGGAGGCGACCCGCGCCAGGCAACTGCCGACGCCGGCCGAGCCATTCTCGACAGTGCCCTCGATGCGGCCGGCCAGGTGCTCACCCACCTCACCAACCACAGCCTGTAACCGCCTCATGCCCTCCAGGAGATTCCGTGGCCCTCACCGCCGCAGAGAAGCACGCCTTCATGCGCGACGGCCTGCTCGTCAGGCGCGGAGCCGTCCCCGACGATCAGATCATCCGAGCCCGTGAACTGGTCACGGACTGGTACCGCACGTCGATGAACCCCGAGCTCATCAACGCCTACACACAGCGGACCTTCGCGCCAGAGCTCGGAAGCCATCCCGATCTGCTCGCGCTCTTCTCCGCGTCCCCGGCCGCCGAGCTCGCCCAAGACCTGCTCGGCACCGTTCGACCCGTGTCCACCGTGCAACTCCAGATCCGCATCCCCGAAGGCCAGCTCGAACGGGCCCAGCCGGAGAAGGCCATGCACGTGGACGGCGTCGCCTGCCCGCACCTTGACCCCGACGAGCTTCGGACCTTCTCGCTGCTGGTCGGGGTCGTGCTGTCCGACATCACCGACCCGCACGGCGGGGCCCTGCGCTACCAACCGGGCGGGCACCTGGCCATGGCCGAGTGGTTCCGAACCCAGTGGTCGCTCGGCATCACCGAGCAGGTCTCACCCGACATCGACGCTCAGACCGGCAGCCCGTTCCTCGGCCAGCCCGGCGATCTGCTGCTGATGCACCACCTCGTCCCCCACGCCGTTGGCCGCAACCTCAGCCCCGTGCCACGGATCATGGCGTACTTCCGCGTAGAGCACCCCGACCACGCGCGGCGACGGCTGCAGGCGCTGCAAGACCCGTGGCTCGACTACCCGCTGCTATCGCGGCCCGCATGAACTCGCAGCAGGGCCGGGATCACGCCCGGCCCGTCAACTGACTCCCAAGACGGAGGGACACCCATGCGACCGATCCCGCCAGAACAACTCAACTCCGCCGCCCGTGCCCTTGAAGCCGGCGAACTCGTCATTGTGCCCACTGAGCGCTGGTACATGATCTGCGCCGACGCTACGAACGTGGCCGCCTGCAACAGCATCTTCGACGGCAAGCAGCGGCCACGCGCCAAGTCCCTCGTCCTCGTCACCCCCTCCCTGGAGGAGTGCGAGAAGCAGTTCGTCATCCACCCCGAGGCCAGGCAACTGGCTGACGCCTTCTGGCCCGGCGACCTCGCCATGCTCCTTCCCTGGCAGGGCGTGGACGTCGGAACACAACACCCCGCAGTCGGGGCGCCGGCCCTCACCACCAACTCGCCGGGCCCACTCGGCGCCCTCGCGATGGCGGCCCGAGCGCCAGTGGCGGCGACGACCGTCAACATCTCGGGCGACGCAGCAGTCGACGCGCCCGGCCCAGCGATCACAATCGGGGAGGTCCAGCGCTTCCTGGACTCCACCGGCGTCAAGGCGACCGTCATTCTCGACGGAGGAGTCTCGCCGGCCGCCAACCACCTCACCATCGTCGACTGCTCGACACCTGTCGCCCAGCTTGTCCGTGCGGGCCTTGTCCACGAGCGGGCGATCTCCGCTGTGCTCGGACGCCAGGTGCCATGACCGAGAGCACGAGGGGAAGCTCCGAATCGTCCTGATAGGTCGCACTCCGCCGACCGATACCAATTCCGCCCGCGGGTGTGACGCCGAGGCCCATCCGCGCATGTCGTGAACCGTGCGTTCGGGGCCGCGCCCCTCCAATCGGCAGCCCGCACATAGCGTCGGCAAGCCGTGAACAAAGCCGGACTGGATCCGCCGGGAGTGGGTGCTGACAACCTTGCACCGGCTTCAACAAACGTCTCACACTGTGTCAAGTGTCGCGGTACGTTCTGCACCCGAACAGAAAATAGGCGACCCCGGCAGCGCGCCAACGCTCCGGGGTCCGGCAACAGGAGCTGACACTCCCGATGCGCGTCCATCGTAGCGCCCACGTGCGCAACTTCACCGTGCTACCCAACGCCGTGCTCCAGTACCGGCGGTTGAGCTACACCGCCCGAGGCCTGCTCGCGGACCTCCTCTCCCGCCCCGACGGCTGGCGCGAGGACGGACGACACATGGCCGACAGCAGTCCGCAGGGGCGTGGCGCCGTCCGCAAGGCCCTGAAGGAGCTGACCGAGGCCGGGTACTACCGGGTCGAGAAGATCCGCATGCCCGACGGCACGATCATCACCGAAACCCACGTCTACGACACCCCACACCCCATGGCGCCGCCGGGTACCACCCGTCCGGCGCCCGGTGAAGCGGCAACCGGCCCTGCTGGCAGCCCTGTTGTAAAGAACCGGCAGCAAGAACCCTCCCTCCCCGCAGGCCCGGCAGACGAAAGCGACCGAGGAGGAGGGGAGGAACCGCCCGAGATCCGCGAGGCGGTCGCCACCCTGTTCCGGGTGATCCGCCCCGAGCCCCGACTGCGCCTGGGCGAGGCCGAAGCCGCCGAACTCGCGCCCCTCGTCGCACAGTGGCTGCAACGCGGCGCGACCCACGCCGACCTCGCCCACGCCCTGCTGCCGGGCCTGCCCACCCCGGTGCACTCGGCGGCCGCCGTGCTCCGCTACCGCCTGGAGCACAAGGTGCCGCCCGCCCGGCCCGTTGGACGGCCACCGGCCCGGTACGTCGAGTGCGCCGAGTGCCACGACCCAGTGCCACGACCGGGCGTCTGCCGCCCGTGCGCCGGTCTGACCACCCGAACCCTCACGGCCCACAAGGGCACGGACGTGGCCACAGCAGGTGCCGCCCGAGTCCGAGCTGCCCTGCACTCCGCGATGACCGGCAGCCGACCTGCACACATCGCCGCCTGAGACACGCTGTCCCACCGGCCCGAAGGGGCACCCGCAGGAGCACGCGGCGAGGCCCGGGGCGGGCACCCGCCGACAGGCGGGTGGGGGGTGGCCGGTGGGGAACGGCGGTGAACCTGCTCAACGAAGCAGATCACGCGCGGGTGTTCACCCCGGAAACGCCGCTGCCGCGCGAACCCCGGGGGGGTTCGCGCGGCAGCGGAACGACGATCGACCGGTGACCTCAGACGTTGAAGCCGAGGGCGCGGAGCTGCTCGCGGCCGTCGTCGGTGATCTTGTCGGGGCCCCACGGCGGCATCCAGACCCAGTTGATGCGCAGGTCCTTCACCAGGCCGTCGGTGGCGGTCCGGGCCTGGTCCTCGATGACGTCGGTCAGCGGGCAGGCCGCCGAGGTGAGCGTCATGTCGATGGTGGCCACGTCGTCCTCGTCGATGTGGACGCCGTAGATCAGGCCCAGGTTGACGACGTCGATGCCCAGTTCGGGGTCGACGACGTCCATCAGGGCCTCGGTCAGGTCCTCGACGGAGACGGTGCCGGCGGTGGTGCCGACGATGCCGCCCTGGGCCTCCTCCGCAGCGGGGGCCGGGGCGCCGGTGGTTTCGTCACTCATGGTCTGTCCTCCTCTGCGGGTTCAGTCGTTCACGGCGGGGTGCTGGGCGAGCGCCTGGGCGGTGGCGTCCTTCCAGGCCATCCAGCTGAGCAGGGCGCACTTGACCCGGGCCGGGTACTTGGAGACGCCGGCGAACGCGACCGCGTCCTCCAGCACCTCCTCGTCGCCCTCGCCCTGGCCCTTGCTCTGCATCAGCTCCAGGAAGGCCTCCTGGACGGCCTGCGCCTCGCCGACGGTCCGGCCGACGACCAGGTCGTTCAGCACCGAGGCGCTGGCCTGGCTGATCGAGCAGCCCTGGGACTCGTAGGAGACGTCGACGACGGTCGAGCCGTCCAGCTTCACCCGCAGGGTGATCTCGTCACCGCAGGTCGGGTTGACGTGGTGCACCTCGGCGTCGCCGTCCCGCAGCCCCTTGCCGTGGGGGTTGCGGTAGTGGTCCAGGATGATGTCCTGGTACATCGAGTCGAGCTTCATGTCCTGGGCCGTCCCGTCAGCCGAAGAAGTTCCGGACGTGGTGCAGGCCGTCGATCAGCGCGTCGACCTCGCCCGGCGTCGAGTACAGGTAGAACGACGCCCGCGTGGTCGCCGGAATTCCGTACCGCAGGCAGACCGGCCGCGCGCAGTGGTGGCCGACGCGCACGGCGATGCCCTGCTCGTCCAGCACCTGGCCCACGTCGTGCGGGTGGATGTCCCCGAGCGTGAAGGAGATCGCCGCACCGCGGTCGACGGCCGTGCGCGGGCCGATGATCCGCAGGTCGGGGACCTCGAGCAGGCGCTCGACGGCGTACTCGGTGATCGCGTGCTCGTGGGCGGCGATCTTCTCCATGCCGATGCCGGACAGGTAGTCGATGGCCGCGCCGAGCCCGACCGCCTGGGCGATCGGCGGGGTGCCGGCCTCGAACTTGTGCGGCGCCGGGGCGTAGGTGGACGAGCCCATGGTGACGGTCTCGATCATCTCGCCGCCGCCGAGGAACGGCGGGAGGTCCTCCAGCAGCTCCTGGCGGCCCCAGAGCACGCCGATGCCGGTCGGGGCCAGCATCTTGTGGCCGGTGAAGGCGACGAAGTCGGCCTCCAGCGCCTGGACGTCGAGCACCATGTGCGGCGCGGCCTGCGAGGCGTCGATGACGACCAGCGCGCCGACCGACTGGGCCTTGCGGACGATCGTCTCGACCGGGTTGACGGTGCCGAGCAGGTTGGAGACCAGGGTGAAGGAGACCACCTTGGTCTTCTCGGTGATCAGCTCGTCGATGTTCGACAGGTCGAGCCGGCCCTCGTCGGTGAGCCCGAACCACTTCAGCTTCGCGCCGCTGCGCTGCGAGAGCAGCTGCCACGGGACGATGTTGGAGTGGTGCTCCATCTCCGTGATGACGATCTCGGAGTCGGCGTCCACCCGGTACGGCTCGTCGGCCCAGGCCAGCATGTTGGCGACGAGGTTGAGCGACTCCGAGGCGTTCTTGGTGAAGATCACCTCGTTGCGGCTCGGCGCGTTGACGAAGGCCGCGACCTTGTCCCGGGCGCCCTCGTACAGCGCGGTGGCCTCCTCGGCGAGCACGTGCACGCCGCGGTGGACGTTGGCGTTGTGCCGCTCGTAGTAGGCGTTGAGCGCCTCCAGCACCTGGCGCGGCTTCTGCGACGTCGCCGCGTTGTCCAGGTAGACCAGCGGCTTGTCGTCGTGCAGCAGCCGCTGCAGGACCGGGAAGTCCTTCCGGATCGCGTCGGTGTCGAGCAGACCCGTGAACGCGTGCGTCACGCGGACGCGCCCCCCTTCACATAAGCCTCGTAGCCCTCGTTCTCCAGCTTGTCGGCCAGCTCGGCACCGCCGGACTCGACGATGCGGCCGCCCGCGAAGACGTGGACGTAGTCGGGCTTGATGTACCGCAGGATGCGGGTGTAGTGGGTCACCAGCAGGGTGCCGACCTCGCCGGTCGAGCGGACCCGGTTGATGCCCTCGGAGACGATCCGCAGCGCGTCGACGTCGAGGCCGGAGTCGGTCTCGTCGAGGATCGCGATCTTCGGCTTGAGGAGCTCCAGCTGGAGGATCTCGTGGCGCTTCTTCTCGCCGCCGGAGAAGCCCTCGTTGACGTTGCGCTCGGCGAACGCCGGGTCCATCTGGAGGGCCGACATCGCCTCCTTGACCTCCTTGACCCACAGCCGCAGCTTGGGGGCCTCGCCGCGGACGGCGGTGGCGGCGGTGCGCAGGAAGTTGCTGACCGAGACGCCGGGGACCTCGACCGGGTACTGCATGGCCAGGAAGACGCCGGCCTTGGCGCGCTCGTCGACGGACATCTCGAGGACGTCCTCGCCGTCCAGCAGCACGGTGCCGCCGGTGACGGTGTACTTGGGGTGGCCGGCCAGCGAGTAGGCGAGGGTGGACTTGCCGGAGCCGTTCGGACCCATGATGGCGTGGGTCTCGCCCTGCTTCACGGTCAGGTCGACGCCCTTCAGGATCTCGCGCGGGCCGTTCTCGGCGTCGACGGAGACGTGCAGGTCGCGGATTTCAAGGGTTGCCATGTGTACTCAGGACTCCTGGTTGACGGAGACGAGCACATCGTCCCCTTCGATCTTTACGGGGTAGACAGCGACCGGCTTGGTGGCGGGCAGGCCGGAGGGCTTGCCGGTGCGCAGGTCGAAGCTGGAGCCGTGCAGCCAGCACTCGATCATGCAGTCCTCGACCTCACCCTCGGCGAGCGAGACGTTCGCGTGCGAGCAGGTGTCGTTGATCGCGAACACCCCCTCGTCGGTGCGGACGATGGACACCGGCACGCCGTTGAGGTCCACGCGCTTGGGCACGTCCTCCTGGAGGTCGTTCAGCGCGCAGGCACGGAGAAACGTCATGGGTGTCAGACCGCCGATTCCAGCTCGGACTCGATCTTCTCCATGAGCTGCTCCTGCACCTCGGCGACGCCGATCTGCTGGAGCAGCTCGGCGAAGAAGCCGCGCACCACCAGGCGGCGGGCCTCGTCGGCCGGGATGCCGCGGGCCTGCAGGTAGAAGAGCTGCTCGTCGTCGAAGCGGCCGGTCGCCGAGGCGTGGCCGGCGCCGACGATCTCGCCGGTCTCGATCTCCAGGTTCGGGATCGAGTCGACCCGGGCGCCGTCGGTGAGCACCAGGTTCCGGTTGAGCTCGTAGGTGTCGGTGCCGAGCGCGGCGGCACGGATCAGCACGTCGCCGACCCAGACGGCGTGCGCGTCCTGGCCCTGCAGCGCGCCCTTGTAGGCCACGTTCGACCGGCAGTGCGGCGTGTCGTGGTCGATCACCAGGCGGTGCTCCAGGTGCTGGCCGGCGTCGGCGAAGTAGAGGCCGAACAGCTCGGCCTCGCCGCCGGGGGCCGCGTAGTTGACCCGCGGGTGGAGGCGGACGAGGTCCCCGCCGAAGGTCACCACGACGGACTTGTACGAGGCGTCCCGGCCGACCAGCGCGTTGTGCTGGGCGACGTGGACGGCGTCGCGGTCCCAGTCCTGGACCGAGACGAAGGTGAGCTTGGCGCCGTCGCCGACCAGCAGCTCGACGTTGGCGGCCCGGGTGCCGGTGCCGGCGTGGTTGATCACCACGACGGCCTCGGCGAACGGCTTGACGTCGATCACCACGTGGGCGAAGCGGACGCCGCCCTCGCCGCGGACGTCGATCTTGACCGGCTCGGTGAGCACCGCGTCCTTGGGGACGGTGACCACGAGCGCCTGCTCGAACCCGCTGAACGCCTGCGCGGCGACCCGGTCGACCGGGGTGCCGGCCTTGCCCAGGCGGGCGTCGTCGCGCCCGACGGTCTCGGCGGTGACGCCGTCCGGGAGCACGAACTCGACCTTGTCGCTGCCCTGCTCGGCCTGGGCCGCGGTGCCGTCGTGCAGCCCGCCGAGGCGGTGCAGCGGGGTGAACCGCCAGTCCTCCTCGCGGCCGGTGGGCACCGGGAAGTCGTTGACGTCGAAGGACGGCTTGACCGCGACGCGCGCGTCGATCGGCTGCTTGACCGTGCTGCGGCCGGTGCCCGGGCCGGCGAGCTGCGCGCCGGCGCCGGCGGTGCCGACCTCGATCGAGCCGGCGGTGGTGGAGCCGGGGGTGTTCGCGGGGACATTCAGGGGCGTGTCAGCCATGGCTGTTCGTCGTGCTCTCTTCCTCGAAAAGTCGGTGGGGCGGTCTGCGGCGGACGTCAGCCGACCGCACCCTCCATCTGCAGCTCGATCAGCCGGTTGAGCTCCAGCGCGTACTCCATCGGCAGCTCGCGCGCGATCGGCTCGACGAAGCCGCGCACGATCATGGCCATCGCCTCGGTCTCGGTGAGGCCGCGGCTCATCAGGTAGAACAGCTGGTCCTCGCTGACCTTGGAGACCGTCGCCTCGTGGCCCATGGACACGTCGTCCTCGCGGACGTCCACGTACGGGTAGGTGTCCGAGCGGGAGACGGTGTCGACGAGCAGCGCGTCGCACAGCACGTTGGACTTGGCGCCGTGCGAGCCCTCGCCGATCTCGATCAGGCCGCGGTAGGAGGTCCGGCCGCCGCCGCGCGCCACCGACTTGGAGACGATGTGCGAGGAGGTGTTCGGCGCCATGTGCACCATCTTGGCGCCGGCGTCCTGGTGCTGGCCCTCGCCCGCGAAGGCGATCGACAGGGTCTCGCCCTTGGCGTGCTCGCCCATCAGGTAGACGGCCGGGTACTTCATGGTGACCTTGGAGCCGATGTTGCCGTCGATCCACTCCATGGTCGCGCCCTCGTACGCCACGGCGCGCTTGGTGACCAGGTTGTAGACGTTGTTCGACCAGTTCTGGATCGTCGTGTAGCGGCAGCGGCCGCCCTTCTTGACGATGATCTCCACGACCGCGGAGTGCAGCGAGTCGGAGGAGTAGATCGGCGCGGTGCAGCCCTCGACGTAGTGGACGTAGGCGTCCTCGTCGACGATGATCAGCGTCCGCTCGAACTGGCCCATGTTCTCGGTGTTGATCCGGAAGTAGGCCTGCAGCGGGATGTCGACCCGCACGCCCTTCGGCACGTAGATGAACGAGCCGCCGGACCACACCGCGGTGTTCAGCGCGGCGAACTTGTTGTCGCCGGCCGGGATGACGGTGCCGAAGTACTCGTGGAACAGCTCCGGGTGCTCGCGCAGCGCGGTGTCGGTGTCCAGGAAGATGACGCCCTGCTCCTCCAGGTCCTCACGGATCTGGTGGTAGACGACCTCGGACTCGTACTGGGCGGCGACACCGGCGACGAGGCGCTGCTTCTCGGCCTCCGGGATGCCCAGCTTGTCGTAGGTGGCCTTGATGTCGGCGGGCAGGTCCTCCCAGGACTCGGCCTGCTTCTCGGTGGAGCGGACGAAGTACTTGATGTTGTCGAAGTCGATGCCGGTGAGGTCGGAGCCCCAGGTCGGCATGGGCTTCTTGCCGAAGAGCTTCAGGCCCTTGAGGCGCAGGTTGAGCATCCACTCGGACTCGTTCTTCTTCGCCGAGATGTCGCGGACGACGTCCTCGCTGAGCCCGCGCTTGGCCGCGGCACCGGCGGTGTCCGGGTCGGCCCAGCCGTACTCGTAATTGCCGAGGCCTTCGAGCTCGGGGTGCGAAACGGTGTCAGTCATGCGAGCTTCCTAACGCGCGGACGCTGAATCTTCGGTGGACGTACCGGCAGTCGGCGCTGCATCGGAGCCGTGGCCCGCGGAACGCTGGGCGGGCGACGATGCGGCACCGGGTGCCGGCACATAGGTGGTGCAGACCCCGTCGCCGTGGGCGATGGTGGCCAGCCGTTGCACATGGGTGCCCAGGAGCTGGGAGAAGACCTCGGTCTCCGCCTCGCAGAGCTGCGGGAACTGCTCGGCGATGTGCGCGACCGGGCAGTGGTGCTGGCAGAGCTGGGTGCCCGCCGGGGCCTTCGCCACGGCCGACGGGACCCGCCGCACCGTGGCAGCGTACCCGTCGGCGCTCAGGGCCTGGGCGAGGGCCTCGGCCCGCTCCCCGGCCCCGGCGCTCCGCACGGCCTCCAGGTACCTCTCGCCCTGCTTGCCGAACCGGGCCCGGGCGAAGGCGGCGACCGCCTCCTCGCCGGCGGTGCCGCCGCCGACCGAGTCGGAGATCCAGCGCAGGGCGTCGGCGGCCAGCTGGTCGTACGCCTGGTAGAAGGCGTCCCGGCCGCCGTCGGTGAGGGCGAAGACCTTGGCCGGACGGCCCCGGCCGCGGCTGCCGTAGACCCGCTGTTCGCGGGACTCGACCAGGCCGGCGGCGGCGAGCCCGTCCAGGTGACGGCGGACGGCGGCGGCGGTGAGGCCGAGGCGGCTCGCCAGGTCGGCGGCCGAGGAGGGGCCGTGGTCCAGGATCGACCGGGCGACCCGGTCGCGGGTGGCCCGGTGGCCGTCCAGCAGCACCTCGGCGGCCGTCACGGGCACGTCACAGCCGGGGGCCGACTCGGCCTCCTGCTGGGTGGCGTGCTCGCGCATGTTTTTCACAACACCAGTGTTGCGTAATTACTTCCGACAGGACAAGCCGTGATCCAGGCCTCACCCGTGTCATCTGTCACGCAGGTAAGCCTTACCTGACCTGGGAAAACGATCACCGAGGGCGGCGTGGGGGCCGGGCGTTCGGCCCTCTTACACTCGCCGGTATGCATTCCGAACCCGCGGTCCAGATCGCCGGGCTGGTCAAGCGCTACGGTGACAAGGCCGCGGTGGACGGCCTCGACCTCACCATCGCGGCCGGCGCGATCACCGCCGTCCTCGGCCCCAACGGCGCCGGCAAGACCACCACCATCGAGACCTGCGAGGGCTACCGCCGGCCCGACGCCGGCACCGTCCGCGTCCTCGGCCTCGACCCGGTCGCCCAGAACGCCGCCCTGCGCCCGCGGATCGGCGTCATGCTGCAGTCCGGCGGCGTGTACGCGGGCGCGCGCGCCGTCGAGATGCTGCGGCACACCGCCAGGCTGCACGCCCACCCGCTGGACGTCGACGCGCTGGTCGAACGGCTCGGCCTGGGCTCCTGCGGCCGCACCACCTACCGCCGGCTGTCCGGCGGCCAGCAGCAGCGGCTCGCGCTGGCCATGGCCGTGGTCGGCCGCCCCGAACTGGTCTTCCTCGACGAGCCCACCGCCGGCCTCGACCCGCAGGCCCGGCACGCCACCTGGGAGCTGGTCCGCGACCTGCGCCGGGACGGCGTCACCGTGGTCGTCACCACCCACCACATGGACGAGGCCGAGCAGCTCGCCGACCAGGTGGCCGTCGTCGACCGCGGCCGGGTGATCGCCACCGGCAGCCCCGACGAACTGTGCCGCGGCGGCTCCGAGAACGCGCTCTGCTTCGACGGCCCGCCCGGGCTCGACCTCGGCCCGCTGCTCAAGGAGCTGCCCGAGGGCGCCACCGCCGTCGAGACCGGCCCCGGCGCCTACCGCGTCGAGGCGGCCGTCGACCCCCAGCTGCTGGCCACCGTCACCGGCTGGTGCGCGGCCTCCGGCATCCTGCCCGAGCGGCTGTCCGTGCGGCGCCGCAGCCTCGAAGACGTCTTCCTCGACCTGACCGGACGGGACCTCCGCTCGTGAGCACGACCGACGTGACCGGCGCCCGCGCGGCCGCCACCGACTACTCCCCCGCGCCCGGTCCGGCCCCGGTCGGCCGGATGCTGCTCGCCCAGACCGCCTTCGAGACCAGGATGCTGCTGCGCAACGGTGAGCAGCTGCTGCTCACCGTGGTCATCCCGACCGTGCTGCTGGTGCTGTTCTCGGCCGTGGACATCGTCGCGGTGGAGGGCCCCGGCGAGCGGGTCGACTTCCTGGCCCCCGGCCTGCTGGCGCTCGCCGTGATGTCCACGGCCTTCACCGGCCAGGCCATCGCCACCGGGTTCGAGCGCCGCTACGGCGTGCTGAAGCGGCTCGGCGCCAGCCCGCTGCCGCGCTGGGCGCTGCTGACCGCGAAGACCGGTTGCGTGCTGGTCACCGAGGCGCTGCAGGTCGCGCTGCTGTCGGTGATCGCGCTGGCGCTCGGCTGGTCCCCGCAGGGCGACCCGCTGAGCGTCGCCGCGCTGCTGGTCCTCGGCACCGCCGCCTTCTCCGGGCTCGGGCTGCTGATGGCCGGCACGCTGAAGGCCGAGGCCACCCTGGCCGCCGCGAACCTGGTGTTCGTCCTGCTGCTGCTGGCCGGCGGGGTGGTCGTGCCGCTGAGCCGGTTCCCGGACGCCGTGCGGTCGGTGCTGGAGCTGCTGCCGATCTCCGCGCTCTCGGACGGCCTGCGCTCGGTGCTGCAGCACGGGGCCGGGGTGCCGTGGTCGGACCTCGGGCTGCTGGCCGGCTGGTCGGTGCTCGGACTGGCCGCCGCCGCCCGGTTCTTCCGCTGGGAGTAGGGCCCGCTTCTCCGGCGGGGAGCAGGGTCCGCCCGCCTCCCCCGCGACGACACGCGACCGCCCCCCTGCCAGGCTGGCCGGGGGGCGGTCCGCTGTCCGCCGTCCGCCGTCAGCGGTGAGCCGTCAGCAGTGAGCGGTTCGCGAGGGCGTCAGCCCTGGCTGCCGTTGCGGCGCTTGCGGGCCAGCAGGACGAGCGCGCCGCCGACCAGCAGCACGCCGCCGCCGGCCGCCGCGATCATCGGGGTGGCGTCGCTGCTACCGGTCTGCGCGAGCACCGGGCCGTTGGTGGTGGGCACCGGGACGGGGGCCGCGGTGGTGGTCCGGCTCGGGGTCGGCGTGGCCGACGGGCTCGGGGTGGCCGACGGGCTGCTGCTCGGGGTGGTGGGCGGCACGGTAGGCGTCGGGGTCGGCGTGGGGGTCACCGTCGGCGTCGGGGTCGGCGTCGGGGTGGTGGTCTTGGTGGGCGTGGGCGTCGGCGTGGGAGTCGGCGTCGGCGTCGGCGTCGGCGTGTGGCACGGCTCGATCGTCTTGGTCTCGTCGAGGTTCCAACCCTTCTCGTTGGGCGTCTCCGTGGTCTTCACCACGAGGGTCGCCTTGATCGGGGCGGAGTGGTCCTTCACCGGGAAGGTGCCGTGGAACTCCTTGGGGAACGTCTTGTCCAGCACCTTCTCGCCGTCGATGGTGAGGCTGACGGTGTTCGTCACGCCGGCCTTGTCGCTGTAGTTGATCAGGTCGACCACGACCTTGTCGCAGGTCACCTTCCAAGTCGGCACGTGGGCCGAGGCGTTGCCGGCCAGAGCCAGGGGCAGGAGAAAACCGGCCGTCGCCGTACCGGCGAGTGCCGCCGCCCCGATCCCGATGTGCCGCCGCTGTCGCGCCATTACGCTGTTCCCCTCCGAACGGTCTTGTGCAGCAGGCGTGTTGAGTGGATCGCGGTGGCCCGCTACGACTGTCCGGGGGACTCTACCGGCACTTCCGCACCTCACCACACCCCGCCGCACGACCGGATTTCGTCTGTCGGTCCGATCCCTGATGTGCATGACCAGCCCATCACAGCCGCCACCTCGCAGAACGCGGAATCGGCGGACTTGAATGAACTTCGTCACCTCCAGACAGAACGGCGCCCGCGGTGATCGGGTTCAGTCACCGCGGGCGCCGGGCCGGGACCGCTCCGGAATCCCCGCGGGCGGGGATTCCGGGGCCCTGGTGCCGGTCGACGAACGGTCAGGCCTTCCGGGCCGCCCGCCGCCGGGTGGCGACGACGATCCCGCCGCCGGCCGCGAGCACCAGCGCACCGCCGATCGCCAGCGGAAGGACCGGGCCGGAGCCGGTGTGCGCGAGGTTGCCGCCCGCGTCGGTCCGCGGGGACGGGCTGCCCGACGCGGAGGCCTGGACGGCCGGCGCACCCGCCGTACCCGTGGCCGACGGGGCGGCCGGGCTGCCGCTCGCACCGGGCTTGCCGCCCGCCGGGGCGGACGACGTGGCCGAGGGGCTCGCCGAGCCGCCGGGGGCGGTCGGGGTGCCCGACGCGCCGGGGGTGGCGCTCGCGCTCGGCGCGGTGGTCGCCGACGGCGACCCGCTCGGCACCACCGGCGGCACGGTGGGCGTGGCGGTCGGCGTCGGGAGGACGGCCGGCAGGCAGCCGGTGAAGGGGTAGTGGTGCGTCTCCGCGCCCGCCGTGCCGGTCAGCGAGGCGACGATGACCGACCCGTTGACCGGGGCCCCGCCGGACGGCTTCCCCCCGTTGACCCCGGGGGTGTTCAGGGAGAGCGCGGCGTTCGGCGCCAGGACGGTACCGGCCCAGGCGGTGTCGCCCTTCTTGGTCACCTTGGTCGCGGTGGGGAAGTTCCAGAGCAGCTTGGCCCGGATCGCGCCGCCGGCCGCGCTCTGGCTCTTGTCGTCCAGGACGAAGGCCGACTTGCCCTCGTCCCAGAGGAAGAACCCGCTCGTCCCGGCGGCCGCCATGTCGTAGGAGCCACCGGTCACGTTGACGACGGCCACCGAGCCGACGGGCACCTTGACGTAGACCTCCTTGGCGCCCTGCAGCTTCGCGGCGTCGACGGTGAAGGCGTTGTACGCGGCGTCGGCGCCGGTGAGGGTGAGCTTGACGCCCTCGGCCCGCACGGTGGCACCGGCGGTCTGCGGGGCGGCGGCCAGCGCGGTCGAGGCGGCGCGCAGCTTGGCGAACTCGGCCTTGAAGTCGATCGGCGAGGCGCCCTGGGTGATAGCGCCCTGGTGCGCCTGGACGACGGCGCCCTCGGCCTTGGCACCGTAGACGCCGTTGCCCTTCATGACCTGGGTGTTGTGGCCGGTGATCCGGCCGGCGACGACCAGCGCGTTCTTGCCGGGCAGGGCGTCCACCTCGGCGGCGGAGAGCTCCTGACCGACCGAGAAGCCGCCGGTGAAGTCGGCGTTGCCGCCGACGGCGACGGCGCCCTCGGCGTCGGGGGTGTGGGTGTCGTCGCCCTCGACGAACTCGCCGTAGAGGTTGGCGACGCCGAGGCTGCGGCACTCCTGGGCGGGGGCGGGGCCGGCGGCGTGGGCGGCCGGGGCGGCGAGACCGGCCAGGGCGAGCGAACCGCCGACCGCGAGCGCGGCGGCGGACGTGGGTATGCGCATGTGCAGAATCTCCGCTTGCGTGCGGGCGTCGATGGGAGAGGCCCGAAATGGTATGGACCAAAGCCGCACTCTCTCGACCCCGACCGCAATTGGTCAAGACCATTGCACGCCGTGACCGGAATACACCTTCTGTCCCGCGTGTCTCGGTCTGCGTGTCGCCGGCCCCGCCCGACACGGCACCCCACCGACGCCGCGCGCCGCCCCCGCCCCGCCCCAAGATCGCCTGTAAGGCCGCCTACGATTGACCCCGTGCCTAACCCCTTCTCCCTGCTCGCCGACCGCTGGCAGCCCTCCGCCGCGATGGTCCGGCGCGCCGCGTTCGCCGCGCTGGTGATGAGCGTGGTGATCGTCGTCACCGGCGGCGCCGTCCGCCTCACCGCCTCCGGCCTCGGCTGTACCACCTGGCCCCGCTGCACCGACGAGAGCCTGACGCCGACCGCCGAGATGGGCTTCCACGGCGTCGTCGAGTTCACCAACCGGATGCTCACCTACGTGCTGAGCGCCGCGGTCGGCTGGGCCATCCTGGCCGCCCGCTGCCTCCCCTGGCCTTCGGCCGGGGGGACCTCCAAGCCCTGGCGGAGCAGCCTGACCAGGCTCGGCTGGGCGCAGTTCTGGCTGGTGATGAGCAACGCGGTGCTCGGCGGCATCACCGTGCTGACGGGCCTGAACCCGTACACGGTGGCGCTGCACATGATCGCCGCGATGGCGCTGGTCTGGGTCGCACTGCTGATGTGGGAGCGGAGCAAGGAGGGCGACGGCCCGGCGAAGCTGTCGGTCGCCCGCCCGATCCACCGGCTGTCCTACGTCCTGGTGGCGGTCGTCGGCCTGCTGGTCGCCGCCGGCACCCTGGTCACCGGCGCCGGCCACCACCCGGGCACGCCGAAGGACAACAAGATCGTCCCGCGGATCCCGATCGACTACGACAGGCTGGCCCAGTTCCACGCCGACTTCGCCTTCGTGTCGGTGGGCCTGACCATCGCGCTGATCTTCGTCCTCGCCGCCGTCAAGGCCCCGCCCGCGGCCAAGGCCCGCACGAAGGAACTGCTGGCGGTACTGCTGCTCCAGGGTGTGCTGGGCTTCGTCCAGTACTTCACCGACGCCCCCGAGCTCATGGTCGGCCTCCACATGCTCGGCGCGAGCCTCACCTGGATCGCCGCCCTGAGGATCCCCCTCGCCCTGCGCGTGCGGGAGGCCGAGGAGACCGCGGCCGCCACCCCGGCCCCGCGGACCCCCGAGACCGCCACCGCCTGAGCAGAAGCAGGACCCACGCCGAAGGCCCCCATCCGAGCGGGATGGGGGCCTTCGCCGTCATCACAGCAGCCGTCGGCCGTCATGGGTACGGATCATCTCCGCCGCGTCGTCCCGAAGCGCATCCAGGACCCGGACGGCATAGACCTCGGCCATGCTCCAGCCGACCAGCTTCTGCAACCTCGACTGCACCTATTGCTACCTGCCGCACCGTGACCGGCGGAACCACATGACCGTCGAGGTCGCGAGCGCCGTGGCCGACTCGCTCGCCGAGTTCGCCGGCCGCGACCCGGACCGGCCCCTGGACGTCGTCTGGCATGCCGGTGAGCCGCTGACTCTGGGCGTGCGCCGCTTCGCCGAGCTGCTCGCCCCGTTCGAGCCGTTGCGACGGGCCGGCCTGGTGCATCACTACGTACAGACCAACGCCACGCTGGTCACCGACGCCTGGTGCGACTTCCTCACCGCACACCGGTTCCGCGTGGGCGTCAGCATCGACGGCCCGGCCACCCACAACGCCCAACGCATCGACCGCAGGGGCAAGGCTGCCTTCGACCGCATCGTGAAAGGCATCGCCCGACTGCGTGCGGCAGGCATCGCCTTCTCGGTGATCGCCGTGGTCACGACGGACAGCATCGGCCACCCCGAGGAACTCCTCGAATTCCTCGCCGGGCTCGGATGTCACAGCATCGGCATCAACATCGAGGAGGCCGAGGGGATCATCACCAGGACGGCCGACGGATCGGCCTGCACGTCGACAACTGGGACAAGCTGCCGTACCGCGAGAAGCTCCGGGGCCGGCGACGACTCTGCCTCAACCTCGGCCCGGGCACCCGGTACATCCTGCTCGGCGATGTCGACATCCAGGCCATCTGTCGCACCGTCCACGACGACCACGAACGTCAGTACCCGCACACCGACGATCTTCGAAGCTACGTCGCCCGCCACGAGCCGCTGCGATGTTTCCGCATCCGCCTCGCACCGGGCGAGGGCTACATCGCCCCGACCGAGCTCATGCCACACGACGGCTCCACCGAGGACCAGCCGGAGCCGTCCACCGCGGCGTTCTGGCTCGGCCGATGGCCCCGAGGAGTCCTGCCGAGCCTGATCTGAGCGATGCCGGAGCACCGGTCCGGCCGGGCGTGGCGGGCGGTGTCCGGCCAGGCCCGGGCACCGCGCGCGGCGGGCCCGGGGCCCCCCGGGGGGGGGGCGGGGCGCGGCGGGGGGGGGGGGGGGGGGGGCCCCCCCCGCCCGGGCCCCCGGGGGGGGCGCCCCGGGCCCCCGGGGGGGGGGCCCGGGCCCGCCGGTGTCGTGGGGGCGGGGCTCAGCCGCCGAGCTGGATGCCGGCCATCCGCTTCCACTCGTAGGAGCCGGTCTTCACCCTGAGGCCCAGCTCGCCCTCGAAGGAGTCGTGCAGGGTCAGGCCCGCGATCTCGACGGCCCGGCGGCCGACGGCGTAGCTGGGGGCGACCTGGTCGCCCCAGGCGCCGTCCGCGCCGACCACGGCGATCCGGGTGGCCACGGCGCCGACGTACTCGACGACCGCGTCGGCGCTGCCGCCGTGCTGCCGGGCGAAGCTGGTCAGGTTCTTGGCGATGCGCTTGGCGCGGCGCTCGGTGCGGGCGTCCGGCGCGGCGGCGGTGGCGGTCTCTGCGCTGCTCATGCCCGCATGCTACCCACCGGTAGTGGCGCTGGCGACGGGAGCGGCCTGTGCACCGGGCCACATACTGGAGGGGTGACGTTCCAAGGCTGGCCCGCCGAGGCGCTCGAGTTCTACGAGCACCTGGAGGCCGACAACTCGAAGACCTACTGGCAGGCCCACAAGGACCGGTACGAGGACGCCGTGCGGGCCCCGATGGAGCTGCTGCTCGCCGACCTGGAGCCCGAGTTCGGGCCCGCGAAGATCTTCCGCCCCAACCGGGACGTCCGGTTCAGCGCCGACAAGTCCCCGTACAAGACGCACATCGGCGCGCACCTGGAGGCCGGCGGCTACGTCCAGCTCTCCGCCGACGGCCTCGCCTGCGGCAACGGGATGTACCAGCTCGCCTCCGACCAGCTGGAGCGCTACCGCGCCGCCGTCGCCGAGGACGTGAGCGGCGCCGACCTGGAGCGGGTGATCGCCGCGGTGGAGAAGGACGGCCCGCAGGTGTTCGGCCGGGACAGCCTCAAGTCCGCCCCGCGCGGCTACCCCAAGGACCACCCGAGGATCGAGCTGCTGCGCCACAAGGGCCTGGTGGCCTGGCAGGAGTGGGAGCCGGCGAAGTGGCTGGGCACCCGCTCCGCCTACACCCGGATCACCGCCTTCCTGCGCGCCTCCCAGCCGCTGAAGGACTGGCTGGACGAGCGCGTCGGCCCCTCCGGGCTGCCCGCCCGCTGAAACGCGAGAGCCACCGAAACGCGAGAGCCCCCCGAACGTGCGAGCCGCCGAAACGCGAGAGCCCCCCGAACGCCGAGGAGCCCCGGTCCACCGGACCGGGGCTCCTCCGCGCTGCGCGCGCTACTTCACGAACGGGTCGATCGCGCAGACCACGAACAGCAGCGACAGGTAGGTGATCGACCAGTGGAACAGCCGCATCTCCTTGAGCTTGGCACCCACCACCCCGGCCTTGGCCCGGGCGTACAGGGCGTGCGCCTCGCGCAGCCACGCCGCGCCCAGCACGACCGCCGCCACCGGGTACAGCCAGCTCATGTGCCCGAGCGGCCACAGGGCCAGCGAGACGGCCACCATCACCCAGGAGTAGGCGACGACCTGCTTGCCGACGGCCACGTTCCCCTTGACCACCGGCAGCATCGGCACGCCGGCCCGCAGGTAGTCGTCGCGCACCTTCATCGACAGCACCCAGGTGTGCGGCGGCGTCCAGAAGAACACCACCAGGAACAGCACGACCGCCGCCCAGGACACCGAGTTGGTGACGGAGGACCAGCCGACCAGCACCGGCATGCAGCCGGCGATGCCGCCCCAGACGATGTTCTGCGAGGTGCGCCGCTTCAGCCCGAGCGTGTAGACGAAGACGTAGAACAGCAGGGCGCCCAGCGCCAGGCCGGACGAGAGCCAGTTGACGCCGAAGCCCAGCAGCAGGGTCGACACGACGGCGAGGACGACGCCGAACACCAGCGCCTCGCGCGGCGACACCATGCCGGTGACGATCGGACGGCGCTCGGTGCGCGACATCACCGCGTCGATGTCACGGTCGATGTACATGTTGAGGGCGTTGGCGCCGCCCGCCGAGAGGTAGCCGCCGACCACGACCTTGAGCACCAGCAGCATGTTCGGGACGCCCTGCTGGGCCAGGAACATCACCGGCACGGTGCTCATCAGCAGCAGCTCGATGATCCGGGGCTTGGTCAGTGCGACGAACGCGCCGACACGGGCCCCGATCGGCCGGTGCGCAGGCGTCGCCCCGGTGACCCCGGCGGGACGGGTTTCGACGGCGGTCACTAACACCCCAACTGAAGATGAATCCTCGCAGGCGTCCACAGGAACGAAGGGTCCCGAAATCGTCCGCTCTGCGCGTACCACGACACCATAGACGTTCCATATCTCCCCACCGGCTCCGGGGTCCCCCGGCGAGGCCGAACGCACACCCCCGGGTGAACCGACTGGGTGAACCGACGAACCCGCTCCGGCGCGCCCGCGATCCCCCGTCCTGACCACCTGGGCGGCAGTGGCCGACAAACCAGGAGACCCTTGGACATAAGAAGGCAGAACGCCCTGGTGGGAATCACCATACGGAATTCCCGGTTGTCTCAGCACGGAGGGTGAGCCCCGGCCCGGGCGGTAGGCTCGCACGCAGAAGCGGGATCTACCCTCCGTGACCGGCACCACCCAGTGTCGAGACCACAGCGCCGTGGCCGACCCGGTCCCCATTCACGGGGTCACTCTTCAATGGAAGGAGCCCTGAGACAGGGTGAGCACGACGCCGACGAACGCATTCGAGTGGTCCGAGCTGGATGAGCGCACGGTTGACACCGCGCGGGTCCTGGCCATGGACGCCGTCCAGAAGGTCGGCAACGGACACCCCGGGACGGCCATGTCGCTGGCCCCGGCCGCGTACCTGATCTTCCAGCGGTTCCTGCGCCACGACCCGACCGACCCGTCCTGGGTCGGCCGCGACCGGTTCGTCCTCTCCCCCGGGCACACCAGCCTGACCCTCTACACCCAGCTCTACCTGTCCGGCTACGGCCTGGAGCTGGACGACCTCAAGGCCTTCCGCGTCGCGGGCAGCCGCACTCCGGGGCACCCGGAGCACGGCCACACCGCGGGTGTGGAGACCACCACCGGCCCGCTCGGCCAGGGCATCGCGAACGCGGTGGGCATGGCGATGGCCGCCCGCTACGAGCGCGGCCTGTTCGACCCGGACGCCGCCGCCGGCGAGAGCCCCTTCGACCACACGATCTGGGCCATCGTCTCCGACGGCGACCTGGAGGAGGGCATCTCCGCCGAGGCCTCCTCGCTGGCCGGCCACCAGAAGCTGGGCAACCTGGTCGCCCTGTACGACGACAACCACATCTCGATCGAGGGCGACACCGAGACCGCCTTCTCCGAGGACGTCCTCAAGCGCTACGAGGCGTACGGCTGGCACGTCCAGCGGGTCGTCCCGAAGGCCAACGGCGACATCGACGTCGCCGCCCTGGCCGAGGCGCTGGACGCCGCGAAGGCCGAGACCTCCCGCCCGTCGATGATCGCTATGCGCACGATCATCGCCTGGCCGGCCCCGGACGCCCAGAACACCGCCAAGGCCCACGGCTCCGCGCTCGGCGCCGCCGAGATCGCCGCCACCAAGAAGGTCCTGGGCTTCGACCCGGAGAAGACCTTCGAGGTCGCCGACAAGGTGATCGAGCACGCCCGCCTGGTCATCAAGCGCGGCAAGGCCGCCCGCGACCAGTGGCAGCAGTCCTTCGAGGCGTGGCGCGCCGCCAACCCGCACCGCGCCGCCGAGTTCGACCGCATCCAGGCCGGCGAACTGCCCGAGGGCTGGAAGAAGACCGTCCCGTCCTTCCCCGCCGGCAAGGAGGTCGCCACCCGCAAGGCCTCCGGCGAGACCCTCAAGGCGATCGGCGCGGTGATCCCGGAGCTGTGGGGCGGCTCGGCCGACCTCGCGGAGTCCAACCTCACCACCATCGACGAGGAGAGCTCGTTCCTGCCCGAGGGCAACTCGCTGAAGAGCGCGAGCCCGTACGGCCGGACGATCCACTTCGGCATCCGCGAGCACGCCATGGGCTCCACCATGAACGGCATCGCGCTGCACGGGAAGACCCGCGTGTACGGCGGCACCTTCCTGGTCTTCGCCGACTACATGCGCCCGGCCGTGCGCCTGGCCGCGCTGATGAAGCTGCCGGTCACCTACGTCTGGACGCACGACTCGATCGGCCTGGGCGAGGACGGCCCGACCCACCAGCCGGTCGAGCACCTGGCCTCGCTGCGCGCCATCCCGGGCCTGGCCATGGTCCGCCCGGCCGACGCCAACGAGACCGCCGTCGCCTGGCGCACCGTGATCGAGCGGCAGACCAGCCACCCCGGCCCGGTCGGCCTGGCGCTCACCCGCCAGAACGTCCCGACCTTCGACCGCGAGGTCTTCGGCTCCGCCGAGGGCACCGCGAAGGGCGCGTACGTCCTGGCCGAGGCGTCCACCGGCGACCCGCAGGTGATCCTGCTGGGCACCGGTTCGGAGGTCCAGCTGGCGGTCAACGCCCGCGAGGTGCTGGAGGCCGAGGGCATCGCCACCCGGGTCGTCTCGGTCCCGTCGTTCGAGTGGTTCCAGGAGCAGGACCAGGCCTACCGCGACAGCGTGCTGCCGCCGTCGGTCAAGGCCCGCGTGTCGGTCGAGGCCGGCATCGCCCAGGGCTGGCGCGAGCTGGTCGGCGACCACGGCCGGATCGTCTCGCTGGAGCACTTCGGCGCCTCCGCCGACTACAAGGTGCTGTTCGAGGAGTTCGGCCTGACCGCCGAGCGCGTGGTGGCCGAGGCGCACAACGCCCTGCGCTCCCTCGAGGCCGTCAACCGCTGACGCGTTCCGGGCCGGGCCCGAGACCCGCACGTCGAAGGCCCGGCCCCTCTGACTACCCCACGAAGCAGAAGAAGACGAAGGACTGAGCACCATGACTGACGCACTGAAGCGCCTCAGCGACGAAGGCGTGGCGATCTGGCTGGACGACCTCAGCCGCAAGCGGCTGAACTCCGGCAACCTGGCCGAGCTGGTGCAGAACAAGCACGTGGTGGGTGTCACCACCAACCCGACCATCTTCCAGAAGGCGATCGGCGGCAGCGGCGACGACTCGTACGACGGCCAGCTGCGCGACCTCGCCGTCCGCAAGGTCACCACCGACGAGGCGATCCGCATGATCACCACCTCGGACGTGCGCGACGCCGCCGACGTGCTGCGCCCGGTCTACGACGCCTCCAACGGCCGCGACGGCCGGGTGTCCATCGAGGTCGACCCGCGGCTGGCCCACGAGACCGCGGCCACCGTGGCCGAGGCCAAGCAGCTGTGGTGGCTGGTGGACCGCCCGAACGTGTTCATCAAGATCCCCGCCACCAAGGCCGGTCTGCCCGCGATCGCCGAGGTGATCGGCAAGGGCATCAGCGTCAACGTCACGCTGATCTTCTCGCTGGAGCGCTACAAGGCCGTCATCGACGCCTACCTGACCGGCCTGGAGGCCGCCAAGGCCAAGGGCCTGGACCTCTCCCAGATCGAGTCGGTCGCCTCCTTCTTCGTGTCCCGCGTGGACACCGAGATCGACAAGCGCCTGGACAAGATCGGCGGCGACGCCCGGGACCTGCGCTCCAAGGCCGCCCTGGCCAACGCCCGCCTCGCCTACCAGGCGTACGAGGAGGTCTTCGGCTCGGTCGACGGCAAGACCGCCGGCAGCGCCCGCTGGAAGGCCCTGGAGGCCGCCGGCGCCAAGGCCCAGCGCCCGCTGTGGGCCTCCACCGGCGTCAAGGACCCGGCGCTGCCGGACACCCTGTACGTCACCGAGCTGGTCGCCCCCGGCACCGTCAACACGATGCCCGAGGCCACCCTGGACGCCACCGCGGACCACGGCGTGGTCACCGGCGGCACCATCGTCCCCAACTACGCCGACGCCAAGGCCGTCATGGACGCCATCGCCGCCGCCGGCGTGGACTACGACGACGTGGTCCAGGTGCTGGAGGACGAGGGCGTGGAGAAGTTCGAGCAGTCCTGGAACGAGCTGCTCGACACCGTCACCGCCTCGCTCGCCTCCTTCGCCGACGAGAAGTGACCTTTCGCTCACACAGCCAGCGCACGAAAGCGGAGCCCATCAAGTGAGCACTGATTTCCCCGAGTTGACGTCGGAGTCGGACGCGGACGATCTCCCGCCGGCGCCCGTCAACCCGCTTCGTGACCCGGCAGACCGACGGCTCCCGCGCATCGCGGGGCCGTCGGGCCTGGTCATCTTCGGAGTCACCGGCGACCTCTCCCGCAAGAAGCTCATGCCGGCCATCTACGACCTGGCCAACCGCGGCCTGCTGCCGCCGGGCTTCTCGCTCGTCGGCTTCGCCCGCCGCGAGTGGGAGGACGAGGACTTCGCCAAGGAGGTCCACGACGCGGTCCGGGACCACGCCCGCACCCCGTTCCGGGAGGAGGTCTGGCAGCAGCTCGCCAAGGGCATGCGCTTCGTCCAGGGCACCTTCGACGACGACGACGCCTTCGACAAGCTCCGCGCCACCATCGAGGAGCTGGACAAGGCCCAGGGCACCGGCGGCAACTTCGCCTTCTACCTGTCCGTCCCGCCGAAGTTCTTCCCGACCGTCGTCCAGCAGCTGAAGAAGCACGGTCTGGCCGACCCCCCGCAGGGCTCCTGGCGGCGCGCCGTCATCGAGAAGCCCTTCGGTCACGACCTGGAGAGCGCCCAGGAGCTCAACAAGGTCGTCCACGAGGTCTTCCCCCGGGACGAGGTCTTCCGGATCGACCACTACCTGGGCAAGGAGACGGTCCAGAACATCCTGGCGCTGCGCTTCGCCAACCAGATGTTCGAGCCGATCTGGAACCGGTCCTACGTCGACCACGTGCAGATCACCATGGCCGAGGACATCGGCATCGGCGGCCGGGCCGGCTACTACGACGGCATCGGCTCCGCCCGCGACGTCATCCAGAACCACCTGCTGCAGCTGATGGCGCTCACCGCCATCGAGGAGCCGGCGTCCTTCCACCCGAAGGCGCTGGTGGCGGAGAAGCTCAAGGTGCTCAGCGCCGTCAAGCTCCCCGCCGACCTCGGCCGGCACACCGTGCGCGGCCAGTACGCGTCCGGCTGGCAGGGCGGCGAGGAGGTGGTCGGCTACCTGGACGAGGACGGCATCAACCCGGACTCCAAGACCGACACCTACGCGGCCATCAAGCTGGAGATCAACAACCGCCGCTGGGCGGGCGTCCCGTTCTACCTGCGCACCGGCAAGCGGCTGGGCCGCCGGGTCACCGAGATCGCGGTGGTCTTCCAGCGCGCCCCGTACCTGCCGTTCGACTCCTACGCGACCGAGGAGCTGGGGCAGAACGCCCTGGTCATCCGGGTCCAGCCGGACGAGGGCGTGACGGTGCGGTTCGGCTCCAAGGTGCCGGGCACCTCCTTCGAGGTCCGGGACGTCACGATGGACTTCGCCTACGGCGAGTCCTTCACCGAGTCCAGCCCGGAGGCGTACGAGCGGCTCATCCTCGACGTGCTGCTCGGCGACGCCAACCTGTTCCCGCGCCACCAGGAGGTCGAGCTCTCCTGGCAGATCCTCGACCCGATCGAGAGGTACTGGGACACCCACGGCAAGCCCGCCCAGTACGCGGCGGGGACCTGGGGCCCCGTCGAGGCGGACGAGATGCTCGCACGAGACGGCAGGAGCTGGCGCCGGCCATGAAGATCGACCTCACCAACACGACGTCGAGCAAGATCAACGCCGCGCTGATGGAGGCGCGCCGGGCCAGTGGCTCCACCGCCGCCGGCATGGTGCTCACCCTGGTGATCGTGACCGACGAGGGCAGCGCCTACGACGCCCTCAAGGCCGCCAACGACGCCTCCCGCGAGCACCCCTCGCGCACCCTCGCGGTGATCAAGCGCGCCGGTCGCTCGCCGCGGGCCCGCGCCGAGACCCGGCTGGACGCCGAGATCCTGGTCGGCTCCGACGCCGGCTCCGGAGAAACGGTCATCCTGCGCATGCACGGCGAACTCGCCGCGCACGCCCAGTCGGTGGTCCTGCCGCTGCTGCTGCCGGACGCCCCGGTCGTGGTCTGGTGGCCGGACAACGCGCCGCTGCACCCCGCGCAGGACCCGCTCGGCTCGATCGCCCAGCGCCGGATCACCGACGCGGTCACCGCCGAGTCCCCGGTCGGCCAGCTCGCCCAGCGGGCCCAGAGCTACACCCCGGGCGACACCGACCTGGCCTGGACCCGGATCACCGGCTGGCGCTCCATGCTGGCCGCCGCGCTGGACCAGCGCCCGTCCCAGCTCACCTCCGCGGTGGTCGAGGGCGAGTCCTACAACCCCAGCGTCGAGCTGCTCGGCCTCTGGCTGCACAACCGGCTGCACGTGCCGGTCGAGCGGGTCGTCACCGGCGGCCCGGGCATCACCGCGGTGCACCTGCGTACCAAGGACGGCGACATCACCCTGGACCGCCCGGACGGCCTGATGGGCACGCTCTCCATGCCCGGCTCCCCGGACCGCCAGGTGGCGCTCAAGCGCCGCGAGACCGCGGAGCTGATCGCCGAGGAGCTGCGCCGGCTCGACCCGGACGACATCTACGCGACGGCCGTGCGCACGCCCGTCGACCGGCTGCGCGAGCCGGACGGCGCGGAGACCGCGGCGGCCGAGCGGGCCGCCCGGGCCCAGGTCGCGGACGCCGTGGTGGCCGAACCGGCCCGGGTGACGGTCAAGGTCCCCACCGAGGCCCTCGCCGAGGCCGCGGGCGAGGCCGCGACCGCGCACAAGGAGCCGAAGGCCGCCGGGACGTCCACGGCGGGCAAGGCCGTACCGGGCAAGGCCGGCGCCGGCAAGGCCGTGACGGGCAAGGCGGCGACCGGCAAGGCCGCGGCGAAGAAGGCCCCGGCCAAGAAGCCCGCCAAGCGCGCCCCCAAGGGGAGCGCATGACCAACGCCACCCCGCAGCTGGTCGTCCACCGGGACAAGGAGCTGATGGCCCAGGCGGCCGCGGCCCGCCTGATCACCCGGATCGTGGACGCCCAGGCCGCCCGCGGCAGCGCCTCGGTGGTGCTCACCGGCGGCCGCAACGGGAACGCCCTGCTGGCCGCGATCGCCGCCTCCCCGGCGCGCGACGCGGTCGACTGGGCGCGGCTGGACCTCTGGTGGGGCGACGAGCGGTTCGTCCCCGCCGCGGACCCGGACCGCAACGCCGTCCAGGCGCGGGCCGAGCTGCTGGACGCCGTCCCGCTCGACCCGGCGCGGGTGCACGAGATGCCCGCCTCGGACGGCGTGGACGGCTCGGACGTGGAGACCGCCGCGGCCCGCTACGCGGAGGAGCTGGCGAAGGCGGCCGGCCCGGGCGACCGGCTCCGCGTCCCGGCCTTCGACGTGCTGCTGCTCGGCGTCGGCCCGGACACCCACGTCGCCTCGCTCTTCCCCGGTCACCCGGGCGTGCGGGAGACGGAGCTGACCGTGGTCGGCGTGCGCGGGGCCCCCAAGCCCCCGCCCACCCGGGTCTCGCTCACCCTGCCGGCGATCCGGGCCGCCCGCGAGGTCTGGCTGCTGGCGGCCGGCGAGGACAAGGCGGGCGCGGTCGCGCTGGCCCTGTCCGGCCCCGGCGAGCTGCAGGCCCCGGCCTCCGGCGCCTACGGCCGCAGCCGCACCCTGTGGCTGCTGGACCGCGCCGCGGCGGAGCGGATCCCGCCCCAGCTGTACCCGCCGGCCTCCGCCTAGGCCCTGTCCGGCGGACGGGGGCCGGCAGCGGCCGCCGACGCGAAAGGGGCGCCACCGTCGATGACGGTGGCGCCCCTTCTCAGCACTCGGCCCGCGGCCCGCGGGTCGGTCCGACCTCAGATCTCGCCGCGCAGCTTGGCCAGCGCCTCGGCGAGGATCGCCTCGCCGTCGGCGTCGGTGCGCCGCTCGCGGACGTACGCGAGGTGGGTCTTGTAGGGCTCGTTGCGCGAGGGCGCGGGCGGGTTGTGCTCGTCCTGCCCGGCCGGGAAACCGCAGCGCGGGCAGTCCCAGGTGTCCGGGATGACGGCCTCGGCGGCGAAGCTCGGACGGGTCTCGTGCTTGTTAGCGCACCAGAAGGAGATCCGGTTGCGGGGGGCGGACTCGCCGCGCTCCGCCTCGCCCATCGGGCCGGCTCCGACCCTGCTGCCACGGATGGCGTTGCCACTTGCCACGGTCTGACTCCCTGCGTGCTGGTGCGCCGACCCGCCGCGGTGCGCGTCGGTGGCGAAAGTCGTCCTAGTGTAAGCAGGAGTTAAGCGTCCACCGCCATCGCCTCCGCCCCCCGACCGTCCCAGGATAGGCGCTCGGGCGACGGGGCGTCAGGGTTACGTCAGCTCTTGTACTTCAGCACCAGGCTCAGCACGATGATGCTGGCGAACCAGCCGACACCGACCACGATCGTGATGCGGTCCAGGTTGCGCTCCGCCACCGCCGAACCACCACCGGTGGACATGGCGCCGCCACCGAACATGTCCGACAGGCCGCCGCCCTTCCCCTTGTGCAGCAGCACCAGCAGGATCATCAGCAGACTGAAGATGATCAGGGCAATCGAGAACCCGAGAACCACGACGGGACCAACTCTCTCGTATCTTCGGCGAAGGGGCCGGGCCGCGTACGGCGGTCCGGCCCCAAAGCCTACGTTGCTGCAGCGGCGTTAGCCTACTGCCTGCTCACGGTAGCGCACGATCTTGACGAACTCGTCGGCGTCCAGGGAGGCGCCGCCGATCAGGCCGCCGTCGACGTCGGGCTTGGCCATCAGGCCGGCCGCGCTCGACGACTTCACCGAACCGCCGTACAGCACGCGGACCTTGCCGGCCAGCTCGGCGTCGTACAGCTCGGCCAGGCGCTGCCGGATGGCGGCGCAGACCTCCTGCGCGTCCTCCGGGGTGGCCACCTCGCCGGTGCCGATCGCCCAGACCGGCTCGTAGGCGACCACGACGGACTCGGCCTGGTGGGCCGGGACGTCGGCCAGGCCGCCGTCCAGCTGGGCCAGGGTGTACTCGACGTGGGTACCGGCCTTGCGGACGTCCAGCGGCTCGCCGATGCACAGGATCGGGGTGACCCCGGCCCGGTAGGCGGCCTTGACCTTGGCGTTGACGATCTCCTCGTCCTCGCCGTGGTACTGGCGGCGCTCCGAGTGGCCGATCACCGCGTAGGTGCACTTGAGCTTGGCCAGCATCGGGCCGGAGACCTCGCCGGTGTAGGCACCGGAGTCGTGCTGCGAGATGTCCTGCGAGCCGTACTTGATCTTCAGCTTGTCGCCGTCGACCAGGGTCTGCACCGACCGCAGGTCGGTGAACGGGACCAGGACCGCGACCTCGACGGCCTCGTAGTCCTTGTCGGCCAGCGCGAACGCCAGCTTCTGGGTGTGCTGGATGGCCTCGAGGTGGTTGAGGTTCATCTTCCAGTTGCCCGCCATCAGCGGGAGACGCTCAGTCATTGCTTCAGCCTTCCAGGGCGGCGAGACCGGGGAGGGTCTTGCCCTCCAGGTACTCGAGGCTCGCGCCACCGCCGGTCGAGATGTGTCCGAATGCGTTCTCGTCGAAGCCCAGGATGCGGACGGCCGCGGCGGAGTCGCCGCCGCCGACCACGGTGAACGCGTCGCTGTCCAGCAGGGCCTGCGCGACGGCCTTGGTGCCGTTCGCGTAGTCGGGGTGCTCGAAGACGCCCATCGGGCCGTTCCAGAACACCGTGCCGGCGTCGGCCAGCTTGGCCGCGTACAGCTCGCGGGTCGCCGGGCCGATGTCCAGGCCCTCCTGGTCGGCCGGGATGGCGTCCGAGGCGACGACGGTGGGGTTGGCCGGGGCCTTGGTCTTGAGGTCGGGGAACTCGGCGGAGACCAGGACGTCCACCGGCAGGACGAACTCGACGCCCCGCTTCTCCGCCTCGGCCAGGTACTCCAGGACGGTCGGGATCTGGTCCTTCTGCAGCAGGGAGATGCCGACCTCGTGGCCCTTGGCCGCGAGGAAGGTGTACGCCATGCCGCCGCCGATGAGGATCCGGTCGGCCTTCTTCAGCAGGTTGTCGATCACGCCGAGCTTGTCCGACACCTTGGCGCCGCCGAGTACGACCACGTACGGGCGGGCGACCTCGTCGGTGAGCTTCTTCAGCACGCCGACCTCGGTGGCGATCAGGTCGCCGGCGGCGTGCGGCAGCAGCGCCGGCAGGTCGAACACCGAGGCGTGCTTGCGGTGCACGGCGCCGAAGCCGTCGCCGACGTACAGGTCGGCCAGGGCGGCGAGCTGCTCGGCGAAGGCGCCGCGCTCGGCGTCGTCCTTGCTGGTCTCGCCGGCGTTGAAGCGCAGGTTCTCCAGCAGCACGACCCCGCCGTCGGCCAGCGCGGCCACGGCGGCGCTGGCGCTCTCGCCCACGGTGTCGGTGGCGAAGGCGACGTCCTTGCCGAGGATCTCGCCGAGGCGCACGGCCGCCGGCGCGAGCGAGTACTGCGGGTCCGGCTCACCCTTGGGGCGGCCGAGGTGGGAGGCGACGACGACCTTGGCACCGCGCTCGACGAGCTTGGCGATGGTCGGGGCGACCGCACGGATCCGACCGTCGTCGGTGATCGTGCTGCCGTCCAGCGGGACGTTCAGGTCGGCGCGGACGAACACGCGCTTGCCGGCGACGTCGAGGTCTTCGATGGTCTTCACGGGTTCTTCGGTCTCCTGGGGACATGGTTGGTGCGCAGAGGCGGCACGGCGCAGGGGCCGCCTGAGAAGTCCTTGTACGCATGACCAGGGCCCGGTCGGCATGGTGCGCCGCCCGGGCCCTGGCCCTCACCTCACGTCAGCTCCCACTGCGTCAGAGCTGCCCGCCGACGAGGGCGGTCAGGTTGACGAGGCGGTTCGAGTAGCCCCACTCGTTGTCGTACCAGCCGAGCACCTTGACCTGGTTGCCCTGGACCATGGTGAGCTGGGAGTCGAAGATGCAGGAGGCCGGGTCGTTGACGATGTCCGACGAGACGATCGGGTCCTCGGTGTAGGTCAGGATGCCCTTGAGCGGACCCTCCGCGGCCTTCTGGAAGGCGGCGTTGACCTCGTCCTTGGTGACCTCGCGCTCGAGGGTGACGACCAGGTCCGTGATGGAGCCGGTCGGGACCGGGACGCGCAGCGAGGTGCCGTCCAGCTTGCCCTTCAGCTCCGGCAGGACCAGGGCGGTCGCCTTGGCGGCGCCGGTCGAGGTCGGGATGATGTTCTGCGACGCGGCGCGGGCGCGGCGCAGGTCCTTGTGCGGGAAGTCCAGGGTGACCTGGTCGTTGGTGAACGCGTGCACCGTGGTCATCAGACCCTTGACGATGCCGAAGCTCTCGTTCAGCACCTTCGCCATCGGCGCCACGCAGTTGGTGGTGCAGGAGGCGTTGGAGATGATGTCGTGGTTGGCGGCGTCGTACTTGTCGTCGTTGACGCCCATCACGATGGTGACGTCCTCGTCGGTGGCGGGCGCCGAGATGATGACCTTCTTGGCACCGGCGGCGAGGTGCTTCTTCGCAGCCTCGGCCTTGGTGAAGATGCCGGTGGACTCGACGACGATGTCGGCGCCCAGGGCGGCCCACGGCAGGTTGGCCGGGTCACGCTCGGCGGACACCTTGAAGGTGTGGCCGTCGACGGTGATGCTGTCCTCGGTGTGCGAGACCTGGCCGGGGAAGGTGCCCAGCGTGGTGTCGTACTTGAGCAGGTGAGCCAGGGTCTTCGTGTCAGTCAGGTCGTTGACACCGACGATCTCGATGTCCGCGCCCTGGGCCTTGACCGCGCGGAAGAAGTTGCGGCCGATGCGGCCGAATCCGTTGATGCCTACCCGGATCGTCACGAACCGATCTCCTCGTTAGGTACGCCGGAGCTAAGCCGACGGGGGTGAGATTTGGGAAGTCCCCGACCGCCTATGACCCTACCCCTCCCGGGCCTTTCCGGGCACATCGCGCCACGTGCCAAGACGGGGCGTGGCGCGGCGTAAACCCGATTTCAGGCCGACCGTCCTTGCCCGCCCGGGCAGTTGGTCCCGGGCCAGTGGTCTCGACCAATTTCGGGTCCCGGAGACGAGGACGGCCGGTGCCCGCAATCCGGACACCGGCCGCAAATCGCTCACCACGAGCGGTCACTGTGCGTGATCGTCAGTTGAGCGCCATCTCGTCGGTCAGATTGGCCTCGGTGCTCGGCAGCCCGAGCTCGGAGGCGCGCTTGTCGGCCATCGCCAGCAGGCGGCGGATCCGGCCGGCCACCGCGTCCTTGGTCAGCGGCGGGTCCGCCAGCGCGCCCAGCTCCTCCAGCGAGGCCTGCTTGTGCTGCATCCGCAGCTGACCCGCCGCGGCCAGGTGCTCGGGCACCTCGTCGCCGAGGATCTCCAGGGCCCGGGCGACCCGGGCACCGGCCGCCACGGCCGCGCGGGCCGAGCGGCGCAGGTTGGCGTCGTCGAAGTTGGCCAGCCGGTTGGCGGTGGCCCGGACCTCGCGCCGCATCCGGCGCTCCTCCCAGGCCAGCACCGACTCGTGCGCGCCGAGCCGGGTCAGCAGCGCGCCGATCGCGTCACCGTCGCGGATCACCACCCGGTCCACGCCGCGCACCTCGCGGGCCTTGGCCGGGATCCCGAGCCGGCGGGCCGCGCCGACCAGGGCGAGGGCCGCCTCGGAGCCGGGGCAGGTGATCTCCAGCGAGGAGGAGCGGCCGGGCTCGGTGAGCGAGCCGTGCGCCAGGAAGGCCCCGCGCCAGGCCGCCTCGGCGTCGCAGGTGGCGCCGGAGACGACCGCCGGGGGCAGCCCGCGGATCGGTCGGCCGCGACCGTCCACGAGACCGGTCTGGCGGGCGAGCAGCTCGCCGTCCTTGACCACCCGCACGACGAAGCGGCTGCCGCGCCGCAGCCCGCCGGGGGCCATCACCACGAGGTCGGAGGAGTGACCGAAGATCTCCAGCAGGTCCTTGCGCAGCCGTCGCGCGGCCGCGCCGGTGTCCAGCTCCGCCTCGATCACGATGCGGCCGCTCACGATGTGCAGCCCGCCCGCGAACCGCAGGATCGCCGACACCTCCGCCTTGCGGCAGCAGGCCCTGGTGACCGGGAGCCGGCTGATCTCGTCCTTCACCGCTGGAGTCATCGCCATGGCCCGATCCTTCCATGTGTCCGGAAAATCCGGTCGTACGCGGCTGCCAACAGCTCCGGGTCGTGTCGCGGGGTGCCGTCGGTGCGGGCCACCCGGCCGAGCACCAGAGCGGCCCCCATCCGTTCGGCGGCCTTCTCCAGACCGGCCAGGTCCGCCTGGCCGAAGGCGCCGCCGGTGACGGCGCGCTCGTCCACCAGGATCGCATCCACGGCGAGCTCCGGAGCGTGGTCCGCGATCACCTCCAGGTGGCGCTGCGGGGTAAAGCCCTCGGTCTCGCCCGGCTGCGGGGCCAGGTTCAGGGTGAGCAGGCGCCGGGCGCGGGTCTCGGTGAGGGCCTTGGCCAGCTCGGGCACCAGCAGGTGCGGCAGCACGCTGGTGAACCAGGAGCCGGGCCCGAGCACCACCCAGTCCGCCTCGCGGACCGCGGTGACCGCCTCCGGGACGGCCGGGGGCTCGTCCGGGAGCAGCCTGATCGACTGCACGGTGCCCGGCGTGACCGCGACGCTGGCCTGCCCGCGGACGGCCGACACCTCGCCAGGCCGCTCCGGGTCGTGCCCGCGCACGGAGGCCTCGATGTCCAGCGGCACCGCCGACATCGGCAGCACCCGGCCCTGGACGTTCAGCAGCCGGCCGACCCACTCCAGGGCGGCCACCGGGTCGCCCAGCTTCTCCCAGAGCGCGACGATCAGCAGGTTGCCGACCGCGTGACCGCCCAGGTCGCCGCTGCCGGTGAAGCGCTGCTGGATCACCTCGGACCAGGTGCGGCCCCAGTCGTCGTCCCCGCACAGCGCGGCCAGCGCCTTGCGCAGGTCCCCGGGGGGCAGCACGCCCAGCTCGGCGCGGAGCCGGCCGCTGGAGCCGCCGTCGTCGGCGACGGTGACCACCGCGGTCAGGTCGCTGGTGAGGCGGCGCAGCGCGGAGAGCGAGGCGGACAGCCCCTGGCCGCCGCCGAGCGCGGTGATCCTGGGGGCCGGGTTGGCCCGGGCGGGGCTGCTGCGCGGCCGGCTCGGGGCCGACGGCCGGGGCGGGCCACCCGCCCGGTCGGCACTCCTGTTCTGCGGCTGCCGCCCGGGCACGTATCCCGCCACACTCACCTCGCGTTCCTCGTCGCCGCCACCGGTCCTCGCCGGCGGCCCGGCAGGGAGGCGGCGGTTACTCCCGTCCCATGTCACGGTGGACGAGCACCGTTTCCACTCCGTCCGCGATGAGACGCTTGGTCAGGCGCTCGGACATCGCGACGCTGCGGTGCTTGCCACCGGTGCAGCCTACGGCAAGCGTCATGTAGCGCTTCCCCTCGCGCCGGTACCCCTCGGTGACGATGCGCAGCAGCTCGGCGTAGCCGTTGAGGAACTCGTTGGCCCCGGGCTGCTGGAACACGTAGTCGGCGACGTCCGCGTCGGTGCCGGTGCGGGCCCGCAGCTCGGGCACCCAGTGCGGGTTGGGCAGGAAGCGGCAGTCCACCACGAGGTCGGCGTCGACGGGCAGCCCGTACTTGAAGCCGAAGGACATCACGGTGGCGCGCAGCTCGGGCTCGTCGTGGTCGGCGAACTGGGCGTCGAGCTTGGCCCGCAGCTGGTGCACGTTGAGGTTGGAGGTGTCGATCACTAGGTCGGCCTCGCCGCGCAGGTCCCGCAGGAGGTCGCGCTCCTGGGCGATGCCGTCGACGATCCGGCCGTCGGCCTGGAGCGGGTGCGGGCGGCGCACGCTCTCGAAGCGGCGCACCAGCGCCTCGTCGGAGGAGTCCAGGAAGACCACCCGGAGGCGGACGCCGCGCTTCTCCAGCTCGTCGAGCGAGGTGAGCAGGTCGTCGAAGAACTGGCGGCCGCGGACGTCCACGACCACGCCGATCCGGGCGACGTTCCCCTGCGAGCGCGCGCCCAGGTCGACCATCGTCGGGATCAGGGCCGGCGGCAGGTTGTCCACCACGAACCAGCCCAGGTCCTCCAGGCACTTCGCTGCGGTGGAGCGGCCGGCTCCGGACATGCCGGAGATGATCACCAGCTCCGGCGCGTTCTCGGCCACGTCTGACACGGTCACTTCGGTTCCCCGCTCTCGGTCTTTCTGCTGGGGAGAACGCGCGGGGCGCGGCCGACCTTCCCCGGCCCGGACGGGCGGGCGGGGGCCGGGCGCGCCGGCTGACGGGCGGCGTCGGCCGTCATGGCGTCTCCTGGGATGGTGCGGTCTGGGGTGCTGCGGCCGCCGGCTCGGCGGCGTGGTCGGCCCCGTCCTCGATGATCTCGCCGGTCGCGGTGTTAACCGCGGGTGCGGCGGGTGTACGGGACGACAACGCCGCCGCAACAGTCTCCGCCGTGCGGCGTCCGATGCCGGGTACGGCGCAGAGTTCGTCGACGGTGGCGGCCCGGAGCCTCTTCAGCGAGCCGAAGTGCTTGAGCAGCGCCTGGCGGCGAGTCTCGCCGAGGCCCGGGACGGAGTCCAGTTCCCCGGCGGTGAGTCGCTTGGAACGCTTGCTGCGCTGGTAGCCGATCGCGAAGCGGTGGGCCTCGTCGCGGACCCGCTGGAGCAGGTAGAGGCCCTCGCTGGAGCGCGGCAGGACGACCGGGTCGTCCTCGCCGGGCAGCCACACCTCCTCCAGCCGCTTGGCGAGGCCGCACAGCGCGACGTCGTCGATGCCGAGTTCGTCCAGGGCCCGCCGGGCGGCGGCGACCTGCGGCTGGCCGCCGTCGACGACCAGCAGCTGCGGCGGGTAGGCGAAGCGCCTGGGGCGGCCGTCCTCGGTGCGGTGGTCGTCCCCGGCGGCGCCCGGGTCGTCCTCCTCGGGAACGGCCCACTCGCCGGTCTGCTCGCGCTCCTGGAGGTAGCGGCGGAAGCGGCGGCTGATCACCTCGTGCATCGAGCGGACGTCGTCCTGGCCCTCGAAGCCCTTGATCTGGAAGCGCCGGTACTCGCTCTTGCGGGCCAGGCCGTCCTCGAAGACGACCATCGAGGCGACCACGTCCTCGCCCTGGAGGTGCGAGATGTCGAAGCACTCGATGCGCAGCGGCACCGAGTCCAGTTCCAGGGCGTCGGCGATCTCCTGCAGGGCGCGGCTGCGGGTGGTGAGGTCGGAGGCGCGCTTGGTCTTGTGCAGGGCCAGCGCCTGCTGGGCGTTGCGCTGCACCGTCGCCATCAGGTCCCGCTTGTCGCCGCGCTGCGGGATCCGCAGGTCGACCTGGCTGCCGCGCAGGCCGCTCAGCCACTCCCGGACCGGCGCGGCCGGCTCGGGCAGCGCGGGCACCAGCACCTCGCGCGGGACGGACTCGTTGCGCTCGTCCTGGCCGGCCCCGCCGTAGAGCTGCTGGAGGGCGTGCTCGACCAGGGCGGCGGTGTCGACGTCCTCGACCTTGTCGGTGACCCAGCCGCGCTGGCCGCGCACCCGGCCGCCGCGGACGTGGAAGATCTGGACGGCGGCCTCCAGTTCGTCCTCGGCCAGGGCCAGCAGGTCGGCGTCGGTGGCGTCGGCGAGCACGATGGCGTTCTTCTCCATCGCGCGCTTGAGGGCGCCGATGTCGTCGCGCAGCCGGGCCGCCCGCTCGTACTCCATCTCCTCGGCGGCCTCGCGCATCTGGTCTTCCAGCCGGCGCAGGTAGTTGCCGGTGCGCCCGGCCATGAAGTCGCAGAAGTCCTCGGCGAGCGCCCGGTGTTCGTCCGCCGAGACCTTGCCGACGCAGGGTGCGGCGCACTTGCCGATGTAGCCGAGCAGGCAGGGCCGGCCGACCTGGCGGGCGCGCTTGAACACGCCGTTGGAGCAGGTGCGGACGGGGAAGACGCGCAGCAGCAGGTCGACCGTCTCGCGGATCGCCCAGGCGTGCCCGTACGGGCCGAAGTAGCGCACGCCCTTCTTGTGCGCCCCGCGCATCACCTGGACCCGCGGGTACTCCTCGTTCAGGGTGACCGCGAGCTCCGGATAGCTCTTGTCGTCGCGGTACTTGACGTTGAACCGCGGGTCGAACTCCTTGATCCAGGAGTACTCCAGCTGGAGCGCCTCGACCTCGGTGTCGACCACCGTCCACTCCACCGAGGCCGCGGTGGTGACCATGGTCGCGGTCCGCGGGTGCAGGCCGGCCAGGTCCTGGAAGTAGGACGACAGGCGCGGCCGCAGGCTCTTGGCCTTGCCGACGTAGATGACCCGCCCGTGGGCGTCGCGGAACTTGTAGACGCCCGGTGAGGTGGGGATCGCGCCCGGAGCCGGGCGGTAGGTGCTCGGGTCAGCCATGGGTCCACCGTACCGAGTGGGGCCGGTGCTGCGGAGGGGTGATCGACGGGGAGGTCAACTGCGTCAGCTCGGGGTCACCTTGAGGTTCCCGCCCTCGACCGTGACGGCGTAGGCGGGCAGCGGGGTGGGGGCCGGGCCGTCCAGCACGGCGCCGTCGGTGACGGAGAACCGGCTGCCGTGGCAGGGGCAGTCGATCTGCTGGTCCTTCACCTGGTCGACGATGCAGCCGGCGTGGGTGCACTTGGCGCTGAAGGCCTTGTACTGCCCTTCGGTCGGCTGGGTGACGACGATCTTCTGCTCGCGGAAGACCTTTCCGCCGCCCACCGGCACCGCCGAGGCCGCGCCGAGGTCCACCGGGCCCTTGGCGCTGCCGCCGCCGGAGGAGGAGGACGACGAACCGCAGCCGGTGACCGCCACGGCGCCGCCGGTCGCCAGCACGGCCGCGGCCCCGCAGAGCAGGGTGCGGCGGGAGGCGGTGGGGCTGGTCTCGGGGGCCTCGGACATCGGTGTGCTCCTACGGTTGCTGCTGCTGCGAGGGACCACGGAATTCTATGCCGCACGCGCCCGGCCGCTCCCGCCGCTCCCGCCCTCCGGGGGCGACGGGAACGGCCGGGCGCGGCCGGGCGGGCGGGCCTACTTCTTCGCCGCGGCGGCGCGCTTGCGCGGCGCCCGCTTGGCCGGGGCGGCGACCGGGGCGTCCGCGAAGTCCCCCGGCAGGATGTCCCGAAGGAACTTGCCGGTGTGGCTCTCGGGGACGGCCGCGATCTGCTCCGGGGTGCCCTCGGCGACGACCGTGCCGCCGCCGGAGCCGCCCTCGGGGCCCATGTCGACGACCCAGTCGGCGGTCTTGATGACGTCGAGGTTGTGCTCGATGACGATCACCGTGTTGCCCTTCTCCACCAGGCCGCTGAGCACCTTGATCAGCTTGCTGATGTCCTCGAAGTGCAGACCGGTGGTCGGCTCGTCCAGCACGTAGACCGTCCGCCCGGTGGAGCGCTTCTGCAGCTCGGAGGCGAGCTTGACGCGCTGCGCCTCGCCGCCGGACAGCGTCGGCGCGGACTGGCCGAGCCGGACGTAGCCGAGGCCGACGTCGTTGAGCGTCCGCAGGTGCCGGGCGATCGCCGGGACTGCCTCGAAGAAGGCCAGCGCCTCCTCGATCGGCATGTCCAGCACCTCGGCGATCGACTTGCCCTTGTAGTGGACCTCCAGCGTCTCCCGGTTGTACCGGGCGCCGTGGCAGACCTCGCACGGCACGTAGACGTCGGGCAGGAAGTTCATCTCGATCTTGATGGTGCCGTCGCCCGAGCAGTTCTCGCAGCGGCCGCCCTTGACGTTGAAGGAGAACCGGCCCGGCAGGTAGCCGCGGACCTTGGCCTCCTGCGTCTCCGCGAAGAGCCGGCGGACGTGGTCGAACACGCCGGTGTACGTCGCCGGGTTGGAGCGCGGGGTGCGCCCGATCGGTGACTGGTCGACGTGCACCACCTTGTCCACCTGGTCGGTGCCGGTGATCCGGGTGTGCCGGCCGGGCACGCTGCGGGCGCCGTTCAGCTCCCGGGCGAGGTGGGTGTAGAGGATGTCGTTGACCAGCGTCGACTTGCCGGAGCCGGAGACGCCGGTGATCGCGGTGAAGGTGCCCAGCGGGAAGCCGACCGTGACGTCCTTGAGGTTGTGCTCGCGGGCGCCGTGGACGGTCAGCTGGCGCTTCCTGTCCCGCTCGCGGCGACTTGCCGGGATCGGGATGGACCGCTTGCCGGACAGGTACTGGCCGGTCAGCGACTCCTTGTTGCCGAGCAGCTGCTTCAGCGAGCCGGAGTGCACCACCCGGCCGCCGTGCTCGCCGGCGCCCGGGCCGATGTCGACCACCCAGTCCGCGGTCTTGATGGTGTCCTCGTCGTGCTCGACCACGATCAGCGTGTTGCCGATGTCGCGCAGCCGCACCAGCGTCTCGATCAGCCGGTGGTTGTCCCGCTGGTGCAGGCCGATGGACGGCTCGTCCAGCACGTACAGCACGCCGACCAGGCCGGAGCCGATCTGGGTGGCCAGCCGGATGCGCTGGGCCTCGCCGCCGGACAGCGTGCCGGCCGCCCGGTTCAGCGAGAGGTAGTCCAGGCCGACGTCGACCAGGAAGCGCAGCCGCTCGTTGACCTCCTTGAGGACGCGCTCGGCGATCTGCTTGTCCCGGTCGTTGAGCTTCATCGCGCCCAGGAACTCGGCGCAGTCGCTGATCGACATCGCCGAGACGTCGGCGATCGACTTCTCCTCGACCGTCACCGCCAGCACCACCGGCTTGAGCCGGGTGCCCTGGCACGTCGGGCAGGGCACCTCGCGCATGTAGCCCTCGAAGCGCTCGCGGCTGCTGTCGCTCTCCGCCTCGGTGTGCCGGCGCTGGATGAACGGCACGGCGCCCTCGAAGCCCGTGCTGTACGAGCGCTCGCGGCCGAATCGGTTGCGGTAGCGGACCTGCACCTCGTGCTTGTGCCCGTACAGCAGCGCCTTCTTCGCCCGGGCCGGCAGACCGGCCCAGGGGATGTCGGTGCGGAAGCCCAGCTCCCCGGCGAGCGCGTCGATCAGGCGCTGGAAGTACTCCTTGGCGTGCCCGGCCGACCACGGGTGGATGGCGCCCTCGTCCAGCGAGCGCTCGGCGTCGGGCACCACCAGCTCCGGGTCCACCTCCATCCGGTTGCCCAGGCCCGAGCAGTCCGGGCAGGCGCCGAACGGCGAGTTGAAGGAGAACGAGCGCGGCTCCAGCTCCTCGAACGACACGTCGTCGTACGGGCAGTAGAGGTGCTCGGAGTACATCCGCTCGCGCTCCGGGTCGTCCTCGGGGAGGTCGACGAAGTCGAGCACGACCATGCCGCCGGACAGCCGCAGGGCCGTCTCCACCGAGTCGGTGAGCCGCCGCTTGGCGCTCTCCTTGACCGTCAGGCGGTCGATCACCACCTCGACGGTGTGCTTCTCCTGCTTCTTGAGCTTCGGCGGCTCGGCGAGCTGGATCGTGGCGCCGTCCACCCGGGCGCGCGAGTAGCCCTTGGACTGGAGGTCGGCGAAGAGGTCGACGAACTCGCCCTTGCGCTCGCGCACCACCGGGCTGAGCACCTGGAAGCGGGTGCCCTCGGCGAGCTCCAGCACCTTGTCGACGATCGCCTGCGGCGACTGCTTGGCGATCGGGCGGCCGCAGTGCGGGCAGTGCGGCTTGCCGATCCGGGCGAACAGCAGGCGCAGGTAGTCGTAGACCTCGGTGATCGTGCCGACGGTCGAACGGGGGTTGCGGTTGGTGGACTTCTGGTCGATCGAGACGGCCGGGGAGAGGCCCTCGATGAAGTCCACGTCGGGCTTGTCCATCTGCCCGAGGAACTGGCGGGCGTAGGAGGACAGGGACTCCACGTAGCGGCGCTGGCCCTCGGCGAAGATCGTGTCGAAGGCGAGCGAGGACTTGCCGGAACCGGAGAGGCCCGTGAAGACGATGAGGGAGTCGCGGGGCAGGTCGAGCGAGACGTTCTTGAGGTTGTGCTCGCGAGCACCGCGGACGATGAGGCGGTCGGCCACTGCTTCTGGCGCCTTTCTCCGGACGAGAGGGCTTGCGGTGTGAGAGGTGTGCTTCTTCCAGGATGCGGCAGCCAGCCTATAGCTCAGACGTTCGAATATCGACTTTGTCCAGCGGAGTCCACCCGAACGAGTGAGAGCGTCCGCCGCGCCGTCCGCACACGGACCGAAAACACCCCTGCTCAGGGCGCGCGTTCGGCGGTAGCGTCGGCTGGTCAACGAGCGAGGCCCCCCGTGGGCAACGCGCCGTCGCCCACGGAAGGCCGATCCGATGACCGACCCGCAGTCCGCCGCCGCCACCGCCGCCCGGCACCTGGCCCTGGTCGAGGAGAGCACCGAGCACCTGCTGGACACCGCCGCCGCCCTGGCGCCCGGGGCCCTCGCCGAGCCCTCGGCGCTGCCCGGCTGGAGCCGCGGCCACGTGCTGGCCCACCTCGCCCGCAACGCCGACTCCCTGGTCAACCTGCTGACCGGCGCCCGCACCCGCACCGACATCCCGCAGTACTCCAGCGAGCAGGCCCGCGACCAGGGCATCGAGGAGGGCGCCGGCCGCCCGCTGGACGTCCAGCTCGCCGACCTGCGGGACTCCCACCTGCGCTTCGCCGAGGCCGCCGGGCAGATGACCGCCGAGGACTGGGCGACCGAGGTGCGCCACCGCTCCGGCGCCGTCTTCCCGGCCTGCGACCTCGTCTGGAAGCGCCTCGCCGAGGTCGAGTACCACCTGGTCGACCTCGACGCCGGCCGCACCCCCGCGCACTGGCCGGAGGAGTTCGCGGCGGTCGAGTTCCGCAGGCTCGCGAGCAGGCTGGCCGGCGCCGACCTGCCCGCCGTCGCCCTGGTCGTCGACGGCACCGGGGAGCGGGCCACGATCGGCACCGGAGGGCCCGCGCCCACCGTCGGGGGCCCCGTCCGGGCCCTGACCGCCTGGCTCTCCGGCCGCTCCGACGGCGACGGCCTGCGGCACGCGCCCGACGCGCCCCTCCCCCAGCTTCCCCCCATGGGCTGACGGCGCGAGGATGACCCTGAACCCTGTAGCTGGCCCCGGACGAGGAGCGGACGGATGACGTACCACGGAGCGGTCAAGGTCGGCGGACCGCCGGACGTGCGCGAGCTGGCCCACCTGATCATCACCAAGGTGGCCGTCGGCCCGTACGACAACAACGCCTACCTGCTGCGCTGCCGGGCCACCGACGAGCAGCTGCTGATCGACGCGGCCGCCGACGCCCCGGTGCTGCTGGAGACCGTCGGGGACCAGTTGGCCACCGTGGTCACCACCCACCGGCACCACGACCACTGGGGCGCGCTCGCCGAGGTGGTCGCCACCACCGGCGCCCGCACCGCGGCCGGGGAGCACGACGCCGAGGGCGTCGACGTGCCCACCGAGCTGCTGCTCGCCGACGGCGACGTGCTGCGCGTCGGCCAGGTCGGGCTGACCGTCCGGCACCTGGTCGGGCACACCCCGGGCGCGATCGTGCTGGTCTACGACGACCCGCAGGGCCACCCGCACGTGTTCACCGGCGACTGCCTCTTCCCCGGCGGCGTGGGCAACACCTGGGGCGACCCGGAGGCCTTCCGGACCCTCTTCCGCGACGTCAACGAGAAGATCTTCGACGCCCTCCCCGACGAGGCCTGGGTGTACCCCGGCCACGGCAACGACACCACCCTCGGCGCCGAGCGCCCCCACCTCGCGGAGTGGCGCGAGCGCGGCTGGTGAGCCGCGGACGGCCGGAGCCCCCGCGACCGGTGCGGTCGCGGGGGCTCCGGGCGTGCGGGGCGCGGTCAGGCGTCGAGCTTCTCGGCCTCCGCCCGCTCGGCGCGCTCGGCCTTCTTCGAGGCGCGCAGGCTGGTCACCGTGGTGACGGCCAGGACGACCACGATGAAGCCGAGCGAGAACGGGATGCCGATCTCCGGGACGTTCGCGCCGGCCTCGTGGGCGGCGTGCAGGACCAGCTTCACGCCGATGAAGCCGAGGATCACCGACAGGCCGTACGACAGGTGGACCAGCTTCTTCAGCAGGCCGCCGATCAGGAAGTACAGCTGGCGCAGACCCATCAGGGCGAAGGCGTTGGCGGTGAAGACGATGTACGGGTCCTGGGTGAGGCCGAAGATCGCCGGGATGGAGTCCAGCGCGAACAGCACGTCCGTCGTGCCGATCGCCAGCATGACGATCAGCATCGGGGTCATCAGCCGGCGGCCGTTCTCCCGGATGAAGAGCTTGGTGCCGTGGTACGTGTCGGTGGACGGGAAGCGCCGCTCGATCGACTTGAGCAGGCGGTTCTCCTCGAACTCCTCGTCCTCCTCGTCGGCCCGGGCCTCCTTGATCAGCTTCCACGCCGTCCAGATCAGGAAGCCGCCGAAGATGAAGAACACCCAGGAGAACTGGGTCACCAGCGCCGCGCCGCCGGCGATGAACACCGCCCGCAGCACCAGCGCGATGATCACGCCGAACATCAGCACGCGCTGCTGGTAGATCCGCGGCACCGCGAACTTGCCCATGATCAGGATGAAGACGAAGAGGTTGTCGACACTGAGCGACTTCTCGGTGATGTACCCGGCGAAGAACTCACCGGCCGGCTGGCCGCCGGAGTGCCACCAGAGGAAACCACCGAAGATCAGCGCCAGCACGACCCAGACGACCGTCCAGGTGCCGGCCTCCTTGAGGGAGACCTCGTGCGGCTTGCGACCCCCGATGAAGAAGTCCGCCACGATCAGTGCGATCAGCACACCGATCGTGGTGGCCCACATGGTCATGGAAACGTCCACTACTGCTCCTCCGGCAGGTAGGCGAGACAGTCATCGTCACTGCCGGAGGTCTCTTCCGCCCGTCGGGCCGCCGCCCCGGGGTGCCAAGACGGGCACCCGTGATGACGGGGTCGGCTGTCGAGGAATACTCCCCTCCGCTGCCATCGAGAGTAACAGGGCGGCCAAGGGAAGGTAAAGAAGGTAAAGAAGGTAAAGAACCGTCAGGGCGGAGCCGTCAGAGGTAGGGCTCGATCGCCGGCAGCAGGTCCTGGAAGGTCCGGCCCTTCGCCGGCGCCCCGATCGCCTGCATCTCCCAGCCGCCCGCGCCGTCCCGGAACACCTTCGCCATCACCTGGCCGGTGTGCGGCCCCCCGCCGGCCAGCTCGTACCGGGCCAGTTCCTCGCCGGTGGTCTCGTCCACCAGCCGGCAGTGCGCCTGGCGCACCTCCGCGAAGGTCTGCCCGGTGTAGGAGCTCACCGTGAACACCACCTGGGTGATGTGCGGCGGCACGTGCATCAGGTCCACCAGGATCGCCTCGTCGTCCTCCGCGCCCGAGCCACCCTCCAGGTTGTCCCCGGTGTGCCGGACCGAGCCGTCCGTGCTCTCCAGGTGCTGGAAGAACACCACGTCGGACGGGGTGTGCTCGGCGTACAGCAGCGCCGAGGCGTCCAGGTCGATGGTCCTCGTCCGGCTGCCGAACAGGCCCCGCTTGGGCGCCGCCTGCCAGCCGAGCCCCATCCGGACCACGGTCAGCGTGCCGCCCTGGCCCTTCTGCAGACTGACCCGCTGGCCCTTGGCAAGGTTCACGGACACGGCGTCGTCCTCTCTGCCCGGCCGCGCGGTCGGTCCCCGCGCGGCACCACGGTGGAACACCCCGTGCCGTCCCCCGGCTGAGGCCCCCTCTTGTTGCCGCGCCCCCGTCCCGAGGGCGATGCCGCAGGCCAGCCTAGGGCCTGCGGCACCCCCGCCTCCCCCGCGTCCCCCGCTTTGTGGCGAGTCTGAGACACCGCGGGGCGACTGACCGCCGCGGGAACGGGGAAAGGCGCGCCCCGGTGGTGCGGCTACGCCACGCCCGCCTCCCGCATCTGGCGCAGCTCCTTCTTCAGCTCCTTGACCTCGTCCCTGAGCCGGGCCGCCACCTCGAACTGGAGGTCGGCCGCGGCCGCGTGCATGCGGTCCGTCATCGACTGGATCAGCTCCGCCAGCTCGGCCGCCGGCAGGCTCTCGCCCTTCCTGCGCTCCGCGCCCAGGGCCGGCACCGGCGCCTTGCCCTTGCCCGCCGCGCCGCGGTAGCCGGTCGAGAGCAGCTCGTCGGTGTCCACGTCCTCGCGGGCGAGGGTGTCCAGGATGTCGCCGATCTTCTTCCGCAGCGGCTGCGGGTCGATCCCGTGCTCCTTGTTGTAGGCCTGCTGCACCGCCCGGCGGCGGTTCGTCTCGTCGATCGCCTTCTCCATCGACGGGGTGATCCGGTCCGCGTACATGTGCACCTGGCCGGAGACGTTGCGGGCCGCGCGCCCGATCGTCTGGATCAGCGAGGTGCCGGAGCGCAGGAAGCCCTCCTTGTCCGCGTCCAGGATCGCCACCAGCGACACCTCGGGCAGGTCCAGGCCCTCGCGCAGCAGGTTGATGCCGACCAGCACGTCGTACCGGCCCGCCCGCAGCTCGCGCAGCAGCTCCACCCGGCGCAGGGTGTCCACGTCGCTGTGCAGGTACCGGACCCGGATGTCCAGGCCGAGCATGTAGTCCGTGAGGTCCTCGGCCATCTTCTTGGTCAGCGTGGTGACCAGGACGCGCTCGTCGCGCTCCACCCGCTTGCGGACCTCGTGCACCAGGTCGTCGATCTGGCCCTCGGTCGGCTTGACGATCACCTCGGGGTCGATCAGGCCGGTCGGGCGGATGATCTGCTCGACCTGGCCGTCGCCGCGGGACAGCTCGTACGGGCCCGGCGTCGCCGACAGGTACACCGTCTGGCCGATCCGCCCCAGGAACTCCTCCCACTTCAGCGGGCGGTTGTCCATCGCGGACGGCAGCCGGAAGCCGTGCTCCACCAGCGTGCGCTTGCGCGAGGCGTCGCCCTCGTACATCGCGCCGATCTGCGGCACGGTGACGTGCGACTCGTCGATGACCAGGAGGAAGTCCTCCGGGAAGTAGTCGAGCAGGGTGTTCGGCGGGGAGCCCGGCTCGCGGCCGTCGAAGTGCATCGAGTAGTTCTCGACGCCCGAGCAGGTGCCGATCTGGCGCAGCATCTCGATGTCGTAGGTGGTGCGCATCCGCAGCCGCTGGGCCTCCAGCAGCTTGCCCTGCTTCTCCAGCCTGGCGAGCGTCCCCTCCAGCTCCTGCTCGATGCCGGTGATCGCCCGCTCCATGCGCTCCGGGCCGGCCACGTAGTGCGAGGCGGGGAAGACGTAGACCGACTCGTCCTGGCTGATGATCTCGCCGGTGAGCGGGTGCAGGGTGTACAGCGCCTCGATCTCGTCGCCGAACATCTCGATCCGGACGGCCAGCTCCTCGTAGACCGGGAAGATCTCGATGGTGTCGCCGCGGACCCGGAAGGTGCCGCGGGAGAAGGCCACGTCGTTGCGGGCGTACTGGATGTCGACGAAGCGGCGCAGCAGGACGTCCCGGTCGATCTCCTGGCCGACCTTCAGCGGGACCATCCGGTCCACGTACTCCTGCGGGGTGCCGAGGCCGTAGATGCAGGACACCGACGCGACCACCACCACGTCCCGCCTGGTCAGCAGCGAGTTGGTGGCCGAGTGCCGCAGCCGCTCGACCTCCTCGTTGATCGAGGAGTCCTTCTCGATGTAGGTGTCCGTCTGGGGGACGTACGCCTCGGGCTGGTAGTAGTCGTAGTACGAGACGAAGTACTCGACGGCGTTGTTCGGCAGCAGCTCGCGGAACTCGTTCGCCAGCTGCGCGGCCAGCGTCTTGTTCGGCGCCATCACCAGGGTGGGCCGCTGCAGCCGCTCGATCATCCAGGCCGTGGTGGCCGACTTCCCGGTACCGGTGGCGCCGAGCAGGACGACGTCCTTCTCCCCGCCCTTGATCCGCCGCTCCAGCTCGGCGATCGCCGCCGGCTGGTCCCCGTTGGGCTGGAAGGGACTGACGACCTCGAAGGGCGCCACTGACCGCTCAATACTCGTGATGGGTCGCACGGGTCCACCGTACGACCCCCCACCGACAGTCGGGGGCCGGTCGGCTCAGGCCGCGTGCGCCTCGAACCTGATGGCGGGGTCCCGGGCAGGATCGATGCGGACCGCCGAGTCGAACGCCGCGGCGAGCCGCTCGATCAGCGGCAGGGTCGGGTCGACGCCGCTCTCCTCGATGCCCTCGACCGTCTCCTCGTCCAGTCCGGCCCGCTCGGCCAGCTCGGCCGGCGTCCACCCCAGGGCGGAGCGGCGGGCGTACACGGCCTCGGCGAGCGCCATCCGCCGCCCGGCCGCCCGGTACTCCTCGCTCTCGCGGTGCTCCGGCGGCACGACCCAACGGGTGTGGTAGCCGCTGCTCATCGCTCCTCCTCGTCCCTGTCGTAGACCCGGTGGTCGCCAGCGGGCGGGTGCTCCGCCTCGCACGCCTTCTGGGCGCGGCGGGCGCGCTCGACCTCGTCGGTCTCGCGGTCCCTAGTCTTGCGGAAGACCGTCAGCAGCACAGCCCTCCGGCCGGGTGCGAGCCAGTACGTGATGCGCATCGGCCCGATCCGCAGCTCCCGGAGCGGCCCGCCCAGGTGGCTGGCGAGCGGGAACGGCAGCAGCTCACCGTCCTCGGCCAGCCGGTCGGCTGCGCGTTCCGCCGCCCGGTACTCGGCGAGCGAGCAGGTCCGGAGCCACTCCCGGACCTCGGGCTCGATCTCGATCGCGTACGCCGCCCGGGCCCCGCCACCGGCCATCCGTCCCCCTCACCTCGGCGAAGGGGTAACGAGCGGCCCGGGCGGGGGTTACGGTCGGCCCTTGGCGCTGTCGCGGGCGAGGGCGACGAGGCGGGAGACGGCGCGGAGGTACTTCTTGCGGTAGCCGCCGCGGAGCATGTCCTCGGGGAAGACCCGGTCGAAGGGGAGGCCGGAGGCGGTGATGGGGAGTTCGCGGTCGTACATGCGGTCGGCGAGGACGACCAGGCGCAGGGCGGTGGACTGGTCGTCGACCTGGCGGACGCCGCGCAGGCAGACGGCGGTGACGTCGTCCAGGAGCGCGCCGTAGCGGCTGGGGTGGACGGCGGAGAGGTGGCCGAGGAGGGTGTCGAAGTCGTCCAGGGAGGCGCCCGGGGTGCGGGCGGCGACGGCGTCGACGGTCTCGTCCGGGTACGGCGGCGGGGCGTCCGGGAGGCCGCGGTGGCGGTAGTCCTGGCCGTCGATGCGCATCGGGCGGAAGTGCGCGGACAGGCCCTGGATCTCGCGCAGGAAGTCGGCGGCGGCGAAGCGGCCCTCGCCGAGCTTCTCCGGCAGGGTGTTCGAGGTGGCGCAGAGCTTGACGCCGTTGTCGACCAGGCGGCCGAGCAGGGTGGAGACCAGGACGGTGTCGCCCGGGTCGTCGAGCTCGAACTCGTCGATGCACAGCAGGGTGTGCCCGGAGAGGGTCTGGACGGCCTGCTGGAAGCCGAGCGCGCCGACCAGGTTGGTCAGCTCGACGAAGGTGCCGAAGGCCTTGGGGCCGGGGGCGCCGTGCCAGAGCGAGGCGAGCAGGTGGGTCTTGCCGACGCCGTAGCCGCCGTCGAGGTAGACGCCGGCCGGGCCGGTGGGCGCGGGGGCGGAGCGGCGGAACCAGCTGCGCTTGGGTGCGGAACCGTTTCCCCGGCCGAGGGTGGCGGCGAACTGCTCCAGGACCTGGACGGCCTCGTACTGGCTGGGCTGGGTCCGGTCCGGGATGTACGTCCCGAAGCTCACGTCGGAGAACCGGGGCGGAGGCACCATCTCGGCGACGAGCCGCTCGGCGGGCACGACGGGGCGGCGGTCGGCGAGCGCGATCGGGGAGCCTGCCGCACTCGCGGGGGCTATGGACTCGGTCGCGGTGGCGGGGCGGGGAGCTGCGGGCACGTTAGTAGAGGGTACGCCTGGTCCCGACCGCCTCCGAACGGCCCACGGTGGAACACTGGGGGCATGCATCAGTTGATCACCCCGCTGGACGGACCGGCCGTCGATCCGGCCTCGACCGAGGCGCTCTCCGCCGTCTACGCGTACCCCGACCAGGTGAATCACGGGCGCCCGTGGCTGCGCGCCAACATGGTGGCCGGCCTGGACGGCGGGGCGAAGCTGGCGGGCCTCTCCGAGGGCCTGTCCGGGGACGCCGACAAGCGGATCTTCGGGGTGCTGCGGGCGCTGGCGGACGTGGTGCTGGTGGGCGCCGAGACCGTCCGGGCGGAGGGCTACGGGCCGGCCAGGGTCGGGGCCGGCTTCGCGGCCGCGCGGGCGGCGGCCGGGCAGGCGCCGGTTCCGGCGATCGCGGTGGTGAGCCGTTCGCTGGCCCTGGACCTCGCCTCCCCGCTGTTCACCGGGCCGCTGGTCAGGACGGTGGTGGTCACCACCGCGGACTCCCCCGCCGAGCGCCGCCGGGCGGTCGCGGAGGTGGCCGACCTGGTGGTCGCCGGGGAGGGCTCGGTGGACCCGCGGGCGGCCGTGGCGGCGCTGGCGGAGCGGGGCTGGACGCGCCTGCTGACCGAGGGCGGCCCGCGGCTGCTGGGGCAGCTGGCGGCGGCCGACCTGCTGGACGAGCTGTGCCTGTCGGTGGCCCCGCTGCTCACCGGCGGGGACGCGCCGCGCATCATCCACGATGCGGAAATGCCTGACGTGCGGCGGATGCGGCTGGTCTCATTGATCGAGCAGAAAGGATTCCTCTTCACCCGCTACCTGCGTCGCCCGGGTCCGGACGATCCCGTGACCCACCGGTCGTGATGCCGTTATGCGATGCCGGGGCCCCGGGCCGGCCACTGGAAGGGACTCACGTGTTCAAGACGGTACTGATGATCGAAAAGGCTCTCTCCGACGCCGACGTGGAGCTGGTCACCACGCTCCACAGCGAGGAGAAGGTCTCCTTCGTCGTCCTGATGCAGCCGCGCGGCAAGCAGGACGAACTGCTGCGGGCGCTGGACGACGTCGCCCTCGGCCACCTCGACAAGGTGGTGCACGAACACGACGAGTCCGAGACCGGCCCGACCGTCGCCACCGAATCGCTCGAACACAGCCTGCGCCACCTGCGCGCGGCCGGGGCCGAGGCGATCGGCGAACTGGTCGAGGAGAAACCCCTGGACCGGCTGCGCGCGGCGGTCGAGGAGCACCGCGCGGACGAGGTGGTGGTGCTCACCTCCCCGCACTTCGTGGAGGAGTTCTTCCACCGCGACTGGGCCTCCCAGGCCCGGCACAAGGTGGGGGTCCCGGTGCTGCGGCTGTTCGCCAGCGACTCCTAGCTCCGGCGGCCGGTGGTGCAGAATCGTCCTTGCGGTCCGCCCGCGAGGACGACTCCCATGCGTCCGCCCGCCCTGTCCCGCCCTCCTCGCCCGCCGCCGGGCAGGAGGGGCCCATCGTCCTACGGAGCCCCGCCTTGAACGACGCCGCGCACGACCTGCACGCCCCGCACTTCATCGGCATCGGCGGCGCCGGGATGTCCGGCCTGGCGAAGATCCTCGCGGTGCGCGGCGCCAGCGTCTCCGGCAGCGACTCCAAGGAGTCCGAGACCGTCCTCGCGCTGCGCGCCCTCGGCGCGACGGTGCACGTCGGCCACGCCGCGGAGCACGTGCCGGACGGCACCAGCAGCGTGGTGGTCTCCAGCGCGATCCGCGCCGACAACCCGGAGCTGGCCGCGGCCCGCGAGCGCGGCATCCCGGTGGTGCACCGCTCCGACGCGCTGGCCGCGCTGATGGGCGGGCGCCGGGCGCTGGCCGTGGCCGGCACCCACGGCAAGACCACCACCACCAGCATGCTCGCCGTCGCCCTCGGCGAGCTGGGCCTGGACCCGTCCTACGCGATCGGCGGGGACCTCGACGCGCCCGGCTCCAACGCCCACCACGGCACCGGCGAGATCTTCGTCGCCGAGGCCGACGAGAGCGACCGCAGCTTCCACAAGTACGCGCCCGAGGTGGCGATCGTGCTGAACGTGGAGCTGGACCACCACGCCAACTACGCCTCGATCGACGAGATCCACGAGTCCTTCGAGACCTTCGTCGGCCGGATCACCCCCGGCGGCACCCTGGTCGTCTCGGCCGACCACGACGGCGCCCGCGAGCTGACCGCCCGGGTGGCCGGCCGCGAGGGCCTGAACGTGGTGACCGTCGGCTCCGCCGAGGACGCCGACGTGCGGGTGCGCTCGGTGGTCGCCCACGGCATGACCAGCGAGGTCACCGTGGAGCTGGACGGCGCCGAGCTGGTCTTCACCGTCTCGGTGCCCGGTCGGCACTACGCGCACAACGCGGTCGCCGCGCTGGCCGCCGGCGTCGCGCTGGGCGTCCCGGCCGCCGACCTGGCCAAGGCGCTCGGCGCCTACACCGGCGTGCGCCGCCGCCTCCAGCTCAAGGGCGAGGCCGCCGGCGTCCAGGTGATCGACTCCTACGCCCACCACCCGACCGAGATGACCGCCGACCTGGAGGCGATCCGGGAGGGCCTGGACGGCGCGGGCCGGGTGCTGGTGGTCTTCCAGCCGCACCTGTTCAGCCGCACCCAGCAGCTCGCCGAGGAGATGGGCCGGGCGCTGGCGCTGGCCGACGCCTCCGTGGTGCTGGACATCTACCCGGCCCGCGAGGACCCGATCCCGGGCGTGACCAGCGAGCTGATCGTCGACGCGGCCCGCCGGGCCGGCGCCGACGTCACCCCCGAGCACTCCTTCGCCGCGGCTCCCGCCCTGCTGGCCGGCCTGGCCCGCCCGGGCGACCTGCTGCTCACCATGGGTGCCGGCGACGTCACCAACCTGGGGCCCGAAATTCTGGAGCAGCTCGCGAACGTTGCCACCAACGTCTGACGTACCCCGACCGGGAGCCGTGATGAGCTACGAGATCGAGAAGACCGAGGCCGAGTGGCGGGAGCAGCTCAGCCCGCAGGAGTACCACGTGCTCCGCGAGGCGGGCACCGAGCGCCCGTTCACCGGTGAGTACACCGACACCAAGACGGTCGGCGTCTACGGCTGCCGGGCCTGCGGCGCGGAGCTGTTCAGCTCCACGACCAAGTTCGACAGCCACTGCGGCTGGCCGTCCTACTACGCGCCGCTGGCCGAGGACCGGGTCGAGTACATCGAGGACACCACGCTCGGCATGCGCCGGGTCGAGGTGCGCTGCGCCCGCTGCGGCGGGCACCTGGGCCACGTCTTCGAGGGCGAGGGCTACGGCACCCCGACCGACCAGCGGTACTGCATCAACAGCATCTCGCTGACCCTGAAGCCCGCCGAGGACTGACGGGCGGCGCACCGGACGCGCACGAGGGCCCGGGCACCCGTACCGAAGGGTGCCCGGGCCCTCGTGCATCCGGCGTGGACCGGCGGCGCCCGGCCGCGCCCGGCTCAGCCCACCACCGGGGCGAAGCGGACCGGGAGGTGGACCAGCGCCCGGTGGAAGGGCCCGGGCCGCCACAGCAGCCCGTCGGCCGGCGCGGTCAGTTCGAGGTCGCTGAGCCGGCTGGTGAGCTGCTCGATCGCGGTGATCGCGATCAGCAGCGCCGGGTCGCGGGCCGGGCAGGCGTGCGGGCCGGCCGCCCACGCCAGGTGGGCGCTCTCGCCGCTGCGCAGCTCGGTGCCGTCGGTGGGCGGCGCGGCCTGCGAGTTGGCGGCCGCGTAGGAGACCAGCATCAGCGAGCCGGCCGGGACCTCCCGCCCGTGGAAGGTGATGTCGTAGCGCGGGTAGTGGGCGGAGAGGTTGGCCAGCGGCGGCTCGTGCCAGAGCACCTCGTCGATCGCCTGGTAGGCGGTCATCGCGCCGCCGATGAGCGAGCCGGCGTAGCGGGCGTCGGTGAGCAGGCGCAGCAGGGCGTTGCCGATCAGGTTGGTGGTCGGCTCGTGCCCGGCGATCATGGTGAGGGTGATCTGCCGGATCACCTCGTCGTCCTCCAGCCCGGCCGGGTGGGTGACGAACCAGGAGGTGAGGTCGTGCCGGGGCCGTTCGCGGCGCTCGGCGACCATCGCGGTGACCACCGCGACGAGGTCCCCGTACGCGGCGACGGCCTTCTCGGTGGACTCGATCATCCCGGCGATCCCGGCCACCAGGCGGGTGCGGTGCTCGTCGGGCACGCCGAACCAGGTGGTGAGGACGAAGGCCGGCAGCTGGCGGGCGTACTCGGCGATGAGGTCGGCGGTGCCCGCCCCCTCGAAGCGGTCGATCAGCTGGTGGGCCACCTCGGCGACGCGGCGCTGCAGCCGGTGGGGTTCGAGCAGCGCCAGGCCGTCGGTGATCACCGCACGGTAGCGCTCGTGGACCTCGCCGTCGCTGAACAGGGCGGTCGGGCGGTAGCCGAGCACGGGCAGCAGCGGGTTGTCCGGCGCGACGGTGCGCTGCCACTCCCGGGAGTCCTTGGAGAAGGTGTCGGTGTCGCGCAGCAGGTCCAGGGCGGCCTGGTAGTCGGTGACCAGCAGGGCCTCGACGCCGGGTGCCAGCTCGACCGGGGCCACCGCGCCGTGGCGCCGCAGCCGGTCGTAGACCAGCTGCGGGTCGGCGGCGAAGACCGGGCCGTAGATCGGGGTCGGGCGGGGGTCGGTGCTCACGGGCGCTCCTCGGCGGCGGAGACGGCGGACGCGGCGGAGGGGTCGGCCGTGGCGGGGTCGGCGGACGGGCCGGCGGGGTCGGCGGACGGGCCGGCGGGGTCGGCCGTGGCGGGGTCGGCGGACGGGCCGGCGGGGTCGGCCGTGGCGGGCAGCCCGTCGAGGACGTGCTCGGCCAGGGCGATCAGCGCGTCGAGGCTGGCGCCGCGCTCGCGGGCGTCGCAGAGCAGCAGCGGGGTGGTCGGGTGCAGGTCCAGGTGGGTGCGCAGCACCTCCACCGGGTGGACCGGCGCGTCCGGGAAGCAGTTGACGGCGACGGCGTACGGCAGTCCCTGCTCCTCGACCATGTCCATGATCTCGAAGGAGTCGGCCAGCCGGCGGGTGTCGGCGAGCACCAGGGCGCCGAGGGCGCCGCGGGCGATGTCGTGCCAGAGCGGGAAGAAGCGGCGCTGGCCCGGGGTGCCGAACATGTAGAGCACGACGTTGCCGGGCAGGGTCAGCCGGCCGAAGTCGACGGCGACCGTGGTGGTGGCCTTCTCCGGCAGGCCGGCCAGGTCGTCCACCGGCCGCCCGGTCTCGGTCATCGCCTCCTCGGTGTGCAGGGTGGCGATCTCGGAGAGGGTGCGGATGAGCGTCGTCTTGCCGACCCCGAACGGGCCGGCCACCACCAGTTTCATCAGCGTCTGGTCCCGGTCGGGCAGGTAGCCCACCCGGCTCGGCCGGTCGGCCGGGCTACCGGAGCGCACGGAGTCCAACGAGGAGCCTCTCGACGATGGAGCGGTCGGTCTGCTGGGCGGGCGGGATCGGTGCGCGGGCGCGCAGGCTGCCCGCCTCGACCAGGTCGGCCGCGAGGAAGACGGTGGCGCTGACCGGCAGGCGCAGGTGCGCGGCGGCCTCCACCACGGTCAGCGCGCCGGGGCGCAGCAGTTCCCAGAGCCGCCGGTGTTCGGGTTCCAGGTCGCCCGGCGGTTCGGCGCGGTCCGCGAAGAGCACGGTGAGCCGCTCGAAGCCGGCGGTGCCGGGGCGGCTGCGGCCGCCGGTGGCCAGGTAGGCGGGCACCATCCGCCTGCGGGGTACGGCGGTCATGACCGGTCGGTGGCGTCCTGCTGCCGGGTCGGGCTCGCGAGCGCGCGGCCCAGCGCTGCGACCTGCACCTGCATCTGGTAGGCCACGTTGCCGAGTTGGGCCTCCGGGGAGGTGAAGACGGCGAGCGAGGTGTTCTCCCCGGCCGGGACGACGATGGCGTAGCCGAGGTCGGACTCCACGACGGTCTGGTCCAGCCGGGGGCGCTCGGCGCCGGTGAACGCACCGGTGAACGCGCGGGCGGCGGCGTGCACGGTGGCGGTCATCGCGGCGACCCGCTCGGCGGAGGCCCGGTCGAGCCCGTCCGAGGCGCCCTCGACGAGGCCGTCGCCGGTGGCGATGACCGCGTGCAGCACTCCCGGCAGTTCCAGCAGCGGGGTCAGCACCCACGAGATCTCGTCGGTGGCGGTCTGGCTGGGCGAGCTGCTCACTGCTCGGCTCCTTCAGGGGTCGGGGCGGGCGGACGGGCGGTGGTGTGGACACCGCTGTCGCCGGCCGTGCTGGACGGGTCGGTGGTGCGGGGCGGGCCGGTCGGGTCGGTGGGGTCGGCCGGGTCGGTCGCGCCGGTCCGGCCGGCGGCCCGCGCCACGGCGGCGCGGCCGGAGTCGGTGCCCTGCTGCAGCGCCTCCCAGTGGGCGGCGGCCCGCTCGGGCGTGCGGGCGGGCGCCGCGGCCGCCGCGGACCGCACGGTGGCGGTCACCGCGGCCCCGGCCTGCGGGGCGGCCGCGGGGGCTCCCGGGCCGTCGGCGGCGAGCGGGCTGCGGCGGCGCCGGCTGGGCAGGCCGGTGCCGTCGTCGACCGGGTCGGCCGCCGTCCGCGGCACCACGTGGATGGCCGGCGCGGCGTGCGGGCCCGGCTGGTGGTGCCGGTCGGCGAGCACCGGCGCCCCGCCCTCGTCGGCGTCCCGCATCGGCGGGACGGCGTGGACGGCGGGTGCCGGAGCCGGGCCGGCACCGGCCCGCAGCGGCAGCGGGGTGAGCACCGACAGCGGCTGCTCGTCGTCGACGACCGTCACCAGCGCGGCCGGGATGCGCAGGATGGTCCGCATGCCGCCGTACGGCGAGGGCTCGATGTGACAGGAGAACCCGTACTGGCGGGCCAGCTTGCCGATCACCGCGAAGCCGGTCTTGGGCGGGTTGCCGAGTTCGGTGAGCAGGACGTCGGGCGGGCCGGCCAGCAGCCGCCGGGCGCGGCGCAGCTGGTCCTCGTCCATGCCGATGCCGCTGTCGTCGATGATCACCAGGGCGCCGCGGCCGCCCTGCTGGACGGTGACCGGGATGTCGGTCTCCGGGTGCGAGTAGGCCGAGGCGTTGGCGAGGAGTTCGGCGACCGTGATGGCCAGCGGCTCGGCGGCCCGGGCGACCACGGCGAGGCGCTGTTCGCGGAGGTGGTTGGCGACCTTGATCCGGGCGTAGCCGGGCACCCGGGAGAGCGCGCCGACGACCACCTCGGCGAGCGGCGAGTCGGTGCGGGCCAGCCCCGGCCAGGCCTCGCAGAGCACCGCGACGGTCTGGATCCGGCGCAGCGCGACCTCGTTGCGGAAGTCGACCTCGAGCAGCCGCGGGTCGTCGTTGTCGTGCTGGAGCTGCTGGACCAGGCTCTGGATCTGGTAGAGCAGGGTCTGGATCCGGGAGGTGGCGCCGCGCATCGCGGCGCGGGCGGCGGCGTCGACCCGCTCGCGCTCGTCGGTGAGGGCGGCGGTGGCGGCGTCCAGCACGGACTGCAGCGCCCGGACCGCCTCCGGGCCGACGGCCTGCGGGTCCAGCGGGCCGACCAGCGGGGCGTTGGCGTGGCTGAGCCGCACGGCCGTGGCCGCCACCCGCTCCTGGGCGAGGTGGCCGATCTCGGCGAGCAGCGCCGCGGTGCGCCGCTCGGCCTCGGCCAGCCCGCGTTCGGCCGCCTCGGCCCCGGCCGCGGCGACGGCGGTGCGCTCCTCGGCGGCCCGGGCGTCGTCCTGCGCGGCGCGGGCCGCGTCCCGGGCCGCGCGGACGGTGTCCTCGGCCTCGCGCACCAGGCCGTCGGCCACCCGGGCGCGCTCCTCGGCGGCCCGGCCGCGGGTATCGGCCTCGCGGGCCTCGCCCCTGGCCTCCCGGGCACCCTCCTGGGCCTCCCGCACCCGCCGTTCGGCCTCGACCAGGCGGGCGTCGGCGACGCGCACGCGCTCCTCGGCGTGCGCGCGGGCGGCCTCGGCGGCCGCCGCCCGGGTGACGGCTCCGGCCCGGGCGCGGGCGAGGACGGCCGCCGCCAGGGCGGCGAGCAGTGCCAGGGCTGTCAGCACGATCTGCGTCATCGAAGTCCTCGGGAGTCCTCGGTGGGGCGGGTGCGGGCGGGCGGGCGGGCGCCGGGCCGGGGCGCGGGGCGGGCGGCGGCACCGCCGGCGGCCGCCCCGGCGGGCCGTCAGTCCCGGCCGGTCCGCGGGCGCGGGATGCGGGCGGCGTCCTCGGCGAGCTCCCGGGCCACCTGGGCGACCTGGCCCATGGCCTCCAGGACGTCGGGCACCTCGGTGCCGTCCAGGTGCCGGTACTCGGCGGCGACGGTGAGCACCAGCCGCTCGGGCAGGCCGAGTTCCGGGTGGCGCCGCTCGGCTATCACCCGCCGGGCGGCGTCCAGCGCGGGTACTCCGGCGGCGTGCAGGGCGTGCGCCCGCTCCCGGACGTGGGCGAGGTAGCCGATGTGCTCGCGGACGCCGTCGCGGTCGAGCACCGGGCCGTGGCCGGGCACGAAGATCTCGGCGCCGGTGGCCAGCGCCTGCTCGCAGGCGCCGATGACGTTCTCCAGCGGCCCGGCCCAGTGCGAGGGGTGGTCACCGGGCTGTTCCGGGGTCGAGCTGAAGATCACGTCGCCGGTGAACACGGCGCGCTGGTGCGGGAGGTGGACCATCAGGTCGCCGCCGGTGTGGGCGGCGGGGAGGCTGGAGATCTGCACCGGGTAGTCCCCCACCCGCAGCTCCAGCTCACCGGTGAAGACGGTGTCCGGGCGGACGGGATCGGTGTCGGACCAGTCGAACCGCCCGAAGTGCTCCTTCAGGTAGCCGCCGAGCGCGGAGTCCGGGTCGCTGCCGGTGACCAGCGCGTGCTGCTGCCGGGGGGTGGGCTCCCAGTGGATGTGCTCCAGCGCCTCGCGGGTGGCGATCACCTCGGCGTCCGGCACGACTCCGGCGCCCCACAGGTGGTCGCCGTTGGCGTGGGTGACGACCACCCGGTCGATCCCGACCCCGGCCGGCAGCAGACGGCGGCTGGCCGCGAGGAACTCGCCGGCCAGGGCGGGGTCGTAGGGTGTGTCGATCCAGAGCGCGGTCTTCTCCGAGGCCAGCAGCCCGCAGTTGGCCAGGCCCCAGCCCCGCTTCGGGGGGAGCCACACGTACAGGTCCTCGGCAATCGCGCTCACGTTCGCACGGTTGATCGTCATGTGCGCGATTATGCCCATGCCGACTCGACAACGCGGCAAAACCTGCACGCACTGCAGGAGTTGATGCCCCAGACTCTCCCGAGCTGTCCGGATTCGACCCTCGTGGTCGAGACCAATCGTCTCACTGTCCGGACGATTTGTGGACACTCGGGGCGGATCCCGGCTCAGAGCGGGGGCAGGACGCGACACACCTCGACCGTGACGTCCACGGTGTCCAGACCGATGACCCGCCCCTCCACCGCGACGAATCCTTTCTCCCCCGAGCGGAACAGCGCGGCCAGCGCGGACTTGCGGCCCGCCCCCGCCAGCGCCTCCACCGCCATCGCGGAACCGAAGGCGAACACCCCGCAGAGCACGATGCACGGCGCCTGCCGGGACGTCCGGGTGACGAAGATGAACCCGTGGTCCCGGATCAGTTCCCCGGCCGCGTTGTACAGCGCCTCGAAGGTCATCCCGCCCCACCGGGCGCGGGCCGCGTCCGGGTACTCGACGCGGAAGTCCGGGAACACCGATTCCAGTACGCCGCCGGAGTAGGAGTTGACGCCCGGTCCGCCGATCGAGAAGGTCGGCATCCGCGGATCCTGCGCACCGGCCACGACCAGTTCGATCGTCGCCTTCCGGTTGACCTTCCGCAGCAGGTCGATCAGCTGCGCTATCGCCCGGGCCTCCGCCATCGGCATGAACAGCACGTTCTTGGGCTCCCGGCTGGTCAGCCGGCAGCCGTCCGAGGCGTAGGCGAACTCCGCGACCTCCAGGCTGGGCGTGACGATCTGCACCCGGCCGTACGGGGCGAGCAGCGCCCGCAGGAATCCGTACCGCAGGAACAGCCTCGTCCGGGCGAGGGAGCGGGCCGCGAGGAACCCGATCACGGCCGGGACCGATGCGATCAGAACCTGGAGCAGGATCTCCATATGATCCCCCGGGGGAAGACTCGGCCACGAACTGTGTCCCGTCAGGTAAATCCCCGCCCGCGGCCGGAAATACCCACACCACCGCAATTCGACCCGCCGGAAGATCCGAACTCCTCCCCGCGGGCGCCGGATCCACCGGGCCGGGGGTTCGCGGGCCGTCCGCGGTGCGCCGTCGCGCGCCCCCGCCCACCCCCGGGACCGCCCCCCACCTGCGAGGACGTCAGGATCCGGGGGTTACAGTCCTACCGCGTCAGAACCCAAGCTCAAATAATGCTCTGAGAAGACCGGTCGAGGCTTGGCAGCCACCCCGCCCGGGGACATCCTCAGCATCACGGCCGCGCGGTCCTGGCGACGACGCCCGCACCGTCCGACGGCCGTTCCCACCCAGCCCTCCGAAGGGGGCGAACCGATGACCTCCCCTGCACTTGACCTGCCCGCACGGGCAGCCGCCGGCACCGCCGCCCCGAGCCGCCCGGGCACCCGCCCGGACGTCACCCTCGGCGTGGGCCTCGGCTGGCGCAGCGAGATCGACACCGTCGTCGAACGCCAACCGGGCCTCGACTGGGTCGAGGTGGTCGCCGAGAACATCTGCGCCGACCACCTCCCCGAGTCCCTCACCGCACTGCGCGCCCGCGGCGTCACCGTCGTCCCGCACGGCGTCGCCCTCGGCCTCGGCGGCGCCGACCGACCCGACCCGGACCGGCTCGCCCGGCTCGCCGGGGCGGCCCTCGCGCTCGGCTCCCCACTGGTCACCGAACACCTGGCCTTCGTCCGGGCCGGCGGCCTGGAGGCCGGCCACCTGCTGCCCGTCCCGCGCACCCGGGAGTCCCTGCGGGTGATCGCCGAGAACGTCCGGATCGCCCAGGACCAGCTCCCGGTGCCGCTCGCCCTCGAGAACATCGCCGCCCAGCTGGCCTGGCCCGGGGACGAACTGACCGAGGGGCAGTTCCTCGCCGAACTCGTCGAACGCACCGGCGTCCGGCTGCTGATCGACGTCGCCAACCTGCACACCAACCGGGTCAACCTCGGCATCGACCCGGCCGCCGAACTCGACCGGCTCCCGCTGGAGGCGATCGCCTACGTGCACGTCGCCGGCGGCCGGATGGTCGACGGCGTCTGGCACGACACCCACGCCCACCCGGTCACCCAGCCGGTCCTGGACGTCCTGGCCGAACTCTGCGCCCGGATCACGCCTCCCGGCGTCCTGCTCGAACGGGACGCCGGCTTCCCGCCGCCCAGTGAGCTGGCCGGCGAACTGGACGCCATCCGCGGGGTGCTGGAGGGGAGCACCCCGCGGACGGCCCACCCGGCCGCCACCCGGACCGGGGCACCGCGGCGGAGCGGGCGCACGGACACCCGCACCGAAACGCCGCTCCCGGGCGAGCGCGCGAACCTCCGCCGCCGGCAGGAGGAGCTGCTGGCCGCCCTGGTGGCCGGCGGGCCCGTCCCGGCCGGCTTCGACCCGGCGCAGGTCCGCGCCCAGTCCACCGGGCTGGCCACCAAGCGGCGCGACACCGCCGCCAAGGTGGCGCCCGAACTGCCCCGCCTGCTCGGCGACCGGTACGGGCCGCTGTTCCTCGCGTACGCCCGCACCCACCCGCAGACCGGCGGCTACCGGGCCGACGCCCGGGCCTTCGCCGAGTGGGTGCTCACCGACGGCGGCCCGCCGGCCGCCGAGCACCGCCGGGCGCTGGAGCAGTGGCTCCGCCCGGCCGACGAGCGGCCGTCCGGCCCGCTCGCCCGCCTGCGCCGGGCCCTGCGGCGCTGACAGTCCTTCTCCACAGCACGACACCGCACACTCCGGGGGAACGCCCATGTGGCACGACACCTACTTCCTGATCCCCGCCGCCCTGCTGGCGGCGGCCGTCCTGTACGCCTCGCAGACCCGCCAGCGGGTCGGTCACGTGCCGCGGGCCATGGGCCTGCCCGGGCGCGGCCTGCCGCTGCTGGACGCCGCGTTCCTGGCCGGCGGTCCGGGCCGGGTCTTCGACACCGCACTGGTCCGGATGCACATGGCCGAGCGGGTGGTGATCAGCCGCGCCGGCCTGGTCACCCTGGTCGACCGCCGGCCGTACGACGCGGTCGACCAGGCCGTGATGGACGCCGTCGGCCCGACCGGCAGCCGGGAGATCGCCGCGCTGCGCCGGGAGGTGATGCGCTCGGCCGCCGTGCAGGAGATCGGCGACCGGCTCTCCGACCGCGGGCTGATGCGCCGCCCGGACCGGCTGCGGCGGGCCCGGACCGCGCACCTGCTGCTCCGGCTCGCGGTGCTGGACGTGCTGGCCTTCACGGTCCTCGCCGTGGTCCTCGACGACGGCGAGCCCGGCTACGACCGCGTCTCGTTCTGGGTCCCCGGGTTCCTGCTGCTGGTGGGCCTGGTGGCGCTGGCCGTCACCCGGCCGCACCGGGGCCGGATCACCCCGGCCGGTCGGCGCCAGCTGGCGCTGATGCACGGCAGCACCCCGTGGCGGCCCAGCGCGGGGCTGTCCCCCGCGCTGGCGGGCGGCGCGCTGCTGGGCGCGCTCGCGCTCGGCGGGCTGGCCGCGGCCGGGCTGGACGACCAGGAGCTGGAGGCGGCGATGCTGGAGGCCTCGGCCGAGGAGGAGGCGATGCGGCAGGCGTCCGCGGGCGCCTTCGCGTCCTCGTCCTCCTCGTCCTCCTCCTCGTCGGGTTCCTCCTGCGCCTCCACCACCACCTGGTGCGGCTCCTCCTCCGACTCCGGTTCGTCCGGTTCGTCCGGCTGCGGCGGGAGCAGCAGCTGCGGTTCGTCGTCGTCGAGCTGCGGGTCCTCGTCCAGCAGCTGCGGGTCCTCCTCGTCGAGCTGCGGCTCCTCGTCCAGCAGCTGCGGGTCGTCCTCGTCCAGCTGCGGCTCCTCGTCCAGCAGCTGCGGCGGTGGCGGCGGCTGCGGGTCCTGACGTCACAGTTCGGTATCGCGCACCGGGAAGCCGTTCCCCGGGCCGTCGGACCAGGCATACAACAAGCCCATGTGGTTGCTGTTCCTGATACCGGCGTGCGTCGCGGCGGTGCTGTCCTGCCTCCGGCTGGTGCGGACGACCGCGACCGCCGACGCCCTGGCCGAGCAGGACGGGCTGCACCCGCCCGAGGCCGTCGGGATCGGGCTGTACGAGACGGCCTACCTGGCCGGCGGACCGGACCGGGTGGTCGAGCTCGCCCTCGTCCTGATGGCCGGCCGGGGGCGGCTGCACCTGGCGCACACGGGGTGGACGACGGTGGTCGACCCCCGGGGCCGCAGCCGCCTGGAGCGCGCGATCGTCGCCACCGTCGGCCCCGAGGGCCAGTGCCGCACCGACGAGCTGCGCCGGGCGATGGCCGGGCACCCGACGGTGCTGGAGATGGGCGCCCGGCTCTCGCTGGCCGGCCTGGCGACTCCGGCCCTGATCCAGCGCAGCACCGTCCTGGTGGTCCGGCAGGTGCGGCACGCACTGCTGCTGACGCTGGTCCTGCTGGCGGCCGCGCTGGCGCTCAGCGGCTTCACCGGTGGTGACGCGCTCGCCCCCCTCGCCTGGTTCTCGCTGCCGCTGGTGCTCACCGCGGGCACGCTGCTGATGGCCCGGGTGGACGTCTACCCCTACACCCGCTGGGCCTCCCCGATCGGTCAGGAGGTGCTGCGCGAGGTGCGCCCGGCCCGCCAGCGCGGCCTCGCCGACGACGAGGAGCGCGAACTGCTCACCGCCGTCGCCATGAACGGCCCCGCCGCCCTCGCCGACCCGCGGCTGCGCGCCGCGCTGCGCCCGCACCGCACCTGAACCCGCGGGCCCGTCGGCCGGACGGCGCACGGTCCCACCGGACGGACCCCGGACGGACCGGAGGCCGGCTCCCCGAGCGGGAACCGGCCTCCGGACACGACGAGCCGCAGGTCAGGCCAGGCCGCCCAGCAGCTCGCTGACCGGCTTGCGGCGGCCGGTGAAGAACGGCACCTCCTCGCGGACGTGCAGCCGGGCCCGGGAGGGGCGCAGGTCGCGCATCAGGTCGACGATCCGGTGCAGCTCGTCCGCCTCGAAGGCGAGCAGCCACTCGTAGTCGCCGAGCGCGAACGAGGCCACCGTGTTGGCCCGCACGTCCGGGTAGCCGCGCGCCATCTGGCCGTGCTCCGCGAGCATCGCGCGCCGCTCGGCGTCCGGCAGCAGGTACCACTCGTAGGAGCGGACGAACGGGTAAACGCAGACGTAGTCGCGCGCGCGCTCGTCGGCGAGGAACGCCGGGATGTGCGACTTGTTGAACTCGGCCGGGCGGTGCAGCGCCATGTTCGACCAGACCGGCTCCAGCCGGCGGCCCAGGGCGGTGCGGCGGAAGCGGTTGTACGCCTCCTGCAGGTCGTCCGAGTCGGCGGCGTGCCACCAGACCATGATGTCGGCGTCGGCGCGCAGACCGGAGACGTCGTAGGTGCCGCGCACGGTGACGTCCTTCGCGGCCAGCTGGGCGAAGAGCTCGTCCACCTCGGCGGCGAGGGCGGTGCGGTCCTCGGGCAGCGCGCCCTCGAGCTTGAACACCGACCACATCGTGTAGCGGATGACCTGGTTCAGGTCGCGTGCCTTCTTCTTCTCGGGCTGCTGCTCCGGCTGCTGCTCAACGGTCTCAGTCATGCGCCCATTCTCCTCTCCGTGGGTCCTTCCCCGGTCGCCGGGGTCAACAGTCCGTCGAGGGCCGCCACCGCGGCGGCCGCCGATCCGATGCACGCCGGGATGCCCACCCCGTCGTAGGCGGCGCCGCACAGCGCCAGCGCACCGACCCGCTCCGCGGCCGAGCGCACCCGGGCCACCCGGTCCAGGTGTCCGACCGGATACTGCGGCAGGCCGGCCCGGAAGCGTGAGACGGCGGTGGCGTACGGCCGTGCGGTCAGCCCGACGGCCTCGCCGAGGTCGGCCAGCGAGCGGGCCACCAGCTCCTCGTCGGGCAGCTCCAGCGCCTCCTCCTCGCGGTGGCGGCCGAGCGAGGTGCGCAGCAGGAACGCGTCCGGTGCCGAGCGCTCCAGCCAGCCCCACTTGTTGGAGGAGAAGGTCGAGGCCTTGATCCGCCGCCCGTCGACCGGCGGCACCAGGAAGCCGCTGCCGGCCGGCGCCCCGGCCAGGTCGGAGCGGCGGAACGCCATCGTCACCAGGGCCATCCCGGCGTACTCGACGGCGTCCAGCCCGGCGGCGGCCGCGGGGGCGTCGGTGCGCAGCAGTCGGGCCGCGGCCGATGCCGGGGCGGCCAGCACCACGGCGTCCGCGTGCAGCGCGGTGCCGTCGCCGGTCAGCACCCGCCAGCCGTCGGGGGTGCGGCGCAGCTCCGTCACCGGGGTGTCGGTGCGCAGGTCGGCGCCGGCCTTCGCGCACGCCGCGGCGACCGCCTCCGGCAGGGTGCCGATGCCGCCGCGCAGGCCCTGGAAGACCGGGGTGCCGACCACCGCGGGCCGCGAGGCGAGCCGGTGCACCCCCTCGACCAGCGAGCCGCCGCCGCGGGCGATCGGCAGCAGCTGCGGTACGGCGGCGCGCAGCGAGATCTCCTCGGCCCGCCCGGCGTAGACGCCGCCGAGCAGGGGTTCGACCAGCCGGTCGACGACCTCCTGGCCGAGCCGGTCGGCGACGTAACGGCCGATCGCCACGTCCTCGCCGACCTCGGTGGTGCGCTCGTGCCGGGCCCGGTCCAGCCCCTCGGCGGTGAGCACCCCGGAGGCGGCCAGCGCGTCGAGGTCGCCGGGGACGCCCATCACCTGGCCGCCCGGCAGCGGGCGCAGCGCGCCCCGCGTCCAGATCGCGGCCTTCGCGGTGGTCGGCGGCTCCAGCGCGTCGGCGAGGCCGACCGCCCGGGCCAGCTCCACCGCCTCCGGTCGCCGGGCCAGCACCGACTCGGCTCCGAGGTCCACCCGGACCCCGCCGACCTCGCCGCCCCACAGCTTGCCGCCGAGCCGTTCCGACGCCTCCAGCAGCGTGACCCGGGCCCGGGCCGGCCCTCCGGCCGCCCCGCTCAGGAAGGCGGCCGCGGCCAGGCCGGCGATCCCACCACCGATGACGACGACGTGTGCATCCGACATGCTCCGCAGTCTCGCAGGTCTTTACCCGGAGTCCTCAATCCGCTGCACGCCCGGCCCCCGGCGCGGGCCGGAGCACCCCACCGGAACCGCCCGCGCAGGCCCGTACCGCGCCCCCGGGGAACGGCGCGGGGCCGGGGCCGGACGCACCCCGCAGGGTGGTCCCGCCCCGGCCCCGCCGGTGGTGGTGCGCGGATCAGACGGTGTCGGCGTACCAGATCCGGCTCGGCGGCTCGGCGGCCTCGGTGGCCGCGCTGAACCGCTTGGGCACACCGGGCCGCAGCGCGGGCTTCAGCACCCGCCAGGTCCGCTCGACGGCCTCACCGGTGAAGCCGTCGAACTCCGGCGTCACCCGGATCAGCACCGCCCCGCCGGGGAGTTCGGCCACCTCGTGGAAGCCCCCCGCGGCGAGGGCCGCGGTGCCGCCGAGCTCGCGGGCGATCTCGCGCGGGACGACCGTCAGCCACTCGTACCCGCGCAGCAGCCGCCGCGACTGCGGCAGCGTCATCCCGGGCAGCGGAGGCCCGACCCGCTCCTCGTGCTCGGTGCGCCCGAGCGTCCGCGCGTAGCCGATCTGCGCGTAGGACGGGTCGACCTCCTGGGCGAAGTCCCGCAGCAGCTCCGTCCAGCCGGCCTGTTCGGCCGGCCCGAAGCGGCCCTCGGGCGCCTGTGCGGAGAGCCTGACCCAGTCCTCGCAGTCCTCGTCCCGGGCGACGCCCATCCGCAGCAGCGGTTCGCCGGGCAGGCCCTCGCCGTCCAGCCGGTAGAGCGCGAGCTCCGCCAGCTGGACGTCCCCGGCCAGCCAGGTCTGCAGCTTGGGCAGGTTCTTCCGGGTCAGGACCTTGGCGCGGTGGGTGATCCGGCCGGTCCTGCGGTTGACGGTGTCGGCCGACACGAAGCCCCAGAGGGCTCCGGCCGGGCCGCAGGGCACCGCCTTGGTCAGCGAGTCCTCGGCCAGGTCGGTGCTGTCGAGGACCGCCTGGAGGGTGGGACCCTCCAGGCGCTCCGCACCCTCGACGAGCCAGCGCCGGGCGAGGTCGGCCAGCGCCTCGGCGCCGGCGTACTCGGTGTCGATCTCGCAGCGGATCGTGTGCATGGGCTCTTCGTTCCTTCTCGACCGGTCCGGTCTACGGTTCGGCGGTGCCGGCCGTGGCGCAGTAGGCGATGAAGCCTATGACAAAGACCACGGCCGCTCCGAAGTTGGTCTCCTGCTGCCTGGTCATGATCGGACCGTGCACCTCGAACCCGCCGCCGCCGTCACCGCTGCCCGCGGTGGGGGCGTGCGGCATCTCGCCCGGTGTGGCCGGGGCGGTGTTCGCCGTCGCCCCGGTGATCGGCCGGGTGGTGGTCCAGCCGGGCCTGCGCCCGCGTTCGCTGAGCGGGACGGGCGAAGGCTGCGGCACCGGGACGGGGTGCGGGACGGGGTCGGGTTCGCCGCCCCGGTTGTCCTCCTTCGACCACTTGTAGGTGATGATGCCGTCGGACTTGCCGTCCTTGGCGGTGATGAACTCGGCCGGGTTGGCCATGTTGGGCACCGGACCGAGTTCGGTGCCGAGCCTGCCGCCGGCCTTCACCGTCCGGGTGTCGCCGCTCGCGATCAGCATGACCTGGAGCTGGCGGACGTAGCGGGCGAGCTGCGCCGGCCCGGCGGCCTCCGCGCCACCGCCCTCGTGCTTGACCTCCCAGACCAGGACCTCGTCCTTGCCCCACTCGACGATGTCGGCGTAGCCGGGCTTCTTGTTGCCCTTGGACGAGCCCTCACGGACGAAGACGTCGTTGTCGAAGTCGTCGTACGGGCGCTGCGCCTTGAGGTAGGCGGTGGCCATCAGGACGGCCGTGTCGTGCCGCGGCGTCCAGACCTTCCACCACTTGTACTCCTCCTCCGTCGCCGGCTCGTCGTCCCCGAGGTCCCCGGGTTCGACGTCGTCGCTGGCGGTCTCCGGGGTGCTGGCCTCGGCCTGCCGCTTGGCCCGCTCCTGCTGCATCTGCCATTCGCGCAGGTCGGGGTCGTAGAGGCCGGACGGGTCGCTGCGGTTGACCGGGTCGCTGTGGGAGTAGCCGTAGCTGTTCCACTGCTGCGGGTCGTCGGGGACGAGGACCGGGTCCGGGCTGACGAAGCGTCCGGTGCTCGGCTGGTACTGCCGGGCGCCGAGGTTGGTCAGCCCGGTGACGTCGTCCTTGAGGCCGCCGACGAAGCCCTTGTCGCCGGCCCAGACGCCGGCCGCGGGCTGGGAGCCGCGCGGGTTGCCGAAGGGGTCCATGGCCCGCCGGGTGACGGCGAGGCTGGTGGCGTCGACGGTGAGCAGGCCGCTGTTGTGGTGGTCGGCGAGCTGGACGGTCATCCCGCCGGCACCGACGCGGACCATGGTGAGCCCGCCCGGGACGGGGTAGTACCGGGTGCCGGTGAGGGTCTTGGCGACGGAGTCGTAGACGAGCTCGTCGCCGGCCAGGTTGACGGTGGTCTTCCCGGGGTTGCGGCGGACCAGCTGGTTGCCGTCCGCGTCGTAGACGTAGCTGGTGGTCTGGCTCGGGGCGCTCCACTTCTGGCCGGCCGGGACGGTCGACCCGCAGTCGTTGACCACGAGGGCGGTGCTGTTGGTGCTGACGTCGCCGGGGACGGCCAGGCAGCGGGCCGCGCCCGCGTTGAGGACCGTGCCGTCGGCGCGCGGCGTCCACTTCTGGGCGGCGCCGCCGTCACAGGGCTGGAGCTGCACGGCGGAGCCGGCCGCGGTGCCCGTGGCGGTGAGGCACTTGTCGAACACCTTGAGCAGGCTGCCCGCGGTGGAGAACCGCTGGCCGCCGCCGGTGCCGCAGGTGTAGATCTGCACGACCGTGCCGTTGGCGGAGCTGCCGCCGCGCATGTCCAGGCACTTGCCGCCGACGCCGGTGACCGGGCCGGCCTGGGCGTAGGCGTCGAGCTTGCCCTCGGTGTTCCAGGTGAGGTCGGCGGTGCCGGTCCTGGAGGTGTAGATCGAGGTGGTGTTGCCGCCGGCGTCGTAGGTGTCGCGGCCGGAGACGGTGGTGGCGGCGCCGACCGTGGTGCCGGTGCCGGTGAGCGCGTGCGGGCCGCCGTTGCCGGCGGAGGTGTTGACCGTCCCGGGGGCCGGGAAGGTCTGGGTGGTGACGGTGTCCTTGGTGGAGTCGCCGCCGGTGTCGTGCTGGACGAACCGGGTGCGGTTGCCCGTCACGTCGTAGCCGTACTCCTGCCAGTACGGGTTGCCGCCGCCGACGGTGGTCAGCGCCGGTGCGACGGCGCCGCTGGTCGGGCTGGTGTTGGTGCAGCGGCCCTGGTCCAGGGTCTGGTGCTGCTGCGGGTCGGGGACGGTGACGGTGCCGGTGTCGGTCCAGGCGGTGGTCAGCCGGCCGAGGCTGTCGTAGCCGAAGCACTGCAGGTCGCGTGCGGCCGGGTTGTTGTCGGGGACGGTGTTGATGGAGGTGACGCGACCGGAGTCGTCGTAGGTGTAGCCGGTCTGCTGGACCGCGCCGGTGGTGGAGGTCTGCTTGTCCAGGAACTGGTTGCGCAGCCGTCCGGTGGCCTGGTCGTAGTCGTTGGTGACGACGACCTGGGTGGCCCAGGGGTTGACGGTGGAGCGGACGACCCGGCCGTAGGCGTCGTACTCGGTCTGGGTGTCGTACGTGGTGGCGCCCGCGTACTTGAACATCTGGCCGTAGTCGTTGTACGAGAACGCGACGTCGTCGACCGGCAGGCCGCCGAGGGCGGGGAGGATGCTCTCCTTCAGGTTGCCGGTGATCTTGTCGTAGGTCGCCGTGCTGGTGTACGTGAACGTGCCGGTCTGGCCGATCTCGCTGCCCGGGATGCTGACCGTCGCCCCGGTCTTCCGGTAGGCGTCGTCGTAGCCGGTCACCGCCGTGGTGTAGGCCTGGCCGGTCGCGCCGCCGACGTAGCGGGTGGACGAGGTCGGCTTGCCCTTGACGACGGTGTCGTAGACCCAGCCCGCCAGCTGGTTGGCCGGGGCCACCGTGCCGTCGTACTCACCGGTCTTGCGGCCGGTGAGGTCGTAGGTGAAGGCGAGCCGGCGGCTGCGGCCGTCGGTGGTGGTGGCCACCCGCGAGGCCTCGTCGTAGGTCTGCACGACGCTGCCGGTGTCCGGGTCGGTCGCGGAGACCTGGCGGTGCCGCAGGTCGTAGCCGAAGGACCAGCGGTTGCCCGCGGCGTCGGTGCGCGACTCGGGCCGGCCGTCGACGGTGTAGGTGTACGTGGAGACCACCGCGTCGGCGCGGTTGCCGGTGGCGGTCGGGGTGTTGTACTGCCAGCGCTCGACGGTGTGGTTGCGGGCGTCGGAGACGGCGCTGGTGGGCCAGGTCCCGGCGGGCGGGAGCAGGTCGACCCGGTCCACGCCGGCGTACGTCGTGGTGGTGCGGTTCTGCTCGACGCCGAGGGACCAGGAGGCGACCACCACGGCGCGGCTCTGCCCGTCGTAGGTGGTCCGGGTCTGCAGCGGGACGGTCGAGTCGTCGGCCGTCACCAGGGTCGAGGTGGGGCCGGAGTCCTTGTTGTACCAGGCCGGGTCGGCGGTCTTGGCCCGCCCCTGCGAGTCGTAGCGGGTCCCGGAGAGCATCCGGCCGGTGTAGGCCGGGTTGGCGGGCGAGGTCTGGGTCTGCCGGGTGCGGCCGAAGCCGTCCAGGATGTCGATCTTGCGGGTCTGGACCGGGGTGCTCAGGTCGCGCTTGAGCACCAGGGTCGTCACCGAGGACGGGACACCGGTCTGGTTGGACAGGTTGTAGGCGTAGCTGACGTTGGGGTTCGGGTTGGCCCCGGGGGTGCGGCCGGCCAGCCAGACCCCGGTGAGGCGCCCGAGGGAGTCCCAGGCCTGGGTGCTGACCTTGTTGTTCGGGTCCTTGACGGTCAGCGTGTTGCCGCGGCGCGGGTCGATGGTGGTGACGGTGTCCCAGGTGGCGTTGGCCACGCCGGGCACCGGTGCCGAGGAGGTCAGCGTGGACGGGATCTCGCCGGCCGCGGCGGCCGCGTACGAGGTCCTGGTGGTCGCGCCGCCCGGGTGCTGCGCGTCCTTGACGGTCAGCGCGGTGACGGAGTCGGTGCGGCCGTACTTGTCGAAGGTGACGTTGGTGGTGGTGGTGAAGGTGGCGCTGCCGTCGGCCTCGTAGCGCTCCAGCTCCTGGGAGCCGCTCGGGTTGGCGGTGGCCGCGGCCTGGCCGTACGGCAGGTTGTCGTACAGCACGCGGTTGCGGGAGACGGTGTTCCCGGCGTTGGCGGTGGCCGTGCAGGCGTTGGCGCCGGAGACCGTGAGGGTCTCGGCGGCCAGGTCGGTGCGGACCGGGTCGGGCCCCTGCGCGTACGCGGTGAGGGTGCAGACGTCGGGCAGCCCGTCGGCCTGGTCGAGCACGCTGCGGGCGCGGTTGGCGTGGTCGCTGTCGGACACCGTGGTCTTGGTGGTGGTCCGCCAGGTCTGGTCGGCCTTCAGGCCCTGGGTGGTCGTCGAGCGGGTGGTCGCGGTGTAGCGCGCCACGAGGTCCGGCAGCCCGTTGCCGCGCGGGTGGGTCGCGGTGGCGACCTCACCGGAGGCCGCGTTGACGGTGCGCGAGGTGACCTTGCCGTCGGCCTGGTCGAACACCTCGGTCTGCAGGACCTGGCCGCCCAGCCAGTCGACGTCCACGACGTCCCGGCCGAGCGCGTCGGTCAGGTGGACGCTGCGGGTGCTGCCGTCCTTGCGGACGTCGCCGTCCATGCCCTGCCGGTAGGTCGCGCGGCTCTGCGACCTGGGGCCGTCGTTGCCGCTGCCGATGGTGGTGGTGACCACCCCGAAGCCGCGGAAGTCGCCCCAGGTGCGGGCGTTCGCCTCGGTGAGCTCGGCGTCGTCGCGGTGCCAGCCGGGCTTGGCGTAGGCGTACTTGGTGATCTTCTGCGGGGCGTCGGTGGCGGTGTCGTTCTCGGTCAGCGAGGCGACGGTGTAGTGGTTGAACCAGTCGAGGACCGGGTCCGACCCGGCCACCGAGCCCGGCGGCAGCCAGCGCACCGGGTAGCAGCCGAGGCTGTTGTCGTCCTCGGCCGCCGGCATCACCTTGTTGATCCGGGAGCAGGCCGGCAGGTTGTAGTCGACGTTGAGGACGCCGCCGGTCTCGTTGTGGATCTGCTGGATGCGCGGCCGGTTCATCAGCGGCGGCGCGGGCACCAGGTCGGTGCCGTCCACCCGGTTGGGCAGCATCACCGGGGTGAAGCTCACCGCCGGGGTGCTGAGCTGGGTCGCGCCGGCCTTGCCGGTGCGCACCACGGAGTCCAGCCACAGGGCCTTCTGGCTGGTGTTGTCGTTCGGGTTCGGGAACGAGTGGTTGAGCTGGTAGGAGTCGACGTCCTGCCAGGCGTTGTTGACCCGCACCTGGGTGGCGACGCCGGAGAGCCGCTTCGTGGTGAAGTAGCTCGGGCCGTAGTGGGTGCAGGTGCCGTCCTGCTTGCACTCCTGGTCGACCGGCACGTCGGGCCAGTTGGTCTTGTTGGCCTCGGTGCGCTGGGACGGGTCGCAGTTCGCGGTGTCCACGCAGCGCTCGGCGGTGGAGAAGACGACCTTCGCGGCGGGCTGCAGGCCGCCCTTGGCCGCGACCTGCTCGTCGAGGCGCTGGCCGTACGCGATCGTGGCGGGCAGGTTCGCCCGGGTGTAGGAGGTGCGGGTGCCGTTGCCGTTGTTCTGGCCGCCGCCACGGGCGTACCAGTTGGTCTCCGGCGACCACGTGTAGGTGGTCAGGTTGCCGCGGGCGTCCACCACGTAGTCCAGCGAGAGCCGCTGCCACATCTGGCACCAGGAGGCCTTGCCCTGGCCGGAGTCGTAGCACGGGTCGCCGCTGTCGGGCGAGTAGACCGGCACGGTGGAGACCGAGTTGGACGCCGGATCGCTCTTGTCGCCGCCGGGCAGGTGGTTCAGGCCGAAGTAGTACACCGTGCCGGAGGAGTCGGTGACCTTCGCGTAGGCGCCGTCCCGGGCGTCGTTGCCCGCGCCCGAGCCGAACTCGATCCTGGTGCCGTCGTCGTCCTTGAGGTGCCAGACGCCGGTCGCGGCGTCCGTGGTGGCGCCGGAGGAGCCGGCGTTGCGGTCCCGGACCAGCTGGCCGGAGTGCGAGCCGAGCGAGAGGGCCGCGTTGAAGCCGGCCCAGCACTGGTCCCCGGAGCCCTTGATGCCGTCCTTGTCGCAGGGCTTGAAGCTGCGCTCGATGAAGCCGGGGTTGAGCTCCCAGCCGTCACCGACCCAGGAGGCCTGGGCGTTGGTGGCCGAGGTCTTCCCGTCCACCGTCGAGGAGTTGTACGAGAGCGCGACCGCGGGCGGCTGGCCGCCGAGCGACGGCGGCACCTGGACCGGGTAGCTGTACGTGAGGGCGCCGGAGGAGCTGCCCGCCGCCCAGGCGGAGGAGGGGGTCAGCGTGGAGGCGTTGTAGCTGCCGCCGCCGCCCGAGGAGGTGGTCTCGGCGGCCAGCAGCAGCGGGGCCGCCGCGGGGGCCTGGGCCGAGGCCCCGCTCGCGGACGCGGCGAAGGAGGCCTTCACGGCACCGCCGGCCGGCACGGCCGGGTCGCCCGCGGCGGGCAGCGACACCTCGGCGACGATCCGCTTGGCGGCGGCGTCGTAGCGGGCCGGCACCGGGGTGCGGACCTGGCAGGAGGGGAGCTCGGGGGTGGTCGCGGCGCACGCGGGCAGCGTGACCAGGCGGCCGCGGGAGGCGAACTCGCCGCCGGTGGCCGCGTCCAGCGCGGCGGAGTCGACGCCGACGGTGACCGGCACGGCCTCCTCGGCACCGCCCCGCCCGTCGGCGGCCGCACCGGCCGCCCGCTGCGCCGTGAGGCTGAAGACCAGCCCGTCGACGCCGGACACCCGGGCGCTCGCGCCGTCCTTCTGGACCACCGTCACCGCCGCGGCCGACGCCGCGGCCTCCGGCTTCGGGGCGACCCAGACCGGCAGCGCGCCGGCCTTGACGGGGGCGTCCGGCCGCGCGGCGGCGAGGTCCGCGGTGGCGGACCCGTGCACCGCCGGCGCCACCGCGGGCGCCCTGCCGGCCCGCTGCGGCACCGGGTAGTGCGGTGCAACCGCGGCGGCCTTGGCGGCGTCGGTGACCTTGACGGAGGTGGTGCCGGGCAGCGGGGTGCCGGGCGGCTGCCACACCTTGGAGAAGTCGGGTCCGCTCGCGGCCTGCGCGGCCGGTCCGAGCAGCGAACCGGCCACCGCCAGGGCGATCGGCCCGGCTATCCATCGCCAGGGAATTCCCCTGCGATCGGGTCTGTCCGGAATTGACACGTTCCCACCCCCGTTTTCTTGAAAGAGATTTGACTGGTCATCGGCACAGTCGGTTGCGGAACCTAGCAGCCGGGTATGTCGCCCCACCAGCGAGAAAGCGTCCGGCAGGCGGGGTGATCCATCTCACTGACCGGCCATTCGGTTCTTTTTGCGCCAAAATCCCGACACGGCCCTTGCGAAGGTTTTGTCGACGAGGCGTGAGAACTGCCAGGGTGCGCTTGACCTCTGCGTATCCGCACTCGCGGAGCGCGTCGCACACCCGGGGGAGCCCGATGCCACGCATACCCAGACCCGCCAGGCCGACCAGACGGTCGACCGCCGCCGCGGTCTCCTTGGTCCTCACGACCGGCCTGTTCACCGCCGCGCCGTTCGCCGCCCACGCCGCCACCGGCACACCGGCCCCCACCGCGCCGGCCACCGCGCCCTCCGGGCAGCCCACCCGCCCGACGCCGGACCGGATCCAGAGCGCCGTCGAACGCGCCAAGCGCGAGGGCAAGGACGTCCCCGTCCCCGAACTCACCGACGAGTACACCACGGTGGTCGCGACGGCCGAGGGCAAGCTGCGCTCGGAGCAGCACGAGCTCGCGCAACGCGCCAAGCGGACCGACGGCTCCTGGGCCCCCCTCGACGACACCCTGGTCAAGCGTGGCGACGGCACCGTCGCCCCCACCACCGCCAGCGGCGACCTGGTCATCTCCGGCGGCGGCGACGGCCCGCTGGCCACCATGACCACCAAGGACGGCAAGCAGCTCGCCGTCTCCTCGCCGTTCCCCGGCAGGCTCCCCGCCCCGAAGCTGACCGGCAACACGGCGCTGTTCAGCGGCGTCGCGCCGGACACCGACCTCGAGGTCACCGCCACCAAGTGGGGCGGCTACACCACCGTGGTCGTGCTGCGCACGCCCGCCGCCGCGGCCAACCCGGCCGCGCGCAACCTCGTCTTCCCCACCACCACCAAGGGGTTGGAGCTCGGCAAGGACGCCACCGGCGCGCTGACCGCCTCCGCCGGCGGCACCCCGGTGTTCACCGCACCGACCCCGCAGATGTGGTCCGCCAAGGAGGCGCGCACCCCGGCCGCCCGGGCCGCCGCGAAGTCCGCCGCCGCCGAGCCCGCGTTCGCCGCGGCCCCCCGCGCGGCCGCTCCGGCCGCCCCGGCCGCCGGACAGGACGCCGCCGCCGGCGCCGCCACCCGCACCGCGCCGGACGCCCCGAGCACCACGGCCGGTCCCGGCTCACTCGCCACCGTCGCCGACATCCCGGTGGCCGAGGCCAAGGTGGCCCAGGCCGGCGGGAACGGCAAGGGCGCGATCACCCTGACCCCGAGCCCCGACCTGCTCGACGGTGCCAGCACCTCGTACCCGATCTACGTCGACCCGTCCTGGGGCCAGGACGCCCGCGGCAAGCAGCACCACGCCTGGGTGATGCAGGCCCACAACACGACCGGCAACTTCGACCGCACCGGCTCCAACGACCGCGACCGCCCCGGCTCCGGCTACCAGGGCTGGGAGTCCCCGTACGGGATCGAGCGGGCGCTGTTCGAGTTCGACCTCAACGGCTACGCCGGCGCCACGATCAACTACGCCAACCTGCGGATCAACCAGTACATCTCCTCGGACCACTCCTGCTCGACGACCTACCCGGTCAACCTCTACCGGGCCCGTGAGTTCGACTCCTCGGTGTCCTGGAACAACCACGAGGTCCGCGAGTGGCTCGACGGCAAGAACGTCGCGGGCAACGGCACGCTCTCCGAGTGCTACAACGACCTGCCGATCGACTTCAACATCACCAACGCCCTGCGCGACGGCATCCGCAACACCGGCGTGCCGCTCGCCTTCGCCGTGCTCGGCCAGGAGGGCAGCGGCCAGCGGATGGGCTTCAAGCGGTACTCGTACGACGCGACGCTCAGCAGCCAGTACGACTTCCCGCCGCGGGTGCCCGGCAACCCGCACACCTACCCGACCCCGCACCGGGTCACCAGCTCCGACACCGACTCCTGCGCGGACGTGCCGGTCTCCTCGTACGGCTACGTGACCGCCACCAACACCACGCTCAAGTCCACGGTCAGCAGCCCCAACCAGGGCCAGCTCACCGAGTACGTCGGCATCTGGGACAACACCACCGGCGGCAACACCGTCAACAACGGCTGGTCGGGCTTCGTCGGCACGGGCAGCGAGGCCTCGTACGACCTGCCGGTCGGCACCCTCCAGGACGGCCACTACTACGGCTGGCAGACCCAGGGCGACGACGGCCTGCTGCGCGGACCGGCCTCGACGGTCTGCCACTTCGCCGTCGACATGACCCCGCCGGTGTTCACGTTCGGCGCCTTCACCGACCCGGCCACCCAGTTCCCGCCGGCCGGCAACGGCCAGACCACCAAGCTCCGGCTCGGCGACACCGGCCACATCCCGGTGGTCGCCTCCGACCCGAGCCCGGGCGCCGGCCTGGTCTCCTCGGGCCTGGCGTGCGTCCAGTGGGGCTACGACCCGCAGCTCTCCGGCGCGCAGCAGACCTGCGGCAACGGCGGCACGCTGTCGATCGGCGACATCACCACCAAGCCGACCCACTGGGGCACCAACACCCTGTACGCGCGGGCGATCGACGAGGCCGGGAACTCCTCCCAGACCGTCTCCTACTCGTTCTACGTGCCGTGGGCGCCGGGCCCGGTCGCCTTCGGCGACACCACCGGCGACGCCCGGCCGGACATCCTGCTCGCCGACACCGCCGGCAACCTGATCGCCCACGGCCGGGCCACCGACCCGGGCAACACCAGCGTGCCGCCCACCGGCACCGCCGCACCGGCCGCCCAGGCCCCGGGCGCCGACGCCGCCACCAACCCCCGGACGTGGAAGGACTACCGCGTCGCGCACCGCGGATCGGTGGACCCGACGACCAACCTGGACGACCTGTTCGTCCACAAGGACCCGAGCGGCCCGGGCGCGGGCGACGGTGACGACGCCCTCTACTACTACTCCAACACCCTGTCCGACCCGGGCCGCTTCACCCGCGGCACGATGACCCCGCTGGACCGCCCGGACTGCGACACCGCGTACGCCACGTCCTGCGCCGGCCACCACGACGGCGGCAGCTGGTCCCAGGCCCGCCAGATCACCCCGATCGGCTCGGCCAAGGACACCCGCACCCCGAGCCGCCAGGTGACCGACGCCACCGGCGTCTTCGCGATCGACTCGGGCAACCTCTGGTTCTACCCGGTCAAGACCAACCACACCCTGGCGGCGCCGTCGCTGGTCTCCACCGGCAACTGGGACGACAAGGACCTGATGGTCCCCGGCAACACCCTCGCCATCGGTGCCGCCACGGCCACCACCCCGGCCCTGTGGGTGCGCAACCGGACCAACGGCGACATCTTCCAGTACGCGCTGACCACCGCCGCCCGGCCGGACGGCTCGACCACGGTGACGGCCGTCACGGCCAGCCCCGCCGCCAGGATCGGCTGGGGCGTCAACGGCACGGGCTTCCCGACCATGGGCGCCGACGGCGACCTGACCGGTGACGACGTGCCCGACCTCTGGGGCGTCGACCAGTCCGGGACGATCCACGTCTGGCCGTCGGCCGTCACCAACGGCCAGGTCACGGGCTACGCCGGCGACCACTTCCGCGGCACCACCCAGGCGCCGTTCGTGCAGTTCCCGCTGACCGGCGACGCCAAGGCCAACCCGGCCGCCCAGAACGGCACCGCCGCCAACGTGTCCTTCGCCGACGACACCGTCGACGGCCGCACCACCAAGGTCGCGGTGTTCGACGGCACCGGGGCCAACAAGTCCACCGTCACCGGCGCCCGGAACGCGGTGGACGCCCGCCAGAGCTTCACCATCAGCACCTGGGCCTACCTGGCCAAGGACGACTCCGGCGTGGTGGTCAGCCAGGACACCCAGCACGGCAGCTCGTTCATGATCTACGCCGACCACGGCGCCTGGCGCTTCGCGATCGCCAACGGCGACAACGACCAGTGGCCCTACGACTACGACAACGCCACCGGCCCCGCCGGCGCGTACCGGCTCAACACCTGGACGCAGCTGACCGCGAGCTACAACGCCGCCACCGGACAGATGAACCTGTACGTCAACGGCAGCCTGGCCGGCACCGGCCAGCACAACGCCTCGACCAGCCCGGCCCCGAACGGCAACCTGGTGCTCGGCCGCTACCGCGCCGCCAGCGCGCCGTCCAACTTCCTCACCGGGCGGATCAGCGACCTGGCGGTCTACAACTCGGCGGTCGCGGCGACCACCGTGAACAGCCCGGTCCGGTTCTCCGCACACATGGGCCGCTGCCTGGACGCGCCGAACAACAACACCGGCAACGGCATGCACCCCCAGCTGTGGGACTGCAACGGCACCGACGCCCAGCGCTACAGCCTGAACGCCAACGGCACGCTCACCATCAACAACCAGTGCGTGGCCGCGAGCGCCAACGGCACCGCGGTGGGCACCCAGATCATCCTCTGGAACTGCCTCGGCGAGGGCGGCCAGCAGTGGCGCTACCGGGCCGACGGCAGCATCTACAACCCGCAGTCGGGCCTGTGCCTGGACGTCCCCTGGGCGAACAGCAACGCCGGCACCACCCTCCAGCTCTTCACCTGCAACGGCACCACCGCGCAGCGCTGGAGCATCCCGACCGTCAGCACCCCGGTCCTTCCCGTGAACCCGTAGCGGTCCACCGGAACGACGGAAGGGCCCGTCCCCCCGAGGGGGGCGGGCCCTTCGCCCGTTCCGGGGTCAGCGCGCGCTGGCCTCGTGCACGAAGGCGACCAGACGGCTCAGCGCGTCCGGGTCCATCGAGGGCATGACGCCGTGGCCGAGGTTGAAGACGTGGCCGCTGGTGCCGAGCGCCTCCGCGGCCCGCAGGACCTCGCGGGCCTTGCTCTCGACGACCTCGGTGGGCGCGAACAGGACGGCCGGGTCGAGGTTGCCCTGCAGGGCCTTGCCGGGGCCGACCCGCTCGGCCGCCACGTCCAGCGGCACCCGCCAGTCGACGCCGACGACGTCCGCGCCGGCCTCGCCCATCAGGCCCAGCAGCTCGCCGGTGCCGACGCCGAAGTGGATCCGCGGCACGCCGTAGGAGGCGACGGAGTCGAAGACCTTGGTGCTGGACGGCATGACCGAGCGGCGGTAGTCCGCCGGGGCGAGCGAGCCGACCCAGGAGTCGAAGAGCTGGACCGCCGAGGCGCCGGCCTCGATCTGCACCTTCAGGAAGGCGGAGGTGATGTCGGCCAGCCGGTCGACCAGGGCCGCCCACAGCTCGGGCTGCCCGTACATCATGGCCTTGGTGTTCTCGTGGTTCTTCGACGGCCCGCCCTCGACCAGGTAGCTGGCCAGGGTGTACGGCGCGCCGGCGAAGCCGATCAGCGGCGTCCCGCCGAGCTCGTCCACCAGCAGGCCGACGGCCTCGGTGATGTAGGGGACGTCGTCCGGCTCCAGCGGGCGCAGCCGCTCGAGGTCCGCGAAGGTGCGGATCGGGTCGGCGATGACCGGCCCGATGCCGGGCTTGATGTCGACGTCGATGCCGACCGCCTTGAGCGGCACCACGATGTCGCTGAAGAAGATCGCCGCGTCCACGCCGTGCCGGCGCACCGGCTGGAGGGTGATCTCCTTGACCAGCTCGGGCCGCATGCAGGACTCCAGCATGGGGATGCCCTCGCGGACCTTCAGGTACTCGGGCAGCGAGCGGCCGGCCTGGCGCATGAACCACACCGGGGTGTGCGGCACCGGCTCGTGCCGGCAGGCGCGCAGGAACGCGGAGTCGTGCGCGGCGCCGCGGCGCGCGGGGGTGGTTCGGCCGTCGAGGGCGGCCGCCGTGGTGTCTGCCGTAGTCTCGCTCACGGGTCAAATCTTCGCACGCGCCCCGGGGCGCTCTCTCCGGGCCGGCTCGTCGGTTCCTCCAAGATGTGGCCCGGTTTGCCGTTCCGGCACGCCGCTCGGACGGAAGTTGCGGCGTTAACCGGGGTTCTCGACCTAGTCTTCGGGTCATGGCAGCGGTCGGCGGGCACCCCGCACAGGGTGGCGGAGCAGGTGGCGGAACTGGTCGGGAGGGGGCGCCGAGCGAGTTCCGGGCCGCCGTGGAGGCCCTCGACGGGGCCCGACTGCGGCCCGAGGTCCAGCTCTCCCCCGCCCCGGCGCCGCGCCGGCTGGCCCCGTACGCGTTCGCGGTGACCGCCTCGGTGGAGGTGGACGGCGAGGAGCTCGCGGACGGGCGGCTGGTGCTGCTGCACGACCCGGCCGGGCAGGAGGCCTGGAACGGCGAGTTCCGGGTGGTGACGATGACCCGCGCGGAGCTGGAGCCGGAGATGGCCGGCGACCCGATGCTCTCCGAGGTCGGCTGGGCCTGGCTGCTGGACGCCCTGCAGACGCACGGCGCCGGGTACGCGGAGCCGTCCGGCACGGTGACCCGCTGCGCCTCGCAGTACTTCGGCGGCCTCGCGGACCGCCCCTCCTCGACCGAGATCGAGATCCGGGCGTCCTGGACGCCGGCCGACGGCCGGTTCGAGCGGCACCTGGCGGCCTGGGGGGACCTGCTGTGCACCAGTGCAGGCCTGCCGCCGGTCACCCCGGCCCCGCAGGCGCCGGCGGACGTGCCGTCACTCGGCGGAGTGGTCCCGATGCCCGCACGGCGACGCCCGCGCTCGCACTGACGAGTGGCGTCCGGCCCGGACGGCACCGGCCGGTCCGACGCCACCCCCAGGGCTGACAGCGTGTGACTTCCGTCGCGCTCTGCGTCAATTACCCGGCCGAAACCGACCGATTCATGACGAATCTGATCGATTTTGTGCGAATACCAGGCATGTCGCATCAGTCATATGCGCGATTTGTCCGTATTGTTACTCACTAGATCGTGATCTTTCGCTAAAGCCGGGCACGGTAGCTGCCGAAGCAGACTGTGACCCTTTCCGAACGCGGAACACTCCGACCGCCCCCATCGGGGTTCCGTCCGCCACTCCCCGCAGGAGGCCTGGTGTCGGTCCTTCTTGAGCACCCCGCAAACGTGGTCGCCTACCGGCCGACCAAGCCCACCGCCATGGTGGTCATCGCCGATCCCCGCGTCCGAAACACCGTCACCCGCCACCTGTGGGCGCTCGGCGTCCGGGACGTGATCGAGGTGTCCTCGATCGCCGAGGCCCGCCCCCGGGTCTCCACCCCGCGCGACATCTGCGTCGCCGACGTGCACCTGCCGGACGGCTCCGGGCTGACCATCCTGGCCGAGACCCGCGCCGCGGGCTGGCCCAACGGGCTGGCGCTGTCCGCCGCCGACGACATCGGCGCGGTCCGCAGCGCGCTGGCCGGCGGGGTGAAGGGCTACGTCGTCACCGGCACCCGCACCAACGTCGCGATGCCCGGCCGCCCGGGCCTGCCGCTCGGCGCCGCCGGACTGGCCGGGCGGATGCGCCGTCCGGGCATGCCGGGCGTGCCGGGCGCCACCGGTGCGCCGGGCGCCCACGGGGCCCCCGGTGCACCGGGCACCCAGCAGTCCGCCTACCGCGAACTGTCCGGCCGTGAGGTGGAGGTGCTGCGGCTGGTCGCCGAAGGTCAGTCCAACAAGGCCATCGGCGTGGCGATGGGCCTCTCCGCCCTCACCGTGAAGAGCCACCTCGCCCGGATCGCCCGCAAGCTGGGCACCGGCGACCGGGCCGGCATGGTCGCGGTCGCCCTGCGCACCGGCATCATCCACTGAGCCGATCGGACCGGACCGCCGCGGGGGGGGGGGGGGGGCCGGGCGGCGCAGGCGCCCCCCCCGCCCCCCCGCGGGCCCCCCCCCCCCCCCCCCCCCCCCCCCGCCCCCACCCCCACCCAACCCCCCCCCCCC